>NZ_BOSG01000003.1:331877-663754 GCF_018403225.1 Paenibacillus sp. J23TS9 | reverse complement strand
GCCTCCCGTAGGAGTCTGGGCCGTGTCTCAGTCCCAGTGTGGCCGTTCACCCTCTCAGGTCGGCTACGCATCGTCGCCTTGGTGAGCCGTTACCCCACCAACTAGCTAATGCGCCGCAGGCCCATCTGTAAGTGACAGATTGCTCCGTCTTTCATTATCTCTTCAGGAGAAGAAATAAATTATCCGGTATTAGCTACCGTTTCCGGTAGTTATCCCAGTCTTACAGGCAGGTTGCCTACGTGTTACTCACCCGTCCGCCGCTAAGTATCAGAGAAGCAAGCTTCTCATCAACTCCGCTCGACTTGCATGTATTAGGCACGCCGCCAGCGTTCGTCCTGAGCCAGGATCAAACTCTCCAAGAAAGTTGATAGCTCATTTTGAAACTGACGAGATTAAATCTCATTTGTGCTCCACCATCGATTCAGCCAGAAGGCTGGAACCCGATGATTTCGCGTTTCGGCTTTGCAAGCAAAGCCTGTATCTCACTCGTTGTTCAGTTTTCAAAGATCAAATTCTTTCGTTTTCGAAGCCGCTCAGTTAGCTCAGCAGCAACTCTTATAATATATCATGTCTTTCGTTTAAATGCAAGCTTTTTTTTGAAGCGTTATTGAAAGCTGCATTCTATTGAATCTCGCCCTCAGAAGGACAAGAAATAATATAACACAGCTTTATTAACTAAGTCAACTATTTAATTTGAAGATATCACTTCATCAATATAAAGATGTCTTTGCTGTACCAGATTAACAATCTCTCCTGCTACGGAAACCATAGGCCGTGTCGGATTATTGCGGTCTGTAAAGACAACTTCACCGACCTGATCATTACTGAGACGAACCATCGTACCGTTATGAAATTCAGTCGCCTTTTGAATAAAGGTTTGAACCAACGCAGGATCAAGTTTCCCGAACGCCTCAGAGTGAATCTGCTCTAACACTAAATATGGAGACTGAGACTTCCGGTAAATACGGTTGAGTGTCATGGCGTGAAAAATGTCTGTAATGCCGACGATTTTGGCATAGACATGAATCTTACTTCCATCAAGACGCAGCGGATATCCCGAGCCATCCACTTTTTCATGATGCTGAAGCGCGGTAAGCCGGACCCCTTCATTGATAGCTGTTACATTCTTAAGTATCTGGTAGCCATAAGTCGTGTGTCTGCGCATTTCCTCAGACTCTGCAGCGGACAGCGGCTGCGGCTTGAATAATATTGCCGGATCCACCTTGGTATTGCCAATGTCATGAAATAAACCGGCAAAGGCGGCCTGCATCCAATCCTTTTGCTGAAGCCCGCTCCACTTGGACAGCAGATAAGAAGAGAGCGCGCATAATACGGCGTTATGGTAAATGTAATCATACTCATTCATTGATCTTGGGGTGAACATCAAAGGATTATATTCCTTGATATGCACAATTGTCGCTTCCAACTGGTTGCGCAGCTCATAGATCGGCAGATCGGCTGCGATAACCGATTGATTCGCGCTTTTCACGAGCAAAAGCAATTTGTCGTATTCATCATGAAACGTGGAGTTTTTACTTGATACCACCTGTTCGGTTGGAGCCTTCTCATTCAATAGACTTTTTTGAGCAGGAGGCTTTGATCCATTTCTTGCGTCTGCATCACTTACGTCAACCTCGACATACTGAACCATGAAGGCTCGCAGTATATCCAAGTCGCGCGGAAGCAGAACAGTGCCTTTATGCAGCAGTAGTCCTCCAAGGGAGGTATGTACATCTTTTGACAGCTTAATACCGGGTTTCAATTCCAAAATAGATATGCTGGCCATAACGATTACCTCGCTAACTTCCACAAATAAAATATGGCAATATACCCCATTATATTACGTATGTTAAGCCTGTACAATCTATAATGCTGCGAGTACTGAATGTCTGCCTTACGATATAAGTAGCACCATCAGATGATACAGAGGAAATTATTCATTCTGATCTAATCACCCAGACACAAAAAAAGAGCATGACTCTTGAGTAATCAAAAGCCATGCTCTTTTCAATTTATGATTTATTCTTCGTCCGGAGAATCCCCCGTGCCAGCTTCTGCTTCGCTTTCAGTGGCTTCTGCAGGCTCCTCGCCTTCAGCAGGTAGGCTGATGCCGTTCTCTTCGAACTCGGCACCTTCCTCATCATCCTCAGGCTCATCGCTCTTATCAGCACGGCATACCGTTGCTACAAAGTCGTCTTCGCGGATGTTGATCAGCTTCACACCCTGCGTATAGCGGCCCATGATGGAGATTCCTTCAATACTTGTGCGGATCAGGGTTCCGCTGGATGTAATAATCATCAAATCTTCATCCGGTTTTACAACCTTCAAGCCGACAACCGGTCCATTCTTCTCGGTCACGTTCATCGTCTTGATTCCCTTACCGCCACGAGTCTGCGAACGGTAGTCGCTGAGCGGTGTCCGTTTACCGTAGCCCTTGGCAGTTACAATCAGAGTATCCAGTTCTTTATCGACAACATCCATGCCAATGACCTGGTCATCGTCATCCAATGTAATGCCTTTGACACCGGTGGCACTGCGTCCCATGGAGCGTACATCGCTTTCCGAGAACCGGATGGACATCCCCTGTGCCGTACCCATGATCATCTCCCGCTGGCCGTCGGTTAATTTAACCTCAATCAGCGCGTCATCATCACGGATATTAATTGCAATCAACCCGCCCTTGCGGATATTCACGTAATCCTCAAGCGGTGTCTTTTTGACAATACCGCTCCGGGTGACGAAGAACAGGTACTTATCACTTTCAAATTCCTCTACCGGAATAACAGCGTTTATCGTTTCCCCTTGTTCTATCTGAATCAGGTTAATGATTGCTGTTCCCCGCGCGGTGCGGCCTAGTTCCGGAATTTCATACGCTTTGAGACGGTATACCTTACCTCTGTCGGTAAAGAACATCAGGTAATGGTGAGAATTGGTTACAAACAGATGCTCAACAAAGTCCTCATCCTTCGTATCCATTCCCACAACCCCGCGTCCGCCACGTTTTTGGCTGCGGTAGGTATTAGCCGGCAGGCGTTTGATGTAGCCTGTATGCGTGATGGTGATAACCACTTCCTCACGCGGAATCAGGTCTTCATCCAAAATGCTTTCTTCGCCAATGGTAATTTCCGTCCGGCGCGCATCAGCAAAACGTTCCTTGATTTCAAGCAGTTCGGTACTGATGATCTCGAGAATGAGATGCTCATTAGCCAAAATCTCTTTGTACTCTGCAATTTTGACCATCAGTTCCTGGTATTCATTCTCGATCTTATCGCGTTCCAGTCCAGTCAGACGCTGCAAACGCATTTCGAGAATCGCCTGGGTCTGCTCATTGCTGAGTCCAAAGCGCTCGATCAAACGTTCACGTGCAATATCCGTTGTTTGGGAACCGCGGATAATTGAAATCACTTCATCAAGATGATCCAAAGCCACACGCAAGCCTTCAAGAATATGTGCACGGGCCTCGGCTTTTTTCAGATCATATTCTGTCCGTCGGCGAATAACCTCGACCTGATGCTCCAGGTAGTAATGCAGGACATCCCGCAGGCTCAAGACTTTCGGTTCATTTTTCACAATCGCCAGCATGTTGATACCGAAGGTGGACTGCATCGCTGTATGTTTGTACAAGTTATTCAGCATCACGCTTGGATTCACATCGCGGCGCAGTTCAATGACGATTCGCATACCATTTCGGTCGGATTCGTCCCGCAGATCAGTAATACCATCAATTCTTTTTTCACGCACCAGCTCGGCAATCTTCTCAACCAAACGTGCTTTATTCACCTGATAAGGGAGCTCGGTTACGATAATGCGAGCTTTATTGTTGTTTTCCTCTATTTCCGCTTTGGCCCGCATAGTTACGGAGCCGCGTCCGGTTTCATAAGCTTGGCGGATTCCCGAGCGCCCAAGTATATAGCCGCTTGTCGGAAAATCCGGTCCATTGATATATTCCATCAAATCCAGCGAAGTAAGATCCGGATCCTTGATCAGGGCAAGCGCCCCATCAATGACTTCGCCCAGGTTATGCGGCGGAATATTAGTGGCCATCCCGACGGCAATACCCGATACACCGTTGACCAATAGGTTCGGGTATCTTGCAGGCAGCACAACCGGCTCCAGCTCTTCGCCATCATAGTTTTCAGTAAAGTCGATCGTTTCTTTGTTAATATCACGCAGCATCTCCTGCGCAATTTTAGAGAGACGTGCTTCGGTATAACGCATAGCCGCCGGAGCATCACCGTCAACAGAACCAAAATTACCGTGACCTTCGACGAGCATATAGCGCATCGAGAAATCCTGAGCCATCCGTACCATGGTCTCATATGCAGGCACATCACCGTGCGGATGGAACTTACCGATGACCTCACCGACGATTCTGGCCGATTTTTTGAACGGTTTATCCGGAGACAAACCAAGCTCAGACATCGCATATAGCACGCGCCGGTGTACCGGCTTGAGTCCATCCCGCACATCCGGCAAAGCCCGGCTTACAATGATGCTCATCGCATAATCCATAAAGGATTCGCGCATTTCTACACCAATGTCCCGCTCCTTAATCTGGGGATTTTTTTCTTCCGCCATGGTGAAGACCCTCCTCCATTTCACTTACAAACACATCTATATTCAATCTAAACTAAAGATAAGTGGCTGCTAGCCTTGAAGGTCAATCTGTTTCAGAGCCTCGTGCAGCACGAACTTTAGTTCTATACAAGCATAAAACGGCATGCCGCATTCCGCCGGTTACCCGAGGAAAGCAGTACCGTTCGATGATCCCAATTACGATAAATCCACTAATCTTTATTATATTACTTTCACAAAAAGAGCACAATTAAACGTTTGGATTTTTACTCCGCTAATAACCGCCCAACTTACCTGCTTGTAGGGATTCGCCCTACCTTCTTTTTCCTCTCAACATATACTAATAGGCAAAAGGAGCTGTTTTTTCGGGACTGAGCTTTAAAATCACGGCATCTTTATATTATACCATTCATTTGCTCCCTTGTCCTATGTTTTGCGCATTCCTTTGTCCATATGATGATCTCTCAAGGCAGCCCTGCTGCCTGTTCATTTCAACTTTCGCGGAAAGGATGAAATATATTGGCTATACAGCGTGTTTCAAGCAAATGGGCTAAAACGAAAGTACTTTTACGTAATAGGCAAATCACACGCTATGTTCCCCTCACCTTAAAATATTCGCATGATACCTTGATAGAAATGCTGAATAATCATTCACTCGTATATATTAAGCCCGATATCGGCACTTACGGTAATGGGGTCATGTGTGTGGAACGTCTGGTGACACCTGAACAATCCGAGCAAGACGACTCACCGACTAATCCGGAGTATTACAACCTGCATTTTAACACCAGCCGCGAAGAATTTTATAACCTCAATGATCTCCATTCCGCTATCCTCAGACGCACGCAGCATAAGCTTTATCTGATACAACAAGGTATTACCAAGTTGAAATACAAGGAGCGTTCCTTTGATTTAAGAGTCTTGACGCAAAAGAACACATATGGCAGCTGGGAAACGACTGGTATTATCGGACGCGTGGCGGCCAAGGATAAAATCATTACCAACTACCATAGCGGCGGAAAGATTAAGATGCTGGACGAGGTACTGAGAGAACATGCTTCCCAGGAACATATCAATGCGCTTGAAAAAGATTTGTATAACCTCGGTGTGGACACGGCCAGACAACTGCAAAAGGATTATCCCAAACTGCAGGAGATCGGACTGGATGTCGCAATCGACAAAACGCTGTATCCCTGGATTCTCGAAGTGAACACGCTGCCCGCACTCTTCCCTTTCAAAAAGTTTTTCAAAGATAAAAATGTATACCGGCGGATTGAGCGCTATGCCATTGCCTATGGGCGACTCCCGGCTCGCCGGAAGGAAATCCGCAGTAAATCCAAAGCCTGAAGCGCTGCACACAAAAAGAAAAAGGTGCCTTGACAGGCACCCTCTTGGTGTTTCACTTCGAAATTAGATATCCAGATTCTTCACATGTCTGGCATGCTCATGAATGAAATCACGACGCGGCTCGACATTGTCACCCATCAGCGTGTCAAAAATCATATCCGCCTGCATGGCATCCTCGATAGTTACCTGCAGCATCGTCCGGCTCTCCGGATCCATGGTTGTTTCCCATAACTGCTCAGGATTCATCTCGCCCAGACCTTTGTAGCGCTGAATATTAACTTTAACATTTTCTCCGAATTCAGCGATAATTTCATCGCGCTCTTTCTCGGAACCTGCGTAGCGAATCGTTTTATTGCGCTCAATTTTGAACAAAGGCGGCTGAGCGATATAGACATACCCCGCTTCAAGGAGCTGCCGCATATACCGGTAGAAGAATGTCAGCAGCAATGTACGAATATGCGCTCCATCGACATCGGCATCGGTCATAATGATTAGCTTATGGTAACGGGCTTTGCTGATTTCAAAATCCTCATCGCCAATCCCTGTTCCCATGGCTGTTACCATAGCGCGGATTTCCAAATTGGACAGAATTCGGTCCAGACGGGCCTTTTCTACGTTCAGAATTTTACCGCGAATCGGCAGGATCGCCTGGAAATGACGGTCACGTCCCTGCTTGGCGGATCCACCAGCGGAGTCACCTTCGACGATATACAGCTCACTTATAGATGCATCCTTGGAGGAGCAGTCCGCAAGCTTACCTGGCAGGGCACTGATCTCAAGCGCGCTCTTACGGCGCGTTAACTCGCGTGCTTTACGCGCAGCTTCACGGGCACGGGATGCCTGAAGTGCTTTTTCCAGCACTCGTCTAGATACAGACGGGTTCTCACCCATAAATTCCTGGAGCTTCTCGGAAAATAGAGATTCCACGATGCCGCGGACTTCACTGTTACCGAGCTTAGTCTTCGTCTGACCCTCGAACTGAGGCTCTGGAATTTTGACGGAAATAATCGCCGTTAAGCCTTCACGAACATCATCACCGGACAAGTTGGCATTACTATCCTTAATCATGCCGCTCTTGCGGGCATAGTCATTGATGATACGTGTTAATGCGCTCTTGAAGCCAGATTCATGCGTACCGCCTTCATGCGTGTTGATGTTATTGGCAAAGGAATAAATATTTTCGGTATAGCTGTCATTGTACTGCAGCGCGATTTCGACCTGGATCATGTCGCGTGAGCCTTCAACGTAAATCGGCTGCTCATGAAGCGCCTCTTTCTTCTCGTTCAAATATTTGACGTATTCAATAATGCCGCCTTCGTATTTGAAATAGTTCGAGGCTCCTGTCCGTTCATCGGTCAGTGTCAATGCAATGCCCTTATTCAAGAATGCCAGCTCTCTGATCCGTGTCAGCAGCGTATTGTAATCATATTCAGTCGTTTCTGTGAATATTTCCGGATCCGGCAGGAATGTAACGGTCGTTCCATGATCATCAGAATCACCGACAATTTTAATATCATACTGTGGAGCGCCGCGATGATATTCCTGTTGATACACATGACCATCACGTCTGACCTGTACAACAACCTTGGACGAAAGTGCGTTAACGACAGAGACGCCCACGCCATGCAAACCGCCGGAAACCTTGTATCCCCCGCCGCCAAACTTACCGCCTGCATGCAGAACGGTCATAACGACTTCCAGGGTGGATTTTTTCAGCTTGGCATTCTCACCGACCGGAATACCCCGTCCATTATCAATAACCGTGATGCTGTTATCCTTATGAACGATGACCTCGATATGATCACATATGCCGGCCATAGCTTCGTCGATACTGTTGTCCACCACTTCCCATACCAAATGGTGAAGACCTTTGGCGCTGGTAGATCCGATATACATACCAGGACGTTTACGGACGGCTTCCAGACCCTCCAGAACCTGAATCTGACTCTCATCATATTGCGGTTGATTCATAGACATGCCTGTCACCTACTTCTATAAATTCTATATCTGCTGTTACGAATCCAAATGGTTTGAAAACAAACGTGATTCTTGTATGTCAAGCGTTGGCCACGAACACCTTTGCCCGCTTCTTGAGTGTGGATGAGGAAATCGGGGAGTAATAGACAGTGCTTTTCGTCACGACGATGGACTTGGCTTCCTCTTCGCCGATATATTCCACATTCTTTTGCTGACAGGCGTGGCTGGCAAACTGCTTCGATATTTTCGAGGATTTCTCAATCGATATGTCAAAAATAGCGACCAATTCCGCGGATCGGATAATTCTTTCACCGCCTAGATGAATATACATAGTCCCAACTCCTTAAGAACCAACGTGTCCATCATGGACTTGATAAATATTGGCCTTCTTCAGTTTATCCACATTCAGGCTCTCGACCCCAGTCGCGGTAATAAAGGTTTGTACCTTGCTCTGAAATGTCTCGATCAGCTGTGTTTGGCGGTAAGGGTCAAGTTCAGATAGCACATCATCCAGAAGCAATACAGGATACTCTCCGATCTCTTCCTGAATCAGTTCAATTTCCGCCAGTTTGAGAGACAGTGCCGTCGTGCGCTGCTGTCCCTGAGATCCGTAGGTATGAACTTCCCTGCCATTGATGTAAAAGGCCAAATCATCACGATGAGGCCCGGCAAGTGTCATACCGCGCCGAAGCTCCTGATCCTTCAGTTGTGATAATTTTAACATAAATTGTTCAAAAAGATAAGCTTCATCTTCCTCCACCTCTTCACCAAACGACGGAAGATAGACAAGCTTCAGGTCTTCGCTGCCGTTCGTAATGCCATGGTGGATGGTTTCTGCCCATCGTTGCAGCTTTACTATGAATTGTTTCCTCTTTTTTATTATTTTAACACCATGCTCTGCCAGCTGCTGATTCCATACTTCCAAGAGCCCTTGCTGCGGCTTGTCTTTACCCCACATTTGCTTGAGTAAATTATTACGCTGATTCAATACCTTTTGATACTGCTGCAGATGATACAGGTACCCGGGTTGAACCTGGCCGATTTCCATATCAAGAAAACGCCGGCGCACACCAGGCGTTCCCTTCACAATTTCCAGATCCTCAGGCGCAAACATCACCACATTCAGCGATCCGATAAAATCACTCAGCTTACGCTGCTCGAGGCCATTGATTTTTGCCTTCTTCCCCTGTGGGGATAAATTCAGGTCGAGCGTCAGCGGCCCGTACTTTTTCTCCACGACCGCTGACAGATGCGCATTTTTATCCTGAAAAGAGATCAGCTCCCGGTCTCTTGAGGTGCGGTGGCTTTTGGTCAGCGCGAGGACAAAGATCGCCTCCAGCAGATTGGTTTTCCCCTGGGCGTTCTGCCCGATCAGCAGGTTGACATCGCCGAACGATTCCAGCTGCAGCGCCTCATAGTTACGATAATGCTGCAGACTGATGCTTTTTACAAACACTGTGCTTCCTCCTCATCTCCTGCCAAACGCCACTTATAGCTGCGGCTTCGAGAGGGGCATATCAGGACTGGCGGGCCACCGTAAATTCACCGCAGTCTTCCACTTTTATCTGATCGCCGGGATACAGCTTGCGTCCGCGGCGTTCCTCAGTTTCACCGTTCACAAGAACCTGGCCTTCTTGCAGCAGAGCCTTTGCCATTCCGCCTGTGGATACGCAATTTGCCAGTTTTAAAAATTGATCAAGCTTAATATATTCACTGTGGATAACTATTTCGTTCATCGGTAACGCCCTTCCTGTGCATAAGTTCAAGATGCTATTTTAGTTCGTGGTCCGGTAAGGAAGAATGATGTACGAGCTTTGGCTGTCATCCATCGGTTTTAAGATAATGGGACTCATCATGCCGGTAAAGGCGATCATCAGCTGCTCGCTTTCCACGATTTTCAGCACATCCAGCATATATTTGGAGTTAAAGGAAATACGCAGCGGCTCCCCTTTAAAATCAATAACTTCCAGTTCTTCGCGAACCTTTCCAAGCTCGGACGAGCTGGAGGAAATCTCTATGCCCCCATTTTCCATGGTTTGCAGACGTACAATATTCGTTTTTTCTTCACGGGACAGCAAATAAGCGCGATCAATCGATTCACTTAATTTTTTTGTGTCCAAAACGAGTTCTGTTTTGTAGCTTGTCGGAATAATTCTAGAAGTATCCGGATAAATACCGTCCAGTATACGGGAATAGAATAACACACGGTCCAGTTTGAACAGAACCTGATTGTCCGCTACGACAATATCCACCAAAGCATTTTGATCGGGAACGATCTTGCTCAGTTCGTTAAGTGTTTTACCAGCAATAACGACATTGCCGAATTTCACTTCTTCCGTTCCGTCCATATGGGCTGAGCGTGTCGCAAGACGGTGGCGGTCTGTAGCGGTAAATTTCAAGTCATTATTCTCCAGGTTCCAAAGAACGCCTGTCAAAATCGGTGTCGTTTCCTGGGTGGAAATCGCAAATACCGTCTGACGTATCATGTTCTTCAGCAGTACACCCGGAATGGAAATGGTCTGATTGCCTTCGATGTCAGGAAGTACAGGGAATTCCTCGGGATCAAGGCCTACCATCTGAATTTCTGTGGCACCGGAAGAGATAAAGGTTTGGAAATTCTCTTTAACCTCCATTTGGACTTCTTGGGAAGGAAGCTTTTTGATAATTTCCACAAAGAATTTGGCAGGCAGTACGACGCTGCCGGTTTGTTCTACCTGAACGATTGTCCGGTTGTCATCCTCTGCAGGAATAAACGACTGGATAGAGATATCCGTGTCGCTGGCGGTTAAAGTGACGCCCTGATGTGTCACATCCAATTTAATACCACCGAGGATCGGAATGGTTGTACGGCTGGATATGGCCTTGGATACATGCTGAATGGATTCGTTAAGGACATTTTTAAGGATGTTGATCTTCATCTTTTCACTCCTAGCAGGAATTTCGGGCTGATGGCGAGTAGGCTTTTGGAACTCGCTGTGCGCAGCTCTTATGATATATATTTATATATTTTAAATAATAGTAATAGCAGTAGGGGCACTGAATATGTGGATAAGCCCGACAAGTCCAATAAAATGAAGCCTATCCACATGTGTATAGATTGTGCATAGGCTTTGAACTTGTTCAGGTTGGATTTTTGATTTTTTCTGTAATATTATTGACCACTTTATAGAGATCCTGATCATTCTTAAGCGATTGGGTTATTTTCTCATGCGCATGGATCACCGTAGTGTGGTCCCGGCCTCCGAAAGCTTCCCCAATTTTGGGCAGGGAAAAATCCGTCAGCTCGCGCGAGAGATACATGGCAATTTGACGCGGGAAGGCAACGGCTTTTGTCCGTTTGCGTGCCTTAAAATCCTCGAGTTTCAAATTATAGTATTCCCCAACCTTTTGCTGAATGTCCTGAATCGTGATCATTCTTGGTCGGCTGGAAGGAATGATATCCTTCAGCGCTTCGGCAGCCAGATGCGTAGTGACATCCTGATTGGTAAGCGACGAATAGGCGACGACCCGGATCAAGGCACCCTCAAGTTCACGGATGTTGGTATCGATCTGATTGGCGATATACATCATGGCTTCGTTCGGGATATCGAGATTTTCGGCCTTCGCTTTTTTCCGTAGAATGGCGATTCGCGTTTCCAAATCCGGCGGCTGAATATCGGTAATTAGTCCCCATTCAAAGCGGGATCTTAGCCGGTCTTCGAGCGTTGGAATTTCCTTTGGCGGTCTATCACTGGAAATGATAATTTGCTTTTGTTCCTCATGCAGCGCGTTGAATGTATGGAAAAATTCCTCCTGAGTCGATTCTTTCCCAGCAAGGAATTGAATGTCGTCAATCAGTAGTATATCCACATTGCGATACTTGTTTCGGAAGCTTTCCGCACGGTTATCGCGGATGGAATTAATGAATTCATTCGTGAATTTCTCGGAAGAAATATACACGACACGGCTTGCAGGATTGTGCTCCAGGATGTAATGGCCAATCGCGTGCATCAAGTGTGTTTTTCCCAGTCCTACTCCCCCATATAAAAATAAAGGATTGTAAGCTTTTGCCGGCGCCTCGGCGACGGCGAGCGATGCCGCATGGGCAAACCGGTTCCCGGATCCAATAACGAACGTATCAAAGGTGTATTTGGGATTCAGCATATGAGTAAATGCTTCTTCTTGGGTCACCTGAGGCATTGGAGTGGGCTGCTGGGGAACGACTTCTGCAGGCTTGTTCTCTTCGATGACGAATCTCACGTCAACCTGTTTGCCAAGCACTTCAAAGATCGTCGAACTGACGAGTTTGGTATAGCGGCTTTCCAACCATTCAACAGCAAAAGTCGTAGGCGCGGAAATGACAATGGAGTGGTCACTCATTTGGATTGCTTTCGTTGCTTTAAACCAGGTGTCGAAGCTTGGCTTGCTGAGCTTGGTATGAATAATTGATAGGATTTGCTGCCATAATTCGGAAGTATGGCTGTCCACAGACTGTCACTCCTTTAAATCTTCCAAATGCGGCCTTGGCCTCCGCTACTTGAGTGGAATTGTCGAAAAAAAATGAATGCTGCTGAATTTTATCCCCAGTTTCACGGAAGGAGAAAATAAAAAAAAGTGGACAAATAAAAATTGTTCACAAGTTTATCCACAGCTTGTTGATAATATTGAGGGTGAAAACAGATATTCACATCCAAAAGTAATATAATCATAGCAAAAGAATCCCTTTTTATCAATGTATGCGTCCATTTTATCCACAAATTCAATAAGTTGTGTATAAATATTATTCACAATACTATATATTGTTTATAATTTGTTTAAGTTTCGACAGCATCCTTAAAATTTCCAAATTAGTTGTGCACAGCTTGTGCCGGAAAATAGAAAGGTTCGACGATTTTTGTGAACAAGTGGATAAGTGCGATCTGTGGATTTAAAGAGTGAACATTTCGCCTTGCCTGTGGAAAACTCTTTGAACCATCAGAGGGATGTGCCAGAAGCGTAAAATGTGAATTTTCTTATATATAGGAATGGTGAAAATGGATAAAATGAGGGAGGATCGTCCCTTTGCTTGAAAATTTGATATATAATGAGGGAAGGGATCAGTTGACTTTTAGGCTATGGCGTGGTTAAATGTAAAAAGGCATTTTCTGTGTAAATGAAAATGAATTTAACCATAAAGGTTATGAGATCCTGTAAGGGGGTGTGCAATACATGAGACCGACATTTAGACCGAATGTGAGCAAACGCAAAAAGGTTCATGGTTTCCGGAAAAGAATGAGCACGAAAAACGGCCGTAAAGTGCTGGCAGCTCGTCGCCTGAAAGGCAGAAAAGTATTGAGTGCGTAAATTTCGTGCATGAAGACCACTGCGGTGGTCTTTTTTTCTTCAATTTTGCAGGTTTGCGATGTCTTTTTCTGCGTTTTGAGCTATAGATTGGTTTCCAGGAGAGTAAAAAGAGGGAAGAGTGTATAGGATATCCGGTGGTTTATGATGACTAAGGGATGTCGATACTGTTTTATGAAGCTTCCTTATATTATATGAAGTAAAAATTTCAAATATCTTTTTTATGTTGAGAATGCTTTAAATAAATGACCGCTTGAATAAAGAGGGCGGATGGGCAGGCAGGGGATACGGTTGCACAAAAGTTTACGTTTACGAAACCGAGCGGACTTCAGCCGCGTATATCGTCATGGGAAGTCTTTTGCGAACCATCAATTTGTCGTGTACTGGTTCCGCAAAAAAGAGGTAGAGAAATTTCGAGTGGGGATTTCCGTCAGTAAAAAGGTTGGCAATGCGGTTGTCCGCAACCGAATGCGCCGACTCGTCAAAGAGATTGTCCGTCATCAAGAGGATCGGCTGATTGAGCATGTGGATCTTGTTTTTATTGTCCGCAAAGGTGCCCTGGATATGCCTTATAAGGATTTGGAAAAGAGCATCCTCCACGTGCTGCGGAAAGCATCATTACTGCGGCCTCCGGGACGGTGAAAGTTGGTTTCTTTGTCCAATTAATTATGTTATGATTTACGTTGAACGGAAGTGTTCAGAGAGGGGTTATGAAGTGTCGCTATTCAAGACGAGACGAGGCAGGAAATGGATCCTCCTCATTGCTGTCATGCTTGTTGCCATGACGGTTCTTACGGCATGCGGTTCCAATTCGGTAACCTATACTACAGAAGATATGAGAGCCACCGGTAGTTTCTGGCAGAAAAATGTTGTTTATTATTTCTCGTATGCACTGGATACGTTTGCACATTGGTTTAATGGTGAGTATGGACTAGCCGTCCTCGTGATGGTGATTATCGTGCGGACGATTATTTTGCCGCTATCGATCAAACAGGTTCGCAGCTCTAGAGCCATGCAGGCTGTTCAGCCTGAGCTTGCCAAAATCAAAGAAAAGTATAAAGATAATCCGGAGAAGCAGCAGCAGGAAACGATGCGCTTGTTCCAGGAGAACAAGGTCAATCCGATGGCGGGCTGTCTGCCGCTGATCGTTCAGATGCCTGTATTTATCGCTCTCTATAATTCGATTATTCACAATAAATATTTGTATGAACATTCATTCCTATGGCTCCAGCTCGGTAAGCCGGACCATACGTTTGTACTGCCGCTGCTTGCTGCAGCAACGACATTCCTGCAATCCAGAATGATGATGAAGATGAACCCGAGCCCGCAGCAGGGGGCTATGCAGTTCATGATGATGGTGTACCCGGTACTGATCTTCTTCATGTCGTACCAGTTCCCATCCGCACTGCCACTGTATTGGTTCTTCAGTAACTTGTACACGATCATTCAGAACTATTTCTTATACCGCAACCACAAGCCCGTTGCCAATGTAGCGGCCGTGTCTTCCGCCGGTGGCGGTAACGGCAAGGGTGGAAAGAACAACAGCCAAGGCAGTAAAGGTAACAAAGGCAACGCGGGAAAAGGTAAAAAGGAGGCTAAAAAATCTAAATGAGCAAAGTCGTCGCATCAGGAAAAACCGTTGAAGAAGCTGTAAGACAAGGGCTGTCCCAGCTCGGGGTAAGTCAGGACCGTGTTACGGTCAATATAGTATCGCAGCCGTCAAAAGGATTCCTGGGACTGATTGGTGTCAAGGAAGCAAAGGTTGAGCTAACACTGCTGCCTGTGCCTCCATCCATGCCAGTCAAGACGGCATCAACATTGCCATTAGATCCGGTTTCGCCGGTGGCCGAAGAAAAGAAATCCGAGCTTGATCCCTATGATGAAGCCGTTCAGTTTATCATAGATGTCGGTAAAAGTATGGGACTGGACGTCACCGTAGACGTGCAGCACACCAAGGATGTAACGACGCTTCATATATTCGGACCCGATTTGGGACTGATCATTGGCAGAAGGGGACAGACCCTGGATGCACTGCAATATCTGGCCAACATCGTGGCCAACCGTTATGCGGACAGCTACATCCGTATCGTGCTGGATGCTGAGAATTTCCGTGAGCGCCGTAAGAAAACGCTGGAGGAATTGGCGGACCGCCTGGCGGGCCGTGTGATTCGTTCGCACAAGGAGGTTGTCCTTGAGCCGATGTCACCGCAGGAACGGAAGGTAATTCACTCCAAGCTGCAGGATCACCCGCAGGTGAAGACATACAGCAAAGGGGAAGAGCCAAACCGGCGTATCGTCATTACATTAAAGTAAATGGGATTGTTCTAATCCTGAGATGAGACATGATGTGCAATGACTTTACTCAGCTTTCATAGCTGATGAAGTCATTGCTTTTTTCGTAGATAAGGAGCTGTTCATTCGTACTTGAAGTCATTGCTTTTCTCGAACTGGATAGGATAGAGATAAGTGAATAAGTGATGGAACATGCAGATGAAAATGACAGCAGGAAAAAGAGGTGAAGATGTTGCTTAGCGATACAATAGCAGCCATTTCGACGGCAGTGGGGGAGGCAGGCATCGCGGTTATCCGTGTGAGCGGTCCTGAATCCATCGCCGAAGTGGAGAAGATTTTTCATAGTAAAACCAAGCTGACAGAGGCGGTAACGCATACCGTCCATTATGGACATATCATCGATCCTGATGGCGGTGAGCGGGTGGAGGAAGTTCTCGTCACGGTAATGCGTGCACCCCGTTCTTTTACGACAGAGGATGTAGTAGAGATCAGTACACATGGTGGCGTCATATCGGTGAAAAGGGTAATGGATCTGCTGCTGCAGCAGGACATCCGTTTAGCTGAACCCGGCGAATTCACCAAGCGGGCCTTTTTAAATGGGCGTATTGATTTATCCCAAGCCGAAGCAGTTATAGATTTGATTCGTTCCAAATCTGACAAGGCCTTCTCCGTGGCATTAAAGCAGGTAGAAGGAGCCTTATCCGACCAGATCGGACAGCTGCGTCATACGCTGGTGGAGACGATGGCCCATATCGAAGTGAATATCGATTACCCGGAGCATGATGTAGAGTCCCTCACAGCCGATTTTATTAAGGAAAAAAGCACAGAGGTTATGCAGGGCATCACGAAGCTGCTGAAGACAGCAGAGCAGGGGAAGATTCTGCGTGAAGGCATTAACACAGCTATCATTGGACGGCCGAATGTTGGGAAGTCCTCACTGCTTAATGCCCTGGCTCATACGAACCGCGCAATTGTAACGGATATTCCGGGAACAACACGGGATGTGATAGAGGAATTCGTTACAATTAATAATATTCCGTTGAAGCTGCTGGATACTGCCGGTATCCGGGAAACCATGGATGTCGTTGAGAAGATCGGTGTGGAGCGCTCTAAACATGCGGTGACAGAGGCCGACTTGATTTTGCTTGTTTTGAATGCAAACGAGCCGCTGCATGAAGACGAATTGGCATTAATGGAACAAATCCGCGGTAGACAATCGATTGTTATTATGAATAAAATGGACTTACCTCCAAAGCTTGATAAGGATGTCCTTTCGCGTTATTATGCGGAGGAATTGATCGTACCTATGTCTGTGAAGACTCAAGAGGGGATCGATGCGCTGGAAGCTGCGATTTCAGAGCTGTTTTTCAGTGGAAGTATTGAGTCCGGGGATCTGACGTATGTCAGTAACGTGCGTCATATTGCACTGCTCAAGAAGGCAATCAAGTCGCTGCAGGATGCCTATGATGCGGCCGAGCAGTTTATCCCAATCGATATGATTCAGATTGATGTGCGGCTCGCTTGGGAGCAGCTGGGTGAGATCATTGGAGATACGGCATCGGATACCCTGCTGGATCAGATTTTCTCGCAGTTCTGTTTAGGCAAATAAGGAATGACTTATATAGATTCACTTTTAAAAATTAAAGGAGGTTTTATTCATGAGTTTTGATGGCGGCAGCTATGATGTGATTGTCATCGGTGCGGGTCATGCCGGCTGTGAAGCTGCCCTCGCTGCAGCCCGAATGGGAAGCAGCACGCTGATGATTACGATAAATTTGGATATGGTTGCTTTTATGCCCTGCAATCCTTCGATTGGCGGACCGGCGAAAGGCCATGTGGTTCGTGAGATTGATGCATTGGGCGGGGAAATGGGTCGGAATATTGACAAGACTTATATTCAAATGCGCATGCTGAACACGGGGAAGGGGCCGGCTGTCCATGCCCTGCGTGCTCAAGCGGATAAATTCCTGTATCAGCACACCATGAAGGAAACGATGGAAATGGAACCGAATCTCACCATGCGTCAAGGTATGGTTGAGGAGCTGATTGTAGAAGATGGTGTATGCGTTGGCGTGATTACCAAAACAGGCAGCGCCTATAGAGGTAAATCGGTCGTTTTGACCACAGGTACCTATCTGCGCGGCAAAGTAATTATGGGTGAAATGACGTATGAGAGCGGTCCGAATAATCAGCAGCCTTCGATTAAGCTGGCTGAAAATTTGCGTCAGCTTGGCTTTGACCTCGTTCGATTCAAAACCGGCACACCTCCGCGTGTTCATAAATCAACCATAGACTTTTCAAAAACGGAAATTCAGCCTGGAGATGATAAGCCGAAGTTCTTCTCTTATGAGACGAAGAGTTCCGATAACGAACAGCTTCCTTGCTGGCTGACATACACCTCCCTGGAAACGCATCAGATTATTAATGCGAATCTCCACCGGGCTCCGATGTTCTCCGGAATCATTGAAGGAACAGGACCACGGTACTGCCCATCCATTGAGGATAAAATTGTTCGCTTCAGCGACAAGCCGAAACATCAGATTTTCCTGGAGCCGGAAGGCAAGAATACGTCTGAATATTATGTCCAAGGACTCTCCACCAGTATGCCGGAGGATGTCCAGCTTGCGATGCTTCGTTCCATTCCGGGTCTTGAAAAGGTTGAGATGATGCGTAACGGCTACGCGATTGAATATGATGCTGTCGTTCCAACTCAATTATGGCCTTCGCTTGAAACTAAAATGATTCCGGGATTATTCACAGCAGGGCAAATCAATGGTACTTCCGGTTATGAAGAGGCTGCCGGACAGGGAATCATGGCGGGCATTAATGCAGCACGTCGGGTACAAGGCAAAGAGCCAGTCGTTCTCGATCGTTCGCAGGGATATATCGGTGTTCTGATCGATGATCTGGTTACGAAGGGTACCAATGAGCCTTACCGCTTACTCACGTCACGTGCAGAATACCGCTTGCTTTTGCGTCATGACAATGCAGATGTACGCTTAACACCAATTGGACATGAGATCGGTCTGATTTCCGATGAACGTTTTGCCAGATTCCTCGATAAGAAGGAGAAGGTAGAGCAGGAGATCGAACGCTTGCATGCAGCTAAGGTAGGGCCATCGCATGTAAACGAAATGCTTGAACGGCATGGATCTGCACCTATTCAGGATGGAAGTAATCTGCTTACCATTCTGCGTCGTCCGGAAATTAGCCATGACCATATTGAAGAAATCTCGCCATCTCCATATGACCTGACAGAAGAAATGAAGGAACAAGTGGAGATACAAATTAAATATGCCGGTTATATCGAGAAGCAGCTTATTCATGTGGAACGTTTGAAAAAGATGGATAAGAAGAAGATTCCGGATACGATTGATTACAATGAAATTGAAGGCATAGCTATTGAGGCTCGGCAGAAACTATCAAGTATCCGTCCCATTTCAATTGGTCAGGCTTCCCGCATATCGGGGGTAACGCCTGCGGATATTTCGATTCTGCTGGTTTATCTGGAGCATTATAACCGGGTAACAGCCGCAAGAGGTTAATATATGGATCATATACAAGAGGCATTTACTCAGCGTCTGCTTGAAAAGGGAATTGAGATTAGTCATTCTCAGTTAGATCAGTTCGAAACGTATTTTAAAGAGCTGGTGCTTTGGAATGAAAAAATGAATCTCACCGGCATTACAGATCGGGAACAGGTCTATACCAAGCATTTTTATGATTCTATTACCCTTGCATTCTATGTGGATATCAAAAATATTAGGACAATGGCTGATATCGGCTCAGGTGCTGGGTTCCCTGGAATTCCGCTTAAAATATGTTTCCCTCATCTTAAACTGACCATCATTGACTCATTAAACAAGCGAATTAACTTTCTGAAGCATATCGTGCAAGAGACTGGACTTGAGCATGTTGAACTCCTGCACGGGCGCGCAGAGGATTGGGCACAGAAACCGGGCCACCGCGACAGCTATGATCTGGTCACTGCCCGAGCTGTCGCCAAGCTCGCGGTGCTGAATGAATTCTGTCTTCCTTATGTTAAGGTGGGCGGTGTATTTGCAGCGATGAAGGGAAGCAATCCTGAGCTGGAAGTGAAGGAAGCTTCCCACAGTTTGAAAGAGTTAAAGGGCAAACTTAATCGTGTTGAAAATTTTGTGCTCCCTGTTGAAGAATCAGAACGTCATATTATCATTATTGATAAAACAGGCCCGACACCACGGAAATATCCCCGAAAAGCAGGAACGGCTCTTAAAACACCGTTATAATGATTGAAGTGTTACTAATGAATTGAAATTGTTTTCTGAGTTTCATAGAAAAAGAGATAAAGAGGAATGTTTCACGTGAAACATTCTTCTTTTTTATGGGCAATCAACTTAATTCAATCCACTCTTAGTTACTCTAAGGGAGAATTGAAATGGTTGCACTATTCTGGAAAAAGAGATGCTTCCCTTTCCTATTTCAAGTTAAACTTAAAAGTACTCATTGGAATGCCCTGTATTCCATATTTTCTAACGTAATTCACTCCACAAATTTGGTTAAAAGCGGGAATTCATGAAGCTCCGTGGGACTTGAAGGCACTTGAAAAAATAAGTGTCCAGCAGGAAAAAAAGAAGACTTTGGAGAATAGGATTATATGAAAAAAAGTGGTAGAATAGAGAGAGTTGTTGAGGCTAGGCTATAATATCAATTTTACGTAACGGTTGACCGGCGCGCAGGGCGCTTGATGTGTTTATCTTATAAGTTGATTTTGGGATAAACATGCAGCTTGAAAGCGGTATAAAGGCAGATTTTAATACTCGAGAATTCGATGCAAGTCGATTGCTGTGAATGATGCTGACCAAGCGCTTTGCCAAAGTGCTATTACGAAATTAGGTGGTAATATACGGAATGAAAGAACAATTTTCTAAATTGTTTGGTTTGACGGAGCGAAACAACGGTGATGAAGTGAAACAAATTCCGGTGGGAGAGATTGTTAGCAGTCCATATCAACCCCGCACGATTTTTGATGATGAGAAGATTGATGAGTTATGTCAGACCATCAAAACTCATGGTGTTATCCAGCCGATTGTTGTTCGTGTTCGCAATTCCAAATATGAGATCATTGCCGGAGAACGGCGCTGGCGTGCTGTAACGAAACTGGGGATGGAAACAATCCCTGCGATAGTTCGCGAATTTAATGATTCCCAGGCTGCTTCGATCGCGCTAATTGAAAATCTGCAGCGTGAAGGTCTGACATCCATTGAGGAAGCGGTAGCTTACCAGAAACTGATCGACCTTCATCAATTGACTCAGGAAAGCCTCGCACAACGTCTCGGGAAGAGCCAGTCGACCATAGCCAATAAAATCCGTTTGCTTCATCTGCCTGAAGAGGTGAAGACAGCTCTTATGGAGCGTAAGATTACAGAACGGCATGCGCGTGCACTGCTGTCTCTGGATACCAAAGAGCTGCAGCTTAAGCTGCTATCTGAAGTAATCTCCAAAGAACTGAATGTTAAACAAACGGAAGCAAGAGTTGCTTACTATAAAGAAGCATCTAAGATCAAGAAGTCTAAACGTATTTCTTTTACTAAAGATGTACGTTTGGCGTTGAATACAATCCGTCAATCCATTGATATGGTTTCTGACTCCGGGTTGTCTATTAAAACGACAGAAAATGATCGGGAAGACCATTACGAAATCGTGATCCAAATTCCCAAGCGTTAATACATGTTGCAGCTGCGGCTCGTAAGGCCGCTTTTTTTGGCCGATGGTATAGGAGCAAACGGCTTCTGTTAAGCCCCGCATAGAGGGGAAGGAGCGGTTTGCATTTTGCTGTATAGCCGCTTTTAAGCAAATAATGATGAGAAAATTGATGCTTGTGGTTCCAGGCTCAGGATTTCCTTTCGCAAGGAAAAATGCACTCGTGCAGGGCGAAGCCGTTTCAGCTTGTATCTGGAAAGACGGATCTGGATGGTTGTCTCATCTATGATGTTTCTTCCAGGATATATGCAGCCAATTGTTTTGCTGTATAACATAATCCCGTGACCTACAAGATGAGTTTTCATACACAATGAGGTGAAATTGAGTGTCCAAAATCATTGCCATAGCAAATCAAAAGGGCGGAGTAGGGAAGACTACAACCTCCGTCAATCTCGGTGCAGGTTTGGCTTCACTCGGTAAAAGAGTGCTGCTTGTGGATATTGACCCGCAAGGCAATACCACGAGTGGAGTGGGTGTGAATAAAGCTGATGTTGCCAATTGCATTTATGATGTCATCATCAATGAAGTTCATCCCAAGGAAGCGATTCTTGAGACACAGGTCGAAGGACTGCATATTATTCCGGCAACCATACAGCTGGCAGGCGCGGAAATTGAATTGGTTCCTACCATTTCACGGGAGCTTCGTTTGAAAAAATCGCTTCAACTCGTGAAGGCTAATTATGATTATGTTCTGATCGACTGCCCTCCATCTTTGGGGATATTAACAATTAATTCATTAACTGCGGCTGATTCCGTGATCATACCGATTCAGTGTGAATATTACGCCCTGGAAGGCTTAAGCCAACTTCTTAATTCTGTGCGTCTGGTACAAAAACATCTGAATACATCGCTTAAAATTGAAGGTGTCCTTCTCACCATGCTGGATGCTCGGACAAACCTTGGAATCCAGGTTATTGAAGAAGTTAAAAAGTATTTTCAAGAGAAGGTATATCGTACGATTATTCCGCGGAATGTACGCTTGAGTGAAGCACCATCCCATGGACAATCGATTATGACATATGATCCTCGTTCTAAAGGTGCGGAAGTTTATTTAGAGTTGGCAAAGGAAGTGATTTCTTATGAATAAACGACTGGGCAAAGGTCTCGATGCTTTGATCCCTTCCCTTTCCATCAATGATGATGACAAAATCGTGGAGATTCCACTCAGCCAACTGCGCGCGAATCCATACCAGCCACGAAAAGATTTTAATGAGGAGTCTATACAGGAATTAGCTGAATCCATCCGTCAGCATGGCGTTATTCAGCCCATTATTGTGCGCAGTGTGTTGAAGGGATATGAAATCATTGCCGGTGAACGCCGGTTCCGCGCCTCGCAATTTTGTGGGAAAGCCACGATCCCTGCAGTTGTTCGGAGCTTCAGTGATCAACAGGTTATGGAAATTGCATTGATTGAAAATCTGCAGCGTGAGAATCTGAATGCGATGGAGGTTGCGGTTGCTTACCAAGGGTTGATGGATCAGTATTCGCTTACCCAGGAAGAGTTATCTCTCAAGGTAGGGAAATCAAGATCACATATCGCCAATTTTCTGAGATTGCTATCGCTTCCAGATGAAGTGAAGGATTATGTTTCACGTGGAACATTGTCTAT
The DNA here is from genome assembly GCF_018403225.1 of Paenibacillus sp. J23TS9. Taxonomy (NCBI): domain Bacteria; kingdom Bacillati; phylum Bacillota; class Bacilli; order Caryophanales; family Paenibacillaceae; genus Paenibacillus; species Paenibacillus sp. J23TS9. Next base: position 640,893 of record NZ_BOSG01000003.1, on the reverse strand, counting down.
GGGACATGCGCGTGCCATTGTAGGATTGAAAGATCCGGCACTCATTAAACAACTTGCCAAGCAGTGTGTAGCAAATGAGTGGAGTGTCAGAGATCTGGAGGAAGCTGTTAAAAGCTTGGATCGGAAAGCAGTGGACAAGAACAAAGTTAAAGTGAAAAAGCGTGATCCCTATATCGATAATCTGGAAGAATCTTTACGCGAAAGATTCAGAACAACCGTCAAGATAAAGCAAAGTAAAGACAAGGGTAAAATTGAATTAAACTATTACAGCAAACAGGATCTGGAACGACTGTTGGAGCTTTTGCAGTAAGAGTGATCTTATGGTAATGCCAAGGTGACATGTCCGGCTGTATCCCTGGTAGGGGAAAAGGATATGTCATTCTCTATTTCCAGGGAGTAAAGCGAATCAGGTTATAAGAATAGCCTGCTGCTTCATTCCACGAGTGATGTCCTAATAAAAGGAAAGTACTCTGTAATGGAAGTAATGATTCGAAGGAGGGACAACTTGTGAAGCCCATTGTTTATTTGGACCATGCCGCCACATCGTGGCCTAAGCCTCCTGAGGTCATGAAGGCGATGCAGATTGCTATGGAGGAGGCTGCAGCCAATCCTGGGCGTGGAAGCCATCAGATGGCGGTCAAAGCAAGCAGAGTGCTGTTTGAGACACGTAGGGTGCTGTCCCGATTGTTTGGGGTTCATAACCCGAATGATGTGGTATTTACACATAACACAACAGAAGCTTTGAATCTGGCAATCAAAGGACTGCTTCATAAAGGTGACCGGGTTGTTGCGACTATGGTTGAGCATAACTCCGTTAGAAGGCCATTGGAGTTTTTGAAGAGAACTCTCGGGATTGAGGTAGAATATATTCCGGTAAATGACCAAGGCGAGCTGGATATGCTAAGGCTAAAGGCGGCATTAACAAAGCGTCCCAAATTGGTTGTTTGCAGTCATAGCTCCAATCTGCTTGGCAGCATTTTGCCCGCGGCAGAGATCGGAGGACTGGCACATGAGCAGGGTGCTGCATTTTTGCTCGATGCTGCTCAAAGTGCGGGTTGTCTTGATATTGATGTCAATGCTATGCATGTGGACCTGCTGGCATTTCCGGGACATAAGGGGCTTCTTGGTCCTCAAGGAACGGGCGGATTATACATATCCCCATCCATTGATCTAGAGCCCTTATTGCATGGAGGGACAGGGAGTCAGTCGGAGGAAAAAGAGCAGCCCGTGGTTCGTCCCGACCGGTATGAAGCAGGAACGCCTAATACGATGGGAATCGCAGGCTTGAAGGCTGGTGTCGAGAAGGTCTTAGAGATGTCCCCACAGCAGATCTATAAACATGAGTGGGACTTAACACAGCGGATTATCGAAGGCATCCAGAATATAGAAGGTCTGCGAATATTGGGCCCGGAAAAAGGCAAACCCAGAACAGGAATTGTTTCATTCGTGTCTGATGAACGGGATTCCAGTGAAATCGCCTTCCAATTGGACCGGGAATATGGTATTGCTGTTCGTGCAGGCATGCATTGTACTCCGCTGGCGCATGAAGCCGCGGATACGCTGCAGACAGGTGCGGTTCGAGTCAGTGTAGGAGTGGATACCTCAATCAATGAGGTGGATACACTTATTGATGCAATAGAGGTAATTTTCAATAAAACATAAGAGGACTCATGGGTAAATGCGTTGTCGGTGGTCAGCGGAAATAAGAAATAACCGGTTAGATCAAGAATGAGGAAAAGGAATGAACAGCAATGTCGGACTTGAATAGTTTAATCATGGAACAACTGCAGTGGTTTATCGGCGGGGTAATACTCCTCATTTTGATCTTGCTCGTTATGGTGCTTACACAAGGTGCGAAGCTTAGAAAAATGCGCCGCAAATATGATTTGATGATGGCAGGGAGTGGAGTTGAGAATCTCGAGACCCTGCTGATTGATTTGAAAGTGCAAATGGACTCCGTTGAGGATGAGCAGGAGGAGCAGCGCAAATCATTGGAAATTCTCCTAACCAAACTGCAGCAGGTAAAGGGGCAGGTTGGCATCAAACGTTACAATGCGTTTAGTGATCAAGGAAGTGATCTGAGCTTTTCACTTGCGATTATGGATGAAAAGAAAAATGGAGTTGTCATTTCAGCTCTTTACAGCCGTGACAGCTCCTATGTATATGCCAAACCGCTTGCGGCAGGCGAATCGACGTATGCCTTATCTCCGGAAGAAGTGGAAGCGATCAGTCTAGCCGTGCAACAAGGGTAGAGCGTGATTTCCACTCTTGAATCGCGGAGTGGAGACTGGTCGCAATAATTTCAGATAAACGGACAACCAGACTTAACCGTGTATTTTGCAATACAAAATATTCCATGAAGCCGCCGACATTAACGATACCAGTCAAATGGATATCGCCAACCGGCGGCAATTCTTTATGTACACCTGCACCGGGTTTCAAGGGGCCGCTGGCGACCTGGATGCAGCCCACACTGGTGGACTGACCGAGACAAGCATCGATACCAATGACAAAAGGATTGTCATACAGAGCATAGATGGAGGACAATGTTTCCTGCAGATTTACGGCATGAACAGGCTCCTCCAAAGTGCCGAACAGATGAAACCAAGGGCTTTTATAGCGTGCCAGAGCTGTCCCCACCAAAGGACCGAGACAATCCCCAGTAGAACGGTCAGTGCCAATACATACAATAATGACCTGCTGTTTTTCTTCAGCCTGGGATAAGTAAAACAAAAGACGGTGGATGATAGCAGAATGGATTTCAGGGTCAGTATGTGGTATTTTTAAGCATGAAAGCTGCTGTTGCTGGGAAGGGTTAGGCAGCTGAGTCATAGAATCTTCCTTTCAAAAATGCAATTGGTAGTATCTAGTATATGGACGGTTGCATGTTTTTATACTTCCCGGGACAAGCAATTTATTTGAGCGGAAGGCGGGCCTTGAAGAAATGGAATCGTGGATGTTGATTGCCTTCGACTCGACGCAGCAGGCGCTTCGAACTGAAATGCTGCTGGAGTATGCGGATATTGAAATAGATCTTTTTCCTACACCGAAGACCATTACGGCGGGCTGTGCTTTATCCATACAATTTCCCAAGGATGAGCTTGCATCTGTTCAGCAAATCATTGTTCAGGAGCATGTGGATATCAGAGGAATCTACTACAAAGACAATCATGATAGATATATAAGCATCGAAGGCTAGGAGGTAGAAGAGTGGATGAATCCATATTGGGTGGAAATAAAAACAGATGGCTTGGAGGGGACTGTGGATAAAGCAGTGAATTTCAGCGACAAGCTGTGGGACTGGTTTACGAATGTGGATATGTGGACAAGTGTGTTGTTCTCAGGAATCCGGATTATCGTCCTTTTTCTGGTTACCCGTATCATCATTCGCGTCGTTTCCAAATTGATCGATCGGTCGCTTGCACGTCAGGAACAAAGCCGGATGAATATGAACCCCCGCCGATTCGCAACGGTTGCGGAGCTTATGAAAAACGTAACCTCGGTAACCTGCAACTTTGTAATGGTCTTGTTGATCCTATCGGAATTCAACTTTCATCTTGGGCCTCTGTTAGCCGGTGCGGGTGTGCTTGGCCTGGCAATCGGTTTTGGTGCACAGAGCCTGGTGAAGGATGTCATTACGGGGTTCTTCATTATATTGGAGGACCAGTTTGCGGTAGGAGATGTCATTCAGACGGGGACGTATATAGGAACGGTTGAATTGATTGGACTTCGTTCCACACGGATTGTAAATATGAACGGTGAGACCTATATTCTACCGAATGGCATGATCACAAGCGTAACCAACTACTCGTTCTCCAATGCACTTGCTATGGTGGATCTGCCGGTAAAAAACGAAAGAACGCTGGAAGATACCGTTAGTCTGATCAAATCGGCGTTGACGGGTATAAAGGAACGGAATGGAAATATCATTGCTGTACCGGATGTGCTTGGCATTCAATCAATGAATACCAGTGAATATGTAATTCGGATCGTAGCCCAATGTGTACCTAATACCCGAACAGAGGTAGAGCGGATGATTTTGGAGAATATCAAGCAGGCGATGGAGTTCGAGGATATGCAAAAACAAGCGCTGGCCGAACTGGCAGCTTCGGATGAAAAAGGGGGAGAATAGGCAATGGAACGCAAGGTGTTTCAGCTGGGGGATGTAGTCCAAATGAAGAAGAGTCATCCATGTGGCAGCAATGAAATGGAAGTCATCCGCATGGGAATGGATATCCGGATTAAGTGTGTTGGATGCCAGCACAGTGTATTGATTCCCCGGGCCAAATTCGAGAAAAATATGAAAAAGGTGCTCCGCTCCAAGGAAGCGGAGGGAGAAGTAGAAGAAATGTAAAATTTGTAAGGCCTGTCTTGCACATTTTACAATGTTATGATACAATCAATCTTGCTGCGGAAAGGTACCCAAGAGGTCCAAGGGGGCTGACTCGAAATCAGTTAGGCGTCGCAAGGCGTGCGAGGGTTCGAATCCCTCTCTTTCCGCCACATTCCCTTTTTCATCAAATATACTTCATAGAATAACGTAACCAGATAAAACCTTTGGCCCGTCATCGCCAGAGGTTTTTTGCTGTTTATTCAGTGAAAAAAATCCACAAACCAAAGAAGGACCCGAAGGTCCTTCTGTTTGGCAGACGGTACTTAAATGGATTTTGGAATTCGTTCTACAACTAACACGTCAGTTGAAACTTTGGATAAGCCGAGGAGCAATCCAGGATTGCTCCAGACAAAAGTGTCTTTGGCACGTCCCTCCGCTTCTATAATGTTATGCTGTTTCTGACTTCCAGTGATTTGTTACGCAGCTCAGGCCCAACGGAACCACACCTCTCTCGTAACCGTCTAATTGTATTATCTGCAGATCGAACCGTTTTATGCATGGTTTTCGAAAAAAAATTAATGGACCTTCGCTTTGCTTTTCTTTTTCCACTTCCGGTCTTTGTTGGTGGTCTGTGGAAAGGTTTCGCCTCGCTCCATCGTGATCATTTGGGGATCCTGGATTTCGGTATGAAAGCTGGCCTCGCCAACCTCCATATATACACCAGGGTTCGGAGCTTTATCTCCCGGTTCGAATTCGGTTTTTTCACCCATTCATAAAACCTCCTCATATAGAAAAATGGACTGCCTATGTATTGTTTACACATCATGCCTCATCGTATAAAACCTTTTTCGTTCCAAAAATAGGCTGGATCAGCAACATGATATGGGTCATGAAAATCTGGTGTTCTTAATGCCGTCGATTGAGAATCTCGGTCATTCTTATATATACAAACCGAATATTGAAAAGGTAAGTATATATGGTAGTCATTCTGACAAAGCGCTTTCAAGCATCTGCATTGATATTTCCAAGGTAAAGTGAATCGCTTTGAATCTAGAATAGCTTGCATCTGATATGACAATTTGTTATATTAATATGGTGCGAGTTTAGGCTCGCTCCTTGTTCCTGACTCGATCAGGGGCCTAAGTCCATAAGGAGGTGAAATATATGCGCAAATATGAAGTGATGTACATTCTTCGTCCAGACGTTGAACAAGAAGCTGTTCAAGCTACAGTCGAAAAATTCCAAGGCATCATCTCCAACGGTGGAGAAATCACGAAACATGAAGTGATGGGCAAACGCCGTCTTGCGTATGAGATCAAAAAATTCCGTGATGGCACTTTTGTTCTGGTAAACTTCAGTACAACTCCTGAAGTCGTTGCTGAGCTTGAGCGTATCATGAAAATTTCTGACGAAGTAATTCGTTATCTCATTACTCTTGACGTTGCTTAATACCACGCTTTTCGTGTAAGTGATGAATTCGTTCGAAGGAGGGGATTTAGGTTGTTGAACCGTGTAATTCTGATTGGCCGTTTGACCAAGGATCCTGAGCTTCGCTATACTCCTGCCGGAGTTGCGGTAACGCAGTTCACGATGGCCGTAGACAGACCGTTTACGACACAAGGTGGAGAGCGGGAAGCGGATTTTATTCCAGTGGTAACTTGGAGACAGCTTGCTGAGACCTGTGCAAACTACTTGCGCAAAGGCCGTTTGACGGCAGTTGAAGGTCGCATTCAGGTACGAAATTACGAAAATAACGAAGGTAAACGTGTATACGTCACCGAAGTCATTGCCGATAATGTACGTTTCCTGGAGTCGAACCGCGATGGCGGCAGCGGCGGTGGTGGTCAAGCTCCGCGTGAAGAGACCTCTAACGGAGGCGGAAACCGCGGGAATAATAATTACTCCCGGAACAATTCCAATCAAGATCCTTTTTCCGATGACGGAAAACCGATTGATATTTCGGATGATGATTTGCCATTTTAATTAGGGAAAGGACTGAACAGCATGGCTTTTAAACAAAGAGAAGGCGGAGACAACGACAAAAGACCGGCTCGCCGCGGCGGCCGTAACAAACGTCGTAAAGTGTGCTTCTTCACTGTGAACAAAATTACTCACATTGACTATAAAGACACAGACCTGCTGAAGAAATTTATCAGCGAACGCGGAAAGATTTTGCCACGCCGTGTAACCGGTACGAGTGCAAAATACCAACGCATGCTGACGATTGCGATCAAACGCTCCCGTCAAATCGCGTTGCTGCCTTACACAACGGAATAGTCCGTTGCGTGTACAAGACCAGCATTCTGGATAACACCAGGATGCTGGTTTTTTGCATTGTTCAACATTCCGACATTTGTATAAGGGGATTTGGAAGAGGTATCATATATCTGTCATCATTAAAGGTAGCCCGGAGGAAGTGAGAGAAGAGAAATGCTGAAGAAGAGCTACCAGAAGTATATTAAGAACAAGCTTTTCAATAAAATGATCCTGATCTATACGATTATCACCACAACCACGTTTTTGACGCTGGCATTCGTTATTTTTTATTTTATCTCCCAATCATTTCAGGAAAAGGAACTGGCAGCACAGCAGAAGACCGTGCACAGTGTATCCGAATATTTAAATCTGAAAATGACAAACGCGGAGCAGGCCGTACTGCAAATTTATCAGGACAATGCACTGTCCGATGATTTTTTGGCTTTTATGAAAAATGATTATGAAACCTACATTAAACATCATCTGGACGTGTATACGGAATCCGGATATTTCGCTTCCAGGAATGTAGACAGCTTCATTCGCGGCCAGCTGGAAAAAGATACGGATCTGTCCAGCATTATGCTGTACAGCAAAGAGAAGAAATTCGTGTATCGTTATGAGCAAAATGATAACCAGGAGTACCAGCAGCTGAGGGAAGGCGAAGGAATCCCCAAAGAAATGATTCCTTTACTGGGCAAGGACCTGTCAGGAGATATTAATCTGAAGTTTAATACGGTGATTGCTTCACCGGAAACAGGCACATACAGCATTGCATACCGGATCAACGATCCCGCGACGCTGAAGGATGTCGGATATATTCTGCTCGTGTATCCCACTCAAAATATATTCAAGGCGATCGATAACATGAATCAGAACTTTACCGGTCATTTGATGGTGATGCTGCCAAACGGGGAGATCATGTTCGATACAGCGGCCAAGCCGACAACGAAGCCATATCCCTATTACGATCAAGTCATATCGGTGAAGGGACAGGAGCGGTTGATGCTGGATGAAGACTCGTTTGTTACCCGGCAGGATAACAGCAAGTCCAAGCTGGAAGTCGTGCAGGTGGTCCATGTGTCGGATGTGGAAAAAAGCTATGGCAATTTGAAGAGGCTAATTATCGGTCTGACGGGACTTAGCATCGTAGTAACCTTTTTATTATCGTATTTGGCAGTGAAAAATGTATCCAGGCGTACTCAAAATATTATTCACGGGATGCGGATCGTGCGTAACGGAAACCTGTCGGTCCGGCTGCCGGTCGTACGTGAAGACGAGCTTGGAGATATATCCGCCAGCTTTAATCAGATGTGTGAGGACTTAAACCGGCATATCCATCAGGTCTACATTTCCGAAATTAAACAGAAGCATGCGGAGCTGGTGGCTTTTCAGGCTCAGATCAATCCGCATTTTTTATATAACACGCTTGAAGTCATCCGGATGAGGGCGATCGCCAAAGGTGCGGATGATGTGGCTGAGATGACATATATTTTATCATCGCTGTTCAAATATCTGGTGAAGAAAGAAACGATGGTAAAAATCAGCGAGGAAATTGAAAATTCCCGCAATTACCTGGAGATGTTCCGAATTCGCTACAAGGAGCGGTTTCATTTTACCATCGATGTGGAACCGGGTGTGCAGCAGGCTTCCATTTTAAAGTTATCAGTTCAGCCCGCGATTGAAAACTATATTCTTCACGGGATTCGTTCAGGCCGAACCGATAACTGGATAGGTATTCATGCGTATGCGGGAGAGCAGGGCATCCTTATTGAGATTGAGGATAACGGAAAAGGTATATCCGGTGAAAAACTGGCTGAAATTCAAAGTAAGCTAAAGGAGCCGGGTGAGTTTTCATCGGATTCGCTGGGACTCAAAAATGTGGCGGAACGCCTGCGGCTGATGTACGGAGATCCTTACGGATTGAAGATTGACAGCACACCGGATCAAGGAACGCGGGTATCCATCTGCATCCCGTTTTCAACAGAGGAGGAACAGCATGTATAAAGTGTTTCTGGTGGATGATGAGCCGTTTATTGTAGAAGGACTTTATTCCATCTTGGACTGGTCCGATTATCAGCTCGAGATTATTGGAAGCGCAGAAAATGGAAAGGAAGCGCTCGCTTCGCTGCAGGAGCATCCGTCGGATATCTTGATTACGGACATCACGATGCCGGAGATGACGGGGCTGGAGCTGATTCGGGAAGCAAGAGCCTTGTTTCCCGATTTGAAAATAATCATCCTCAGTGGTTACAACGAGTTCAACTATGTTAAAGAGGGCATGAAATACGGGATTGAAAATTATCTGCTCAAACCGATCAATGTGGAAGAACTGAAGCAGACATTGATAAGCACGGTGGATAAAATCCAGAGCACTCAAGCGCAGACCATGGCCCATCAAGATATGGACATTCTACGTAGCAATATCCTGAACCGGTGGGTGAGTGGACAAATTGAGCATGATGAGCTGCTCGAACGCGGCCAGCTGTTAGGCTTAGAAGTCTCGCATGAATGTTATGAAACCGCTGTGATTAAACCAATGATTCCCCCAAGCCCGCAGCATGACGACTTGATTCTATACCGCAACGAAAAGCTGGAGCAGGTGTATCAGCGGGTACGATCAATGACGGAGCATGATGAACTGGCACCAGGAATTTGCTTTGTGGATTGGGACAGCGATATTGTCGTTGTGTTTGGATACAGCAGCAGTGAAGATCAAGATGCCGTGGAAGCTGCATTTAGCCAGCTGATGGATCAGCTGCGCATTATTTATCCGTTTGAGCTGTTGGTATCGATGGGCGAGCTGCAGAGCGGCCGTGACGGGGCGGCGGAAAGCTATCGGGATGCCAAGAGAGTGCAGCAATTTTTCCTGATCAGCCCGCATCATCTGATTTTGACGATCAAGCGGGTAGAGGAGCTGAAAAACCAATCCGGAAGCAGTATCCATGTGCCGGATTGGGGGGAGTACTCCAGGCTCCTTCTATCCCTTCAACAGGAGGAACTGCTGCAGCGGATTGAGACCGATCTTGATCAGCTTTCCAGTACGGAAGGGATTACGCCGTACCAGGTTCAGAACCGTGTTGTTGAAATGATTATCTGGTTCAAACAGGCCATTAAGGAAGCGAATCTTCCTGATCCGGAGGAAGCCGAGGGATATAAGAGCATTTTTGCTGGCGTATTCAGTTCCCTGACGATGGGCGAATTAAAGAAACAAGTTATGCTCGCAGCCGAGAATGTTATGGCATATCTGCAGGGTCAGCAATCGCTGAGTCCGGTGGTAAAGCAAGTACTGGCACAAATCCATGAGCATTATGCGGATGAGCTGTCGCTGAAGCTGCTCGGACAGGAATACAATATCAATGCGGTTTATCTGGGACAGCTGTTCCACCGCGAAACGGGAAAGTCACTCTCCGATTATGTGAACTCCTACCGCATTGAGAAGGCCAAGGAGCTTCTGAAGCGCTCAAACCTGAAGGTTCAGGAAGTGGCGCGAATGACGGGGTATCTGGATAACAGTTATTTCTTTAGACAGTTTAAAAAATACGTCGGCGTCTCGCCTGCGGAATTCAAAGGGCTGGTGTGATCCATTCGGATCGCATCAGTTTTTCGTTTTTAGGGGCAAAGGCTTACATTTACAGCTTATTTTACAGCGATCTATGCCTATGGACTTATTTTGTATTTAGTTTGTCCATCAATTCTATAGTAATTCAACTTTTTCGGAAAACGCTTTCAAATTATACTGAATGTACAGAGGGGGAGGGACGAACATGAAAGGCTTTGCCAACATGCTAAAAAACATCAGCCGGAACAAGTGGTTTTTGTTGATGGTCTTGCCGGCAACCATTTGGTTCCTGCTATTTTCCTATTTGCCTATGGTGGGTACGATTATAGCTTTTAAAAGCTATCGCTATTCCAGGGACGGATTTTGGGCAAGCTTGTTTCATAGCGACTGGGTCGGATTCAAGAACTTTAAGTTTTTGTTCGCTACCCAAGACGCTTACATCATAACTAGGAATACGCTGCTTTATAATTTGGCCTTTATTATTCTGGGTCTGATCTGTTCAGTAGCAATGGCAGTTGTATTGAGTGAAATTGTAAATAAAAAACTCGCAAAAGTGTATCAGACGGGGATGTTTCTGCCACACTTTTTGTCATGGGTCATTATCGGTTATTTCGCATTCGCTTTCCTGAGTGAAGACAAAGGGGTACTGAACCAGATTCTCACTGGTGTCGGGCTGCATCCGATCTCATGGTATTCGGACAAAACCTATTGGCCAGTCATACTGATTGTCATGAACGTATGGAAAGAGCTCGGATATACAAGCGTCATGTATCTGGCGGCGATCGTCGGCATTGACCGTTCGTATTACGAAGCGGCCATGATTGACGGAGCAAGCAAATGGCAGCAGTTCAAGAGCATTACACTTCCATCCATCCAGCCGCTGATTATCACGCTCACGCTGCTGAATGTGGGACGCATTTTCTACTCTGACTTCGGTCTGTTCTTCCAGCTACCGCGCGATTCGGGAGCACTTTATGCGGTAACCAACACGATCGATACTTACGTATACCGCGGTCTTACAGCAACGGGCGAAATTGGCATGAGTACCGCCGCCGGATTATACCAGTCGCTGGTCGGATTTATTCTGGTCATGGCTGCCAACTTGATCGTTCGGAAGATCGACAAGGACAGCGCATTGTTCTAATCCAGAAAGGGGGTAAAGGCTTTGGCCAAGACAAGAACTTTAAATCAGCCTTCACGGCTGTCCAACACGGTTTTGAATGTGATTGCATCTATTTTCTCAATCGCTTGCGTATTTCCATTCCTGTTCGTCGTTATTATCTCGTTTACGAATGAGAAGGCGCTGGCAACGGATGGATACCGGATTATTCCGAAAGAGTGGAGCGTTGAGGCTTACAAGTATATTTTCAAGACGGGTGACCAGCTGCTGCGATCTTTTGGGATTACCGTATTGGTTACCGTGGCAGGTGCGGTGCTATCACTGATTCTGATTTCGCACTTTGCATACGCAATTTCCCGTTCCAGCTTCAAATACCGTAACTTCTTTTCGTTTATTGCGATTTTCACGATGCTCTTTAACGGGGGCATGGTGCCATCTTATATCATTAACACCCGGATGCTTCATTTGAAAGACACGCTATGGGCACTCATACTGCCGCTCGCGGTAAACGCCTTCTACATTATGATAATGAGGACGTTCTACCGGACGACAGTACCGGATGCCATCATTGAAGCGGGCAAGATCGACGGAGCCGGTGAACTGCGCGTATTCTACAGCGTTGTGCTTCCGATTTCGCTTCCCGGTCTGGCTACGATTGGCTTGTTCAGTACACTGGGCTACTGGAATGACTGGTTTAATGCCCTGCTGTACATTGACAACCCGAATCTGGTACCATTGCAAGCGCTCCTTATGCGTATCGAGAACAGCATGCAGTTCCTGGTAACGAACTCTGCAATGAGCAGCTCGGGTCAAGGTATGGCTCTACTTAGCTCTTTGCCTCAGGATTCTGCGCGAATGGCGATGGTCGTTTTGGCAACTGTGCCAATTGTACTGGCCTATCCATTCTTCCAACGGTTTTTCATTTCCGGTCTTACCGTAGGTGCGGTGAAGGGCTGATTTATCAGCCCCGGGCGCCTGCTCGTGAGTCAACCCATTACCGGGAAATTGAAAATAGCAATTTAGCTCCACAGCGTAAGCAGTAAAATGAGAAAGATCAACGAAGGGGGATTTTCACATGTGGAAAAAGAAATTGGCTACCATGGTCAGCTTGGTCACTGTATTTTCAGTTGTGCTCGCCGGATGCGGCGGATCCAAAGATGAAGGATCCAGTGCAAGCGGTAGCGATAAGAAAGAAAAGCCTTATCAACTGGTTTGGTATCAAATTGGCGATCCGCAAAAGGATACAGATAAGGTTGTTGAAAAGATCAACGAATACACCAAAGAGAAAATTAACGCAACCGTTGACCTTAAAATGATCGGCTTCGGCGATTACAGCAAAAAAATGCAGGTAATCACCGCTTCTGGTGAGCCTTACGATATCGCATTTACATCTTCTTGGGCGAATGACTATCTGCAGAATGTTGCCAAAGGCGCATTTGTAGCGATTGACGATCTGCTGGATAGCAAAGGACAAGGAATTGTGAAAGCGCTCGATCCGAAGTTTATTGAAGGCGCGAAGGTAGACGGTAAAATTTATGGTATCCCTACCAATAAAGAAGTAGCAACCCAAAGAGTATTCCGCTTTAACAAGCAATTGGTGGACAAAGACAAGCTCGACATCTCCAACGTGAACTCGCTGGAAAGCCTTGAGCCAATTTTGAAAACATTCAAAGAAAAAGAAGGCTACGCTCCACTATGGGGAGACAAGAATACATCTCCTTACCTGGCATATGACTTCATTACTGAGAAATTGCCAATGGCGGTACCGTTTAATTCAACCGATTATAAAGTCGTGAATTTCCTGGATCAACCTGATACAATGAAGACATTCGAAACATTGCATAAATATTACAAGGCAGGATATCTTCCAGCTGATATTGCAACATCCACCAACTCCGATTATCAGAAAAACGGAAAATGGCTTGTGGATATGGCTGACAGCCAGCCATACGCAGATCTGACTTGGTCCCGCAGCATGGGTTATGATGTAGAATCCAAGCCTGCTGGTGATGCAATTGCAACGAACACATCTGTTCTCGGCTCGATGATGGCAATCTCCAGCACTTCCGAAAATCCAGAGAAGGCTATGGAATTCCTGAACCTGCTTAACACCGATCCTTATCTCCGCAACCTGGTGGACATGGGTATCGAAGGAACACACTACAAGAAAAATGCAGACGGAACCGTTACAGACTTGCCAGCTGCAAAAGACTATGACATGCCTTCCTTTGCTCTTGGCAACGAGTTCATTCTGAACCTGTATGACAATGATCCGAAGGATAAATGGGAACAGTTCAAGAAATTTAACACCGATGCAAACAGCAGCCCGCTGCTTGGTTTCCACTTCGATCCATCTAAAGTGCAAACTGAAATGGCAGCCCTTAAAAACGTATCGGATGAATACATGCCTGCTCTGATGACAGGCACAGTGGATCCAAAGGATTACATTGCTAAAGCTGACCAGAAGTTCAAAGCTGCAGGACTGGATACCGTTATGGCTGAAGTTCAAAAGCAAGTGGACGAGTGGAGAGCGGCACAAAAGAAATAGTTTGACCTTTTCGTAATTTCAGAAGAGCAGTACAACAAAGAAAAGACCTGGACGGCACACATGCGCTTGCCAGGTCTTTCTATTCATGTCCAGGCACTCATTATATGTTTTAATACAAGAGAGGAAGTTACTCACTATGACAACTGTATTACCAGCTGCCATTCAAAAGGCGATGAAGAAAGCAGATGAAACGCTGCAAAACGAAAAACTGGCAAAGATGTTCCGTCAATGCTATCCTAACACTTTGGAAACCACCACGCGTCTGCTTGATGATGGCACGACTTTTGTATTTACCGGCGATATTCCGGCAATGTGGCTGCGTGATTCCAGTGCCCAGGTACGCCAGTACCTGCCGTTTGCTAAAGAGGACAAGGATTTGCAGCGTCTGATTGGCGGACTGGTAAGCCGTCAGGTGGAATGCATCCTCATTGATCCATATGCGAATGCGTTCAACGAACAACCGAACTATAAAAGCTGGGATCAGGATTTGACGGAGATGGGTCCTTGGATTTGGGAACGCAAATATGAGATTGATTCGCTTTGCTACCCGATACAGCTGAGCTATCTTTACTGGAAGGCGACAGGCAACACGGATATTTTCGACGCCAAATACAGAAAGGCTGCAAAGTCGATCATCGCGCTTTGGAAAACGGAACAAAATCACTTTGAAGATTCCCAATATTTATTTGCACGTACGCAAGGACCGAAATCGGACACGCTCCGTAACAACCGCAAAGGGATGCCGGTGAACTATACCGGAATGACCTGGTCAGGCTTCCGCCCAAGCGATGATGCCTGCACGTTCGGGTATCTGGTTCCTTCCAATATGTTTGCTGTTGTTGTTCTTGGCTACATGGAGGAAATTGCCCGGGAAATTTACAAAGATGAGGACTGGGAAGAAGCAGCGGCTGTGCTGAAGGAAGAAATCGACTTTGGTATCCAAACATATGGCACCTACCGCCATCCGAAGTACGGCAAGATCTATGCTTATGAAACCGACGGCTTCGGCAATCATAATCTGATGGATGATGCCAACGTGCCAAGCCTGCTGTCCATTCCGTATATCGGCTATGCGGACAAAAATGATCCGGTATACCAGAATACCAGACGTTTCATCCTGAGTGAAGAGAATCCTTATTATTATGAAGGCACAGCCGCTAAAGGCATCGGCAGCCCGCATACGCCTGACCGCTATATTTGGCACATCAGCCTGGCTATGCAGGCACTGACATCTATAGATGAAGCCGAGGTACAGGAAATCGTTGAAACCATTCTGCGTACAGATGCCGATACTGGCTTTATGCATGAAGGATTCCATGTGGATGATCCATCACAGTTTACGCGCCCTTGGTTTGCATGGGCTAACAGCATCTTCGCTGAACTGATCTGGGGACTTATTGAAGAAGGAAAAATAAAGCTATAAACGCTGATCCATGGGAGCGAAAGGAGCGAACATTCTTGAGCGATATGTTGATATTTTACGATAAATCTTTTCCGTATGAGGGAGCACGGCCGGGAGAGCAGGAGCTTCACATGCTGCAGGAAGCGGGCCAAGTAGCAGATGCTGATGGACTTGAGTCTGCGCTGAACGAGACTGCGGGAGGTACACTGGTGATGCTGCATGCACCTTATGTGCCGAAGCAGGCATGGACGGCCGTACTGGCCTTCTTGAAGCGCGGTGGCAACCTGGTCAGCCTGGGCGGGGCACCGTTCAAACGTCCGGTAAGAAAGTCAGAGGGCGAATGGAAGGTTGAAGCAGAGCAGACTGCATATCATCAGCAGCTTCATATACATGAGGCGCTGCGCGTCGAGTCGGATCCGGTAAAGCTGCTGAAGGCAGATACACTGAATCCGCTGTTTGAAGGCCATGAGGCGCTGTTCGAAGTGGCGGACACCTGGAACCTGGTTCCGCATGTTACAAAAAATGTTGAGCTGCCTCATCAGATGGGCTCGGCTGGTTCGATGGATACGCAAATTTCAGCCGTGTTCAAGGGTATCTCGGCTGAGGGGCGTGAAGTTGCTGCGCCTGCGGTCCTGTGGGAGAACAGCAGGGGACCTTTTGCCGGTGGACGCTGGCTGTTTGTCAATCAAAACGTGGGTAAGCATTTTTGGGAACAGGGCGGAGCGGAAGCGCTGCTGGAGTGGGCTGCATATTGCAGTCATGGCGTCACCGAGTGGAGCCTTAAGCCAGGTTATGCAGCTTATCTGCCAGGAGAACGCGCAGTCCTGACGCTGCAGGCGCAGGATCTTGGGCGCGATGTTGGAGAGCAGCTGACGGAATGGAACTTCTCCATTACCGTACTTCATCAGGATGAGCAGGATCCCGTCTTTACAACAGAGGTTTCCATTCAAGCTGGTCATGAGCTTGAGGTACTGCGCATTCCTGTTCCAGCTGAGATTAAGCCGGGAATGTATACGGTAGAGTGCCGGGCGGAGTCAGAGCATGGAGAGACACGTCTTCTGAAGCAGGGGTATTGGGGACATGATGCTGACTTGCTTAGTGAAGGGACTCCGGTAACTTGTGGTCGCGACTATTTTATTAAAGATGGAAGACCGTTGCCTGTCGTAGGTATGACCTATATGGCATCCGATGTAGCACGTAAATTTTTGTTTTTACCGAATGCGGCAGTTTGGGACCGGGATATGGCTCAGATGGCCCATGCGGGCATCAACTGGATCCGGACCGGAATCTGGACCGCATACCGCAATGTCATGCAATCGGATGGACATGCCTCCGAGGAGGTACTGCGTTCCATTGACGCTTTCCTGCTGACTGCGAAGAAGCATGGATTACAGGTAACCTTTACATTCTTCTCCTTTACACCGGAGCCATGGGAAGGTCTGAATCCCTATTTGGATCCGCGCAGTCTTGAAGCGCAAAAACGTTTTATCCGTTCCATTACCCTGCGCCACAAGGCGACGTCCAATGTGGATTGGGATTTGATCAACGAGCCGTCGATGTTTGATCCGGAGCGTATTTTCTCGGATGGGCCGCGCTCCGCGCGTGACCCGTTTGAAAAAGCGGCATTTGTGGAATGGCTGAAAAATCGTCATAGGGATATTTCCGCTCTGCAGGAGCGTTGGAACATGACACCGGAGCAGCTACCTGATTTTACGGCTGCAGTACCGCCGGAGGCTTCAGAGATCAACTTCGATATTCAGGATATCCACTCGGGCAAGAAGGGTACCCGCTGGCTGGATTATGTGCTCTTCTCTATGGATATGCATAACCGCTGGGCATCCGAGCTTACAGGAGCTATCAAGCGGGATAACGCGGATCAGCTCGTGACTGTAGGCCAGGACGAGGCGCTTGGCGCATCGCGGCCATCACCGTTTTTCTATGGCGAAGCCGTAGATTATACAACAGTTCACTCCTGGTGGCTTAATGACCAGTTAGTGTGGGACGGTATCTTTGCCAAGACCGTGGACAAGCCGAACCTGATTCAGGAAACCGGCATTATGTATGTGGAAACACCAGACGGACGTGCCAAACGGAGTGAGAAGGAGCTTCGCTCCATCCTGGAACGTAAGTATGCATATGCATTCTCAACCGGGGGCGCAGGCGCAATCCACTGGATTTGGAATACCAACTTTTATATGGATAATGCCAATGAGTCACATATCGGAGCCTTGCGTGCCGATGGTACTGAGAAGCCGGAAGCGGATGTGTCCTATGACTTCGGCAGCTTTATAGGCAAGACCCGCGACTTGTTCGTGGAACGCCAGCTTGAAGACGTGGTCGCTATCTTCCCGTACTCCAATGACTTCTCCAACCGTAAGCTGGCCTTTGAAGCAACGACGCGCTTGACCCGGATTCTATCCTACGAGCTGAAGGTACCCTTCCGCGCAGTAGGCGAGTACCAGATCGACGATCTCAGACAGGATGCTCCTCCCAAGCTGATTCTACTGCCAAGCGCGCACAACATCGCTGATGAGGCATTCGAGCGCCTGCTGGACTATATCAAGGAGAGCGGATCTACGCTGCTTGTGACAGGACCGATTGGCCTGGATGATTACTGGCATCCAACAAGCCGCTTAGAGAAAGAGTTGGGACAATTCGAGAATGGTACCCGCATGCTCAGCAATGTGCTGAGAGAAGAGGTGCTGGACCTAGACGGGAAACAACTGCCGGTATCTTTTGGAAGTCGAAAAATTGCCCAGCTGCTTAAGGAAATTCCTGGCGGACAAGGCGGCGTTAACGGCGCGGCTCAGACGGCAAATACAGAGCCAACCAAGCTTATTAAAATGTCCATTGGGAATGGACAAATGTTTTTCTGTCCGCTGCCTGTTGAAATGAATGACCGTGAAGAGACGGTTACCGAGCTATACCGTTATGTCCTCGCTGAGGCGGGTTACAAACCGGAAATCAAGTGGGTTTCAGGGGGAGTTTCTGGAATTTACGGCAGAAAGCTTCTATATAAAGAGGGCGCGCTTTATATCTTCGTTTCCGAGCAGGCGATGAATACGCCGGTAGCTGTCAAGGATGAAACGACTGGAAAAACATATGCCTTTGAACTCGAAAAGGAACGCTCTGTGTTGTTCGCGGTAGATGGACATGGAGAGCTATTGTCAGTGTACCGTCCGCATGAAGTGAGCGTTGAAGTAAGGTAGCTTTTAAATATAAACAAATCATGATTTTTACTAAACAGCGAGAGGAGATCACCTCACATGACATCTGAGACTAAGTCTAAAAGAACCGCACATATTATTTCACATACCCACTGGGACAGAGAATGGTATCTGCCATACGAAAAGCATCACATGCGTTTGATCCGGACCATGGATGTACTGATGGATACTCTGGAAAAAGATACGGAATACAAAAGCTTTTATCTGGATGGACAAACGATCATCCTGGAGGACTATCTTCAAGTTCGTCCCGAGCAGAAGGAACGTCTGGAGAAGTATATCAACGAAGGCCGTATTTTCATCGGGCCATGGTATATTCTGCAGGATGCATTCCTGACCAGCGGCGAGGCTAACATCCGCAATATGCAGATCGGGCACAAGGATGCCCGCCGTTATGGACAAATATCCAAGATCGGCTATTTCCCTGATACATTTGGTCTTGTAGGACAGACACCGCAGCTTATGCGCCAATCCGGCATTGATAATGCCGTGTTCGGCCGCGGCGTTAAACCGACGGGCTTTAACAACACCGTTGCTGACTCTGATTATGAATCTTCGTTCTCCGAACTGATCTGGGAAGGTCCGGACGGCTCCAAGGTACTGGGGATTCTCTTTGCCAACTGGTATAGCAACGGCAACGAGGTACCCGTAGATCCGGAGGAAGCGAAAATTTTCTGGGACAGAAAGCTGGCTGATGCTGAAAAATATGCATCGACCCCTGAGCTGTTATACATGAACGGATGCGACCATCAGCCAATCCAGACAGATTTGGCCGAGGCGCTCGAAACCGCGCGGACGCTATATCCGGATACGGAATTCGTGCATTCCAACTTCCCTAAGTACCTGGATGCGGTGAAGAAGGCCAAAGAAGGCGAGCTGTCCGTCGTTCGCGGCGAACTCCGCAGCCAGCGTACCGATGGCTGGGGAACGCTCGTCAATACGGCTTCGGCACGTGTTTACTTGAAGCAGATGAACCAGCATGGACAGGCACTGCTTGAAAAGGTGGCAGAACCGCTGGCTTCGTACGCCCGCATCGCTGGCCAGGAGTATCCGCATGATCTGTTTACGTATGCATGGAAAACGCTGATGCAGAACCATCCGCATGACAGCATTTGCGGCTGCAGTGTGGATGAAGTCCACCGTGAAATGGTTACGCGCTTTGCGAAAAGCCGCGATGTTGCTGAATCGATCATTGAGGAGAGCAAGCAGGCGGTAGCCGATGCGGTAGATACTTCCGTTTTCCGTACATTTGGGGAAGATACCGTTCCGTTTGTTGTATTTAATACAACCGGCTGGAAGCGCAGTGGCACCGTGTCCGTTGATCTCGATGTGCAGCGTGTATACTTCCGTGACGGAGGTACCCTTGAAGAGATGAGTAGCCGAATGAAGGAGCTTGATCTCGGGGCTCGTGCCGTTGTGGATGCGGAAGGCAAGCCAGTGGCATTTACGCTTGAGGATCTTGGTCTTCGCTTTGGTTATGATCTGCCGGATGACAAATTCCGTCAGCCATTTATGGCGCGTGCTGTTCGAATTACGTTGGAAGCGGACCGGATTCCTTCGCTTGGTCTTAGAACCTATGCTTTGGTTGGCGGATCTGCAGCCGAGGAGCTATCGATTCAAGCAGGCTCCCTTGTGAAAGAGGGACATGTCATGGAAAATGACAACCTGCGAGTGGAAGCCGCAGCAAACGGCAGCATTACCATTTCCGATAAACGTACAGGCCGTGTGTACAGCGATCTTCTGATCTATGAAGATACCGGCGATATCGGCAATGAATACATGTATAAGCAACCGGAGGGCGAAGAGGCTCTGACGACCAAAGACCTGAAAGCCTCCATTCGTGTTGTAGAGGATACGGCTTACCGTGCTGTCCTGGAGATAACCCATGATTGGGAGATTCCAGCCTCTGCCGACAAGCTGCTGGATCAGGAACAGGTAGAGTTGATCTATTTCCCTGTGCGCAAAGCGCAGCGGGTGAAGGAAACCGTTCCGATGAAAATCAGCACGCGGGTCACACTGGAACGGGGAGGCCAAGGCGTCAAGGTTGAAGCCAGCTTTAACAATCAGGCAAAAGATCATCGTGTACGGATGCTGATGCCTACGGACATCAAGTCTTCCAACCATCATGTGGACTCCATGTTCGAAATTGTGACTCGTGACAACAATCCTACCAAAGAATGGCAAAATCCAAGTAATGCGCAGCATCAGCAAGCTTTTGTTGATGTCAGCGGTGACGGGGCGGGTCTGACGGTAGCCAATCTGGGTCTGAATGAATACGAGGTGCTAAGGGACGGCCGCAACACGATTGCTGTGACACTGCTCCGTTCTGTAGGGGAGCTCGGTGACTGGGGGCATTTCCTTACACCAGAGGCTCAGTGTCTTGGAGAGCATACAGTTCATTTGGAGCTTATCCCTCACAGTGGTGATGGTGTTGATACTGGAGCTTATCAGGAAGCATATCAGTTCCAAATTCCATGGACTGTCAGCCAAACGGGACTGCATGAAGGAACCATTCCTGCAGAGCACACATCCATTACATGGGAATCCAAGAATTTGGCCTTCTCTTCTTGGAAAGTAAACGAGGAGTCTGGCGATGACATGCTGCGCTGGTTCAACATGAAGCCTGAACCAAGTACGCTGGAGCTTCAGCTCACCAATCAAAATAGTTCCGTGTACAAAACGACCATTCTCGAGGAATCCAGTGAGGATCAGCTTGAAGCGCATGCAAACCGCATCGAGCTGCCTGTTGGATCTTGTGAAATTGTAACGGCTGGTGTTCGGCATCTTTCGTAATCATGAGGTAGCTTAAAGTGGGGAAAAGGGGACTTAAGAAGTCTCCTTTCCCCAAATTATTAAATAATTCCATAAAGGAATTTGTAGTATTTAACCGAATAATAAATAATGCATTACATAATTTTTTTCATTGACAGATGAATTCGTTTCCAGTAAATTTAACCGTATTATATTAATTCCAATTGTGTTAGGTAACCTTACACCAAAAACAATAGTTTTACGATGTAAGCGGTTTACATTTTTACTGTCACTTCCAAACGACCATTTCTCGTTCAGGCATCCTCTGCTTTTAACATTAAAATTCGACATGAAATGGTATCCTTTTTCACGATAAACCCTGTACTGGCGCTAGATTTTGAACATTAAAAAAAATTAATCCAAAGTGCCCAAAAAAAATATTGACGTGATATAAATTTACACGTATCATTTACATTAAATTTATATAGGAATTTTTAACCAGTACGATCTATTGTCATTCTTGCTGATTTCAATTGACCGATGGTCATTTAAAGCATTAATGCTTTATTGCGTTATTAGGTCCGCGTAAATTTGTCCGGATTGTTCACATTTTCAGCCTAATCTGAAATGGACATTTTCGGAAAAAGTATCTCCTAACATTTGGATATATTAAATTTTAATATATTGTTTCACCTGTTGCCGTCGTCTTGTTTTTACGTCGTTGAATACAAGAGGGGGAATTGTTTCAAACGTAATTCGGGGGTCTGTAGAACGAATTCAACACAGGTGTAAAAGTCCCTAATAGCCAGACGGACATGTTTCGTTTGAACTATTAGAAAGGTCTTGGGATGCTCACTGCAGTTACTGCAGGTATCCATCATTTTTATTTTCAAAGGGGAGGAATATGGTAAATGGCAAGTAAGAAAAAATGGTTGTCTTTGATGGTATCATTGTCTGTTGTCAGTGCTCTTTTCGTAGGTTGCGGCGATTCCAAAACTGTAGATGCTCCGAAGGACGAGCCTAAGAAAGAAGAAGCGGCAAAAACGGATGACAAGCCGGCTGAAAGTGGAGAGCCTACACAAGGTGGAACACTGACAGTAGGTACTTTCTCCGACATCGTTAGCGTGAACCCGATCTTCGTACAGGATACGGCTTCCGGTGATGCTGAGCAGTTCCTCTATGCAAAATTGTTCGACTATGACAAAGAAGGAAATGTCGTAGCTGAGCCTTGGTCCCTGGCCGCTGAGCCTATGAAAATCTCTGAAGATGGCCTCACTTACGAAGTTAAGCTGAAGGACAATCTGAAATGGAGCGACGGACAGCCAATTACAGCTGACGACGTGAAATTTACGCTTGAAACAATCATGAATCCAGAAACGGGTTCACCAGCAATCTCCAACTTTGACAAAGTATCAAAAATCGAAGCTGTAGACGCTCAAAACCTGAAAATTACCATGAAGCAAGTATATGCTCCATTCAAATACAGCCTTGCTGCGGAAATTGCACCGCAACATGTGCTCAAAGATATTAAAGTTACGGAAATGCAAAAAAATCCATACGGAACAGATCCTGCAAAAACCGTTACAAGCGGACCATGGAAATGGACGGAATGGAAACAAAAAGAATATTTGAAATTCGAAGCAAATTCGGATTACTGGGGTCCTAAGCCAAACATTTCAACTGTTGTCTACAAAATCTATGCTGACCAAAACACAGAGGTTCAAGCACTGATCAAAGGCGACATCGACTTGGTAAGCGGCGTTCCTGTAACTCAGCTGGATGCAGTTAAGAAAATTGATTCCATCAATGTTGCATCCCTGCCAGGACCGCAATATGAGTTCGTAGGTCTGAACCGTAAGCCAGAAAACTTCAAGGACAAATTCGTTCCTTGGGAAGGCCAAAAAACAAGACAAGCGATGGCTTATGCCGTCAACCGTCAAGGTATGGTCGACAACGTTCTGAAGGGCGTTGGACAGCTGATGAACGCTCCGTTTATGCCTAATTCCTGGGCTGATCCAGGCGACGCAGCAGTAAACTACCAGTTCGATCCGGAAAAAGCTAAGCAATTGCTTGCTGAAGAAGGATGGAAAGCCGGCAGTGACGGCATTCTGGTCAAAGACGGACACCGCTTCTCCTTCGAGTTGCAATATAACTCGGGCAACAGCCGTCGTGAACAAGTTTCGTTGGTAATGCAGCAAAACTTCAAGGATGTTGGTATCGAAATGATTCCTAAAGCGATCGATTTCGCAGCATGGAATGAGCAAAACCTGACTCCTGGTAAATTTAACGCAATCCTGCTCGGCTGGTCTCTGAACAGCCCGGATCCGGACGGAGAATCTACGTTCAGTTCCAAGTTCTTTGCTCCGACAGGACAAAACATGGTCTTCTACAAAAACGATAAGCTTGACAAGTTGTGGGAAGAAGGAACTAAAGTTGTAGACCAAGAAAAACGTAAAGAAGTTTACAAAGAAATCGCAACTGAAATTTCTACAGATCTTCCATACATTTTCTTGTATCAATACGGTACACCGCAAGCACACAGCAAGAAAATCAAGTTTAACGAAGAAGATGCTCCAATCTCGAACTTGGCATATGGCGAGTTCTTCCATGTGATCAAATGGTGGATGGGCGACGCTAAGTAATAATGTAAAATAGGGCACAAACGGGTGCTGGAGGGGGAGTAATCTACCCCCTCTCCCTTTTTTGCGTTTTATGGAAGTCGCGGTTTTGGTGTGTGTAAATTTGTTAGGAGGATCAATTATGACTGAATATCTCATCCGCCGCATACTGCAATCCATACTAGTGCTTTTTTTGATTTCACTGGTAACCTTCGGACTGATTCATGCAGCTCCAGGCGGACCTACCCAGATGATGATCTCACCTGGTATGTCACCAGCAGCAGCCAAGGTGCAGATGCACAACTTGGGTCTTGATAAGTCGGTACCAGAGCAGTATTGGATTTGGATCAAAAACCTGTTAACAGGCGATCTCGGCAAGACATTCAAAAACAATATTCCTGTCGGGGATATTCTGTGGCCGACGATGAAAAACACCTTTGTATTAATGTCCTTTTCTTGGGTAATCTCCATGATTATCGCAATTCCATGGGGGATTTATAACAGTACGAAGCCTTACGGTATTTCTGATCAAACGGCTAACTTTGTCTCGTATGTCGGGTTTGCAATGCCGGCGTTTTGGTTTGGTATTATTTTGCAGCAGATATTTTCATTACAGCTCAACTGGCTTCCGTTATCGGATATGTATGCCATGGATAAGCAAGGCAACTTTATCGATTTGTTGTACCATTTGATTCTGCCATGTTCCGTTCTTATCTTGGCCAACCTCGCAGCTTACTCAAAGTATTCGCGTTCCAGCATGCTCGAAGTATTGGAACAGGATTATATTCGTACCGCGCGCGCGAAAGGTGTCCCTGAGCGCAAGGTTATTTTCCGACATGCATTACGTAATGCCCTAATTCCGATAATTACAGTGTTAGGTATGGAATTGCCATCTCTTGTCGTAGGTGCCACATTAACTGAAAGTGTATTTAACTGGCCTGGCATGGGCCGTCTGTTTGTTGATATGGCAAGAGCGAGAGAATACTCTGTGCTGATGGCAATTGCCCTGGTTACTGCCGTAGTGGTTGTACTGGGCAACCTGATCGCTGATATACTTTATAAACTTGTCGATCCACGTGTACAGCTTGGACGTAAGGGAGGAAAATCCGCATGAGTGACATGAACGCGATGTCCGCACCGAATGTGCAGCAGTCTGTTGAACCGCAGGTGCCGGAGAACACTCCGCTTCCTCCGAGCGACAAACCACCGGGTCCATGGAAAACAGTGTGGACCAAATTCAGAAAAAATGGCTTTGCGATGTCAGGCCTTGTCGTATTGTTTCTGTTTATATTAGTTGCAGTTTTCGCGCCTTGGATAGCTCCTTACAAGCCAGACAGGATTGACCTTATGATCGCCAACCTGGCTCCAGGAACAGGAAATCATCTTTTGGGTACAGACGAAGTCGGGCGGGATATTTTCTCTCGCTTGGTTTATAGCAGTCGCATTTCCATGTTCATCGGTTTCTCGGTCGCTGCGATCACGGTTATCATCGGCTCCATTATCGGGGCGGTTTCCGGCTACTTCGGTGGATGGGTCGATACTATCTTCATGCGCATAGTCGATGTCATGAACTCGATTCCAACACTTTTCCTGAACATTCTCGTTATGGCCATTTTCGGTACGAAGATATCGTATATGATCATGATCTTGGCATTTACCAGCTGGACAGGTGTCGCCCGTCTCGTACGGGGCAACTTCCTGCAGCTGCGCGAAATGCAGTATGTCGAAGCTGCCAAAGCAATCGGTGTTTCCAGCGGGGGCATCATCTTCAGGCATCTGATGCGTAATGCAAGCTTTCCGATTATTGTCAATGCAACATTGATGGTAGGCGGCGCTATTTTATCGGAATCGGGTCTTTCTTACCTTGGACTCGGTATCCAGGCTCCTGCCACAAGCTGGGGACTCATGCTGAGCAACTCGCAGGAGTTCATGCTTACCAATCCAATGCAGGCGGTTTATCCGGGTCTTTGTATCCTGATTGTCGTGCTTGCTGTTAACTTCATTGGCGATGGCATTCGTGATGCCCTCGATCCAAGACAGAAAAATTCCCGGGGGAGGTTAGCTAAATGGCGGAAAAGCTTCTCGAAGTCCGGAATCTAACCACTGGCTTCTTAACGGATAAAGGTTTTGTGAAAGCAACGGACCGTATCTCCATTAGTATTGAAAAAGGGAAAACGCTTTGCCTCGTCGGCGAGTCCGGCAGTGGTAAAAGCGTAACCTCCCTTTCGATTATGCGTTTGATTGATTATGCTGGTGGCGTCATTTTAGAAGGCAACATCAACTTTAAGGGGCAAGACCTGGCAGCCAAGAAGCAAGAGGAACTGAAGGAAATCCGCGGGAATAAAATCTCGATGATTTTCCAGGATCCGATGTCAGCACTGAATCCCGTCTTTACGGTTGGGGACCAGATTGCTGAAAGCTTGAGTCTTCACCAGAACAAGAACAAGGATGAAGCGTGGAAGGAAGCCGTTGAGCTTCTGAGAATGGTGGGTATCCCTTCTCCTGAAATCCGGGCCAAGCAGTATCCGAACCAGCTGTCTGGCGGTATGTGTCAGCGTGTCGTTATTGCGATCGCATTGGCGGCTAAACCAGAGCTCCTCATTGCCGATGAGCCAACGACTGCGCTTGACGTTACGGTTCAGGCTCAAATTCTGGAACTGCTTCAGGATTTGAAAGAAAAGCTCGGAACTTCGATTCTGCTCATTACCCATGATATGGGCGTAGCTGCGGAAATGGCCGATCATATTGCCGTTATGTACGCTGGAGCCATTGTGGAGCAGGGAACTGTGGAAGAGATCTTCTCGAACCCTTCTCATCCATATACAGTAGGTCTCTTGCAGTCCATTCCAGGCTTTGAAGGCGAACGCGGCGGGGAATTGTACACCATTAAAGGTACGATTCCGGCGCTTGGTAATCTTCCGCAAGGCTGCCGCTTTAATCCGCGGTGCCCGCATGTGATGGATAAATGCCGTCAGGTTGAGCCAGGAGATATCAAAATTGGCAGCGAGCATTTTACGAAATGCTGGTTGTATGAAGATAAAGAGAAAGCAGCAGCTGCCTTAGGGAAAGGGGAAAGCATCCATGGCTAAGAACTTAGTTGAAGTAAACAACATTAAAAAGTATTTCCCTATCCACAAAGGCCTGCTCAATCGTGTTGTTGGTAATGTTAAAGCCGTTGATGATGTCTCTCTCTCCATTCGTGAGGGGGAAACCTTCGGTTTGGTTGGAGAATCCGGCTGCGGCAAGTCTACGCTCGGACGCGTTATTCTTCGATTGCAAGGGGCAACAGAAGGTTCCGTTAAAATTGACGGACGTGATATTCACGCATTGAGCCACAGAGAACTCAACAAAATGCGTGAAGATATGCAGATTATTTTCCAGGATCCGTTCGGCTCGCTGAATCCGCGTTTTCTAGTCAAGGATGTTATCGGTGAACCGCTCAAGATTCATACGAAGATGTCCGCAAAAGAAATTGATGAGCGCGTTGTGGAACTGATGAAGCTGGTAGGTCTCGATCCAACACGCCGCAATCGGTATCCGCATGAATTTTCCGGTGGTCAGCGCCAGCGGATCGGGATTGCACGCGCCATTGCATTGAAACCGAAATTCATTGTAGCGGATGAAGCTGTATCCGCACTTGACGTATCGGTACAATCGCAGGTTATCAACCTGCTGATGAAGCTGCAAAAAGAAATGGGACTAACATTCCTGTTTATCGCGCATGGTCTGAATGTGGTTCGTCATATTTCCGACCGCGTGGGTGTAATGTATCTGGGTAAGATGGTTGAAGTCGGTGAAACCGAGGCGCTGTATGCGAATCCGCTGCATCCATACACGGCGGCATTGCTCTCGGCGATTCCGAAGCCATCCCCAACCAAGAAACGGAACCGGATCGTACTGCAGGGAGACGTGCCTTCACCGGCGAATCCGCCATCCGGCTGCCGTTTCCATACTCGCTGTCCGTTTGCTCAAGAAAAGTGCAGCCAGGTAGAGCCGAAGCTGGAAGAGATTCTGCCAGGGCGTCAGGTTGCATGCCACTTCCCGGTTGGAGTGGAAGGCGGCTCGGACCTGAGTAAGCTTCAAACAAAATAAGTTAAGCTACACAGGCGGATTGGGGTCCTCCTGAGCGTTGAGTTAAATACGAAATGCCATTTAACAGCCTTGTGCCAGAGTTCTGGTCACGGGGCTGTTTTTTGTTAATTGTTGATATGTCAAAATGGGTATATATTTTTGAGAAAAAATGACTTGACGGTCATTTTCTTTGCTGTTATTCTCCGGTTAGATATAATGATCTGAATAAACAATGACAGAATAGGGCGTACAACCTCACAGAATGGGATTTAGGGAGCACATATCTAAGCTTGAATATACGTGTGTAAGGGAGGATATCCTGTGCAGAAAAATATGAAGGCTTCACTCGTTATTTTTGCAATTGGCGTGTTCATGGCCGCATTGGATAACGGTATTATTACTTCTTCACTGACGACTCTCATTTATTCCTTCGGCGTGAGCCCGACATGGGGCGCCTGGACCATTACGCTATATACACTTGGGCTTGCCGTCAGTGTGCCGATCGCAGGTAAGATGTCGGATCGTTACGGACGTAAGCGGCTGTTTATGATTGAAGTGATCTTATTTGGGACCGGATCATTGCTGGTGGCCCTTAGCCCGAATTTTACATTTTTCCTGATCGCGAGGCTTATTCAGGCACTTGGCGGCGGCGGTATTTTCATCATTGCCAGCTCATATGTCCTGTCGACGTTTCCGAGAGAACGCCATGGGCGCTCGCTGGGGATGCTCGGAGGCATGAATGGAATCGCGTCGGTGCTGGGTCCGAATATTGGATCTTTTATTTTAGGGGCTACGGGAAACTGGCACTGGCTGTTTTTGATCAATGTGCCGATTGCGGTTCTCCTGCTGATCTTTGGCGTCCGCTTCATTAAAGAAGAGCAGCAGCATACCAGAGCGAAAATGGACTGGACCGGCATTTCAGTTCTGATCCTTGGTGTGCTCAGCCTGATGTACAGCTTCACGAATCTGGATGGCGTGAATGTGATAGACAGTCTTCTTTCCTGGAAATTTTATGTGTTTTTCCTGGCGGCTGTTGTTCTGCTTGTCATGTTTTATGATATGGAGAGACGGCTTCAGCATTCCGGTACAGAGCCTGTCGTACCTGTTAATCTGCTGCAACAATCCACCTTCCGTTGGACGCTGTTTATTGCATTTTTCTCGGGAGCGATTCTCGCATCTGTTATTTTCATACCGGGATTTGTCGAGCAGTATTTGAATGTCTCAAGCACGGTTGCCGGGTACTGGTTTACTCCTGTGGCGCTTGCAGCGGGCATCGGCGCAGCGGGTGGCGGATTTTTAGTCGATAAAAAGGGACCGACATGGACCATTGCAGTGGCAAGCAGTTTGGGTATTATAGGCTTCCTGTTGTTTGCGCTCTGGGTACAAAATATATGGCAAATGATTATTGCAGGTGTTTTTGTCGGGATCGGCTTTGGCTCCATGCTGGGCGCGCCTGTGAACGTGCTGGTCACCGAGGGAGCAAGTGAAAAGAATAAAGGGATCGCCGTGGCAACCAGCTCGTTATCCCGTCAGATCGCCATGGCGATTGCGCCGACGATATTTGCAGGTTTCTTAGCACGTTCATTCATGAACATGGGCAGCCATATTAAGCAAGGCTTCGCCGAGAGCGGCATTCAAGTGCCGGCTGACGCGATGCAAAATTATGGCCCGAAGGGTGGCGCGGCAGGGAGCGGTGATTACCACAGTATTCTCGAGGGCTTTCGCAGTATTCCGGATGAAGGAGTGCGTAATGTCCTGCTGAATGCTCTTCATGTGACCGTGAAGCAGGGCTATAACGGACTTTTCTGGTCGGCGCTTGTATTCAGTGTATTAACTCTGGTGTCTGCGCTTATTCTGGGTGCCATCCGCCGTAAAAAAGCAGTCAAACAGGAAGGCAGCAACGTATGAAAATATATATGGATTTTACAGTAAGAGCTCTGTCATTCCGACAGAGCTTTTTTGATGAAGGATCGATGCGGAAAAACTGCAAATATTTAGCGGTAAAGGAACCTTTTTTTCAAAAATCGACACCGAAATACGGTTTCTTTTTATAAAATTAGCGTTTACAATGTTAATGTCGTTTGACAATATTTAAACGGATATTCACCATAGAATGCGTCAAGAAATCCATCATCCGTTTATATAAAGAAAGGAGGCCAGAGAAAACCGTTTTTTCTAGGAATTAGGACTTTTATTCTAAATAAAAGAAGGAATCATTGAATGAAAAAGAGAACAAAAATATATATATCCATAGCTGTTATCCTTCTTCTGGTTGCAGGGAGCGCCTTTGCCTTCCGCAAGCAGCTCGCGGTAATGGCATTTGATGTTTTTCTTTCCAAGCGGGTGGAGAGCTCGCTGCAAAAATCCTATCAACCACTGGAGTCCAAGGACAATACGCCCAGCAAGCCAGCCGAACCCGTAGTATATCAAAACAAACCGTTTTCGGTCATGCTGCTTGGCTCGGATCAGCGTAAAGATGAACCGGCCCGTTCGGATACGCTCATTTATGCGGTTGTACGCCCCAAGGATTCCAAAGTATTGCTCATTTCTATCCCAAGGGATACGTATACTGAGATTATAGGAAAAGGAAAGAAGGATAAAATTACGCATGCCTACGCATTTGGCGGGCAGCAGATGTCCAAGGATACCATGGAAGCCTTTTTAGGCCAGAAGGTGGATTATTACGCCACCATTAATTTCCAGGGACTGAAGGATGCGGTCAATGCGCTTGGCGGTGTGGAGCTGCCGATTCAGAAGGATATTGTGAACAAAGGCTATGACCATGAAAAATTTACGGTTAAAGCGAATAAGCCTATCTATACCGGTGAGGAAGCACTGAATTATGTACGATACCGGGAAGATAGCGATTTTAACCGTACGAAGCGCCAGCAGGTATTCCTGGACGCTGTTGCGAATCGGATGCTTCATTTGAATCAGATTTCCAAAATTCCGGAGCTGCTAGATATCATGGGCGATAACTTCCAAACCGATATGCAGCCAAAGTTCATTATCGATCTGGCGAAGCAGGTATTAACCGGATCCGAAGCTCAGATCTCCAGCTATACGATTATGGGTGAAGGGATGAAAATTGACGGCATTTATTATGATGAGCCGATTCAGAAAGATGTAGACAAAGCCAAAGAACTCATTGATAGCTGGAAAAATCCCAACACATTATCGGATGAACTGATGCTGCCAGATGACAAGAAAGAGGAGAGTACCGTAAAATAGTATTACGGCACACTTCTCCGCATGTGTACATTCAATAACTTGAAATGATCGGCAGCCACAGGTGCGGCTGCTGATTTTGCGTCTGCTTGAAACAATGCCGGGATTGAAACGTATGAAGATAGGAGAAGCTTGAAGAAGGGTAGAGGAGGATTAGTCCCACATGAATATAGCGTTTTTTCTGCTACCTAAACAGGAGGTCGTTACCGTAACGATGGACTCCACATTGCGGCAGACACTCGAACGGATGGAGTATCACAGGTATACAGCAGTTCCTATTCTAAGCAAGGATGGAACGTACGCTGGAACGGTGACCGAAGGCGATCTGCTTTGGCATATGAAAAACTCAAGTGGCAAGATGAACTTCGAGAATGCGTCCAAGTTTCTGCTGAAGGACGTGCCGCTCAAGGTGAATAATAAGCCGGTGTCCATTGATGCGAATATGGAAGATTTGATTAACCTGGCTAAAGTCCAGAACTTTGTGCCGGTGGTAGATGATATGAACCGTTTTATCGGAATCGTCCGCAGAAGCCAGATTATCGAATACTGTGAGCGGTTTGTGTCCAAGGAATCCATGAATTCGCGTTAGGTTCATAACGTATATTCATTTTCAAAAATATTTGCGGTTACCTTAAGCATAAGAGATATAAAATGATAAAAGACCTGCTTTTGATTTGTATGATCCGCAGGTCTTTTTGCCGCAGCTTGAAGCATGAACGGCGGCGGGAGCTATTTTCGTTAGCAGCAGCTTTTTATGATATAATGGAGAATAAAGCTTTTTCAGGGAGTGTGACCTTCAGATATGCCAAAGGATTTGGATGTAGCCAAACGCGCGAAAGTCATCGAATGGCTAAAAACCGAAGTGGTTGACAACGTATCCCGACTGTTTAAGGCATTATGGGAAGGCAGCACGACCCGTGTGGGTGACAGTCTCGCCAGTTTGATCATGAGTTCCTACATATTGGCTCGCAGGCTTGGAATATCGTACCGGGACCTGGATGATCTTTTGACCGAGAAACTTAAGAAACATAAGCAGGAAGGCCACCAGCTTGAGGAGTGGTATCAAGATATTTCCGCGCTGGAAGAACATATGCGTAAGAGGTGAAGACATTGAAAATGCGCTGGACATCGGTAGTATGGAGCGTTGTGTATCTGCTTCTGCTGCTCTCCTTACTTTCCCCTTTATCGATCGTGACGGTGTTTTTTCTGATATTGCCCGCCACGATTCTTTTTGCAACCTTAAATCTAAAATCTTTTCTGCTACACGCCATCCCGGTATGGCTGATTGCCTTTATCGTGCATCCGGTAAATCTGCTTTTGGCTGCGTACTTCCTGATCCCTGCGATAGTTATGGGCCGGGCTTACAAGAAAAAAGCTCCCGCACTGCGCACGTTGATGACAGGAGCGGGGATTATTCTGGCCGAAATGCTCGTACTGCTGCTGATTGGCACGGTGTTTTTGAACTTCGACCTGTCCAGTTATGTAGATGATATTGTGAAAATGACGACGTCGCCGTTGAAGGATGTGGGCGGAAATAATCCGCTCATGACGGATATGGCCTGGACCCCGGAAGATATGAGAATGTTAAGCAACGCAACGATGCAGATGATTCCGTTTGCGATGATTATCAGCTCCTTCATGATGGCAGTTATTACACATTCGCTGGCGCGTCCAATCATAGAAAGCATGGGCCAACATGTACCTAAGATGAAGCCTGCCCGTGAGTGGATGATGCCGAGATCGCTGATCTGGTACTATCTGATCGGAGTTGTGATTGAGATATTCGCCCGCAGTTCCAGCAATTCATATATGACGATGATTGCCGCGAACCTGGTTCCGCTGCTGCATATTTGTTTTATGATTCAAGCCATTGGATTTTTCTATTACTTGGGACATACGAGAAAATGGCATCCGGTTATACCATTGCTGTTCGCAATTCCGATCTTGCTGTTTCCGCCGATGCGGATCATCGGAATACTGGATCTTGCATTTCCGCTGCGTCAATTTATGACTAAATCAAAACGTTAGGGTGGGTGTCATGCCTAAATTTCTACAACAGCGCTGGCACGGCTATTATACCGTCTGGGCGTTTATGCTGATGCTGCTTTTGGTCATTATTGTGATCCGGTACAATTGGCCGCTCGGAATCATAAGCCTCATTCTGGTGGCGGCGCTCTGCTACCTGTTGCTGAAGGCGGAAATGCGGTATCGCAAGAACCTGCTGGAGTATATCAACGGCTTGTCCTTCCGTGTTAAAAGAGTTGAAGGCGAAGCAATTAACACCCTGCCGTTCGGGATTGTGCTCTATGGCGAGGACAAGACTGTCGAATGGAACAATCGTTATATATGTAAAATATTCGAACAAAAATCGCTCGTCGGTGATTCGCTTCAGGAGCTGTTCCCGTCACTGTCATCGATCATGAATGAAAAAAAAGATGGCAGCCATAAGGACGGCCACAAGGATAATCACAAGGATGGGCAAAAGCATTTTCAGACGGAGATCAAAATCGGTGAGTCCTATTACCATTTGATGCTGAATACGGAGGAGCGTCTGATCTATCTGTATGATGTGACCGAAATGGCAGTCCTTCGCGAGAAATACGAATCAGAGAAGCTGGCGATCGGCATTATGATGATGGACAATCTCGATGAGGCGGCTCAAGGAATGGATGATCAGCAGCGCACCTCCCTGATTGCCAAGGTAACGACAGAGATTACAGAATGGGCAAAGCATTACGAGGTATACCTGCGCCGGCTTTCGTCGGACCGGTACCTGATGATGCTGAATTATAAATCGCTGCAGGAGCTGGAAAAAAGCAGATTCGTCATTCTCGATGAGGTTCGTGAAATGACTGCCGAGCTGAAGGTGCCAATGACGCTGAGTATCGGGCTTGGCTTCGGTCCGGAAAGCATTAGCGAGCTGGGCGAACTGGCGCAGTCTTCCCTGGATATGGCGCTTGGGCGCGGCGGGGATCAGGCAGCTGTCAAAGCAGGACAGCGTCTGTCCTTTTATGGCGGGAAATCCAATGCGGTCGAGAAACGTACTCGGGTACGCGCCAGAGTCATTGCACATGCCCTGCGTGATTTGATTCAGGAAAGCGATAAGGTGTTTATCATGGGACACCGTTTGCCGGACATGGATGTGATCGGGGCATCCATCGGGGTGCTGAAGGCGGCGCAGATCTATAACGTCGAAGCCTATATCGTCCTTCCGGGCACGAATCCGTCGATAGAACGGATGATGGCTCAGGTGCAGAAGGATGAGAAGCTTATGGAGCGGTTTATCTCGCCGGAGCAGGCGCTTGCGATGCTGAATCCGCACAGCCTGCTGGTGGTGGTGGATACCCATAAGGCTTCCATGACGATGGAGCCGAAGCTGGTGCAGAATGCGAGCCGGATTGTCGTCGTGGACCATCACCGCCGCGGCGAGGAGTTTATCAACGATGCCGTACTGGTCTACATGGAACCTTATGCTTCTTCGGCTTGTGAGCTGGTTACCGAGCTTTTGCAATATATTCATGAGAAAATTCAGCTTACCCCGATGGAAGCAACGATGCTGCTGGCTGGTATAGCAGTGGATACGAAGCATTTTGCGCTTCACACCGGTTCACGTACTTTTGAAGCGGCAGGGTTCCTGCGCCGCAGCGGTGCCGATACGATTCAGATCCAGCGGATGCTGAAAGAAGACTTGCAGGAATATCTGGCAAAGTCAGATATCATTAAGCATGCTAAAATGGTATATGATCATGTCGCTCTTGCAAAAACCGAGCCGGGAGCTGTCATCCCGCAGCTGTTAATTGCTCAGGCGGCAGATACGCTGCTCAATATGACGGATGTGGTGGCCTCGTTTGTCATCAGCGAACGGCCGGATGGCCTGATAGGCATCAGTGCGCGTTCACTGGGCCGGATGAATGTTCAGGTTGTGATGGAAAGACTTGGCGGCGGCGGACATTTAACGAATGCGGCCGTACAGCTAAAGGGCAGCGTAGAGGAAGCTGAGCAGCAGCTGCTTGAGGTTCTCGCGCAAATTGAGGAGAAAGAGGGTTTGTTCGAATGAAAGTAATTTTTTTGAAAGATGTTAAGGGTCAAGGTAAAAAGGGAGAAATTAAAGAGGTTTCTGAAGGATATGCAGGTAATTTTCTGCTGCCGCGCGGTCTCGCCCGCCTGGCAACGGATGGAAATATGAAAACACTGGAAAACCAAACTGCAGCGGAGCAGAAACGTAAAGAGCAGGAGAAGGAAGACGCTCAGCAGCTCGGCAAAAAGCTGGAGGAGACGATGATTCAGCTGAAAGCCAAAGCCGGTGAAGGCGGACGATTGTTCGGAGCCATTACCAGCAAGCAGATCGCCGAAGCACTCGCGGCGCTGAATGTGAAGATCGACAAACGCAAAATTGAACTGGAAGAACCTATTCGCCACCTGGGTGTGACCCAGATGACAGTTAAGCTGCATCCTGAAGTAAAGGCAACGCTTAAGGTTCAGGTTACGGAGGAATAAGATGGGCGGAGAACTCTTTTTCGACCGGATTCCTCCGCAGAATCTGGAGGCAGAACAGGCGGTTCTAGGTGCAATTCTGCTGCAGAGTGAAGCCATGATCACCGCGATGGAGCGGGTGCAGCCGGAGGATTTCTACGATGCGCCGCATCAGCTGATCTATGAAGCGATGATCCAGCTCGGAGAAGAGAATCAGCCAGTCGATCTGATTACCCTGACTTCACGTCTGCAGGACAAGGGCCAGCTGGAGGATGTCGGCGGGGTCAGCTATCTTGCGAAGCTGGCACATGCGGTACCGACCGCGGCCAACGTAGAATATTATGCCCAGATCATCGAAGAGAAATCGATGCTGCGGCGATTGATCCGCACAGCCACGCAGATTGTCAGCGAGGGCTATACCGGCGGTGAAGATGTATCCGGCATGCTCAGTGATGCCGAACGTAAAATCCTCGAGATATCCAACAGGCGAACGGGCAGCGGCTTCGTCGCCATCCGCGACGTACTGATGGAAGTATTCGATCGAGTTGAGATTCTGCACCAGCAGAGCGGAAGCACGACGGGGATACCAACGGGGTTTGTGGATCTGGACAGGATGACCAATGGATTTCAGCGTTCAGATTTGATCATTGTGGCTGCCCGTCCTTCTGTGGGTAAAACGGCATTCGCCCTAAATATTGCTCAGAACGTTGCTGTACGCGCCAAAGAGACCGTAGCGATCTTCAGTCTCGAGATGTCGGCGCCTCAGCTCGTTAACCGTATGATCTGCGCCGAAGCCAATCTGGATGCGAATATCATGCGGACGGGCGACTTTAAGACCGACGATGATTGGGCCAAGCTGACGATGGGCATTGCCTCGCTTGCTGAGGCTGAGATTTATATCGATGATACACCGGGCATTACGGTAGCGGATATCCGCGCCAAGTGCCGCCGTTTGAAGAAGGAAAAGGGCCTTGGCATGATCGTGATTGACTACCTGCAGCTCATTCAAGGACGAGGCAAGGCTGGCGAGAACCGTCAGCAGGAGGTATCTGAAATCTCGCGTACACTGAAACAAATAGCCCGTGAGCTAAGTGTGCCGGTTATTGCACTATCTCAGCTCAGCCGGGGTGTGGAGCAGCGTCAGGACAAGCGCCCGATGATGTCCGACCTTCGGGAATCGGGTTCCATCGAGCAGGATGCCGATATCGTAGCCTTCCTCTACCGCGATGATTATTACAATCAGGAGACGGAGAAGAAGAACATTATCGAGATCATCATGGCGAAACAGCGTAACGGCCCAGTAGGTACCGTTGAGCTGGTATTCCTTAAGAATTTTAATAAATTCGTTAATTACGAAAGGACGCATGCAGAACCATTTGCCATGTGAGCTGAGCATTTGGGTATGTCTTGCGTCTACCGTGAAGATAAAAGCAAATATCATGTTCTAATTCCGAACAATTGCACATACGAATGTGTGATTGTTCGTTTTTTATTTGACTTTAAAAATTCGGACTGTTACACTGGTAATGCTGCTTTGGGAATCAATTTCATAATGGATTCATACCGAGTGTATGAACCAATCCAGCTTAATTTCAAACAGCAAATGGCATTATGACATTGATTATTAGTGCAGCGAGACTCCACTTGCATCGTGCATGCATAGAGTTTCTGGTTTTCGTGCAAAATTCATAGGAATTATTAAAATGAGGTGTACTAAGCACCAAGCGGGGGAATGAAAATGTCAACAGTAGTCGTTGTGGGAACACAATGGGGAGACGAAGGCAAAGGCAAAATCACGGACTTTCTCGCGGAGAGCGCCGATGTGGTGGCCCGTTACCAGGGCGGCAACAATGCCGGACATACCATTCTGATTGACGGTAAAAAATATAAGCTCAGCCTGATTCCATCCGGCGTGTTTTATTCCGATAAGATTTGCGTCATCGGTAACGGTATGGTTATTAA
This sequence comes from Paenibacillus sp. J23TS9, assembly GCF_018403225.1. NCBI lineage: Bacteria > Bacillati > Bacillota > Bacilli > Caryophanales > Paenibacillaceae > Paenibacillus > Paenibacillus sp. J23TS9. The sequence goes on along the minus strand of NZ_BOSG01000003.1, from coordinate 603,345 downwards.
TCCGGCTGCACTCATTGAAGAGATCAATTACATTCATGATAATGGATTTACAACAGATAATTTGGTCATCAGCGATCGTGCTCATGTCATCATGCCATATCATATGGTGCTGGACGGACTCGAGGAAGACCGCAAAGGGCCGAACAAAATCGGAACCACACGCAAAGGCATTGGCCCTTGCTACATGGATAAGGCAGCCCGGAACGGTATCCGGATCGCCGATCTGATGGATCCCGAAGAGTTCGAACTGAAGCTGCGTCACCTGATGAAAGAGAAAAACCAAGTCATTCAGCAAATGTATGGTGCGGAGCCGCTTGATGTAGAGGAAGTACTCCAGAAGTATCTCGAGTATGCTGAGTTCATCCGCAAGTACGTGACGGATACATCGGTTGTGCTGAACGATGCCATCGACGAAGAGCGCAAGGTGCTGTTCGAAGGTGCTCAAGGCGTGATGCTGGATATCGACCAAGGTACGTACCCATACGTAACCTCCTCGAATCCATCTGCCGGCGGTGTCTGCATCGGTTCGGGTGTAGGACCTTCGAAAATCAGCCAGATCATCGGTGTTGCCAAATCCTATACCACTCGTGTGGGTGACGGCCCGTTCCCGACAGAGCTGAATAATGAAATTGGTGATTACATTCGTGAAAAAGGCCATGAATATGGCACGGTTACCGGACGCGCACGCCGCGTTGGCTGGTTTGACACTGTCGTGGTACGCCATGCGCGCCGTGTCAGCGGATTGACCGGATTGTCCCTGAATTCGCTGGACGTGCTCACAGGACTGGATACTGTTAAGATCTGTACCGGTTACAAGTACCGCGGAGAGATCATTACCCATTACCCGGCGAGCCTGAAAATGCTTGCGGAATGTGAAGCGGTATATGAGGAAATGCCAGGCTGGAACGAGGATATCACGGAAGCGAAGACTCTTGAGGATCTGCCTGAAACGACACGGAATTATGTGAAACGCGTTTCCGAGCTGACAGGCATTCCGATTGCCATCTTCTCCGTGGGCCGCAACCGCAGCCAAACGAATCAAATTTTGCCAATCTACTAAGCATAAGAAATAAAGCCCATTTGCCGGGAATGCCCGGTAGATGGGCTTTTTTTGCATCCGGGGATTAAAAGCTACCATAAACCGTCAATACTTCTAGTAATAGAAAGTTTCTGGACTTTCCGTACTAGCAATCATCCAGCATGGTTGGCATAAAGGAGGAAGACGGCATGAAAATTACACGGTGGCTGCTCAAAATGGTACTTACGGTAGCTTTGATCAGCGGATTAACCGTACTTACGACCGGAGCCATAGTAAACAGCTATGTGCAATCCCTGCTATCAAGTTTTAATATAACGCTTGAGGGGCAGTCTCTTAGCTTGGGTAGTATGATGAAAGGAATGCTGGGCTTCAAGAGCGGAAGCAGCGCTGACAAGACGAAAGAGACGAAGGATTCTCAAAATACCACAAACAGTCCAGGAAATCAGGATACAACAAGCCCGCCGGTTTCTAGCGGCGAAACAGGATCTCTTACAGGAGACAGTACGGGTAAAAACAGCAGCGACACATCGACCAGCGGAAATACAAAACCCGCAGAAAGCGGCGCAAACGGCAGCAGTCGTACGGACGGAAGCTCTACAGAAAACGGGCAGGCACCGGACAATGCGCTTCCGGTCATGGGTCAGGGACTGCTGGGAGAGTCCGCTGCAGGAAGTCAATCCGCGCAGGATCAGCAGGTCGTGATCAGCCCGGATGATGTGGTTAAGAAGAAGCAGGAGCTGACAAGCAGTGAGAAGGAGCAGATCTTTAACATCCTCATGACGAAGCTGCCGCAAACCGAGATGCAGAAAATCTCAAGTGCAATGGAAGATGGGCTGACCGAGAAGGAATTGCAAACCATTGAGGAGTCCATCGCCAAGTATTTGAGCACCGAGGAATACAATGTCCTGAAACAGATGCTGGAACAGGAATAGAGGTCCGGTGGCGCATTAGGCCGTTGTCGAATTTCCAGATCAATACGGCATTCATGCCGGGAAATGTTATCTTTTTGTCACCATGATAAATAAACAAAAATGATCATATATTACTGGAAACCCGCTCATGGAGCGGGTTTATTTGCTAATTACGCAGAGTTGAATTGTTAACTTACGTTGTGTTAAAGTAGACAAGGGCGTAAAAAGGTATCAAAATTTTAACCTTTTTGTCTATGGATTTGTAAAATCCATGGCCCGATATACAGAGCACAAGGGAGAGTATTATGAAGGGTTTTATGGGTTTTCGCCAAACGGAGGAGAAGCAAGCAGAGGCAACATCGGCAGGGCAAGCTTCCGGGCACGAAGAACATGATGACAGCATGAGCACTTCTACCCTCACAGAGCCGAAAGGGCGCAGATGGAGTGCTACCCGGAAATGGATTGCAGGTACAACTGGAGCAGTTGTGGTCATTGTCGGTCTGGTATTTGCGGGCAATCAATATGTCGACGCCAAGACGGTTCCTTACTATCATGTCTACATACATGGGGAAGAGGTCGGAACAATAGATGATCCGGCACGAATTGATAAACTATTCAGCCAGAAACGGCAGGAATATCAGGATAAGTATCCGAATGTGGCGATGGAGCTGCATACGGAGGGTATTACAACCAAGTTGGAGAAAGCTTTTAAGGCTGAGCCCGATACACACAACACGATGGACAAGCTTGGTAAAAAGCTGAAGGCTTATGCAGAAGGCGTGGAGCTGAAGGTGGATGGCAAGGTAGTTGGCATCGTTAAGGATCAAGCTACGATAAACGCAGCACTGAAGAAAGTGAAGCAGAAGTACGCTCCGCAAACTGCGGCCGCTTCGGGAGCAAACAATGCATCGATGAAGAAGCTTGCAGCCAGCGGTACGGCCAAGCCTACGAATATGGCCGCTAACCCGGCAGTGAAATCGGTGCGCATCGAGGAGAAGGTGACTTCAGCTCCAGTAGAAACGGATCCAAACAAGGTTTTGACTGCTGAAGAGGCCGCCAAGCTGCTGATCACGGGTAAGGACGCGCCTCTGGCATATACGGTGGAGGAAGGCGATACAATCAGCTCCATCTCCAACCAGTTTCACGTGAACCAGAAGGAGATCTTTTCGAACAATCCGCAGATTAAGGAAAAATATCTGCAGATTGGCGATCAGCTGAAGCTGACGGTTCCCAAGCCGCCCATTACAGTAACAACGGTTGAAAAGGTATCCGAGCAGGTGGCGACAGCGCCTGATATCGAGATCCGCAAGTCCAAGGATCTTCCGGCTGGTAAGAGCAAGGTAGTCCGTCCCGGCCAGGAAGGCCTCAAGGTTATGAATTATGTCGTTACGAAGCACAATGGCAAGGTCGTTGATGAGCAGTGGGTGGGCCAAACCGTTGTGAAATCTTCGCTGACCGAAGTCGTGCTGCAGGGAACCAAGGTTCCAGGCAAAGGCTCAGGCAAGTTCGCCTGGCCGGTAAGCGGCGCCACCATCTCCAGCTCCTATGGTTCGCGCTGGGGCAAGACACATAAAGGCATTGACATCGTTTCAGGCAACCGGACGATCAAAGCCGCGGATGACGGCACGGTCACATTCACCGGACAGATTAACGGATACGGCAATGCGATTATCATTAACCACAGCAATGGTTATGAAACATTGTACGGGCATTTGAAAAGTATATCGACACATACGGGAGCGCATGTGAACCAGGGTGACAAGATTGGTATTATGGGCAGTACCGGCCGTTCCACCGGGACCCATCTCCATTTTGAAATCCATAAGGGAAGCTCCATTCAAAACCCGATGAAATACTTGAATTAATCCGTAGTTCCAAACACGTTCAGCAATCATACACGATGATATAGATGGGCACTGTCTCTTATCCGAGGCAGTGTTTTTTTTGAACAAATGCATGAGATAAACCGTGTTTAAGCGCTTGGACAGGATGTGACGCGAAGCGAGGTATGGTAAAATGTTAGGAGGACTGTACGAGTTCCGATGAACGGGGTGAAAGAGCGGATGCAGGGAACGATTCTGGTGGTGGATGATGAACAGCCCATTGCCGATATTTTGAAGTTTAATTTGGAAAAAGAGGGTTATGAGGTCATCTGTACCTTTGACGGCGTAAGCGCGGTCGAGATGGCGATCTCTATTCAGCCTGACCTGATGCTGCTTGATTTGATGCTTCCGGGCAAAGATGGGATGGACGTCTGCCGCGAGCTGCGTGCTCAGGGCATGCACATGCCGATTATCATGCTGACTGCAAAGGATGGCGAGATCGACAAGGTATTGGGCCTGGAGCTCGGCGCGGATGATTACGTCACGAAGCCGTTCAGCACGCGTGAGCTGCTTGCGCGGGTGAAGGCGCATATGAGGCGCCAGACGAAGACGGCGGGCACAGAAGCCGCTGCCGTGGCAGTGCAGGAGCAGAAGCAGGGCATTCAGCTGTTTGACCTTTTTATAGATACGGATATGTATTTGGTGTACAAGGACGGCGAGGCGCTGGATTTGACGCACCGTGAGTATGAGCTGGTGTATTATCTGGTGAAGAATGCCGGAAGAGTGATGACACGGGAGCATTTGCTCCAAGCGGTATGGGGTTTTGAATATTTCGGGGATGTCCGCACGGTGGACGTCACGATCCGGAGGCTGCGCGAGAAGATTGAGGAGAATCCGAGCAAGCCGGAGTATATTTTGACGCGCCGGGGTCTTGGGTACGTGATGCGCAGTCCCAAAAACGGAGGCCTGTAAATGAAATGGACCTCCTTTTTCCGCACCATTCAGGCGAAGCTGATCATTATCTATGTGCTGCTCATTCTGATCGCCATGCAGCTGATTGGTGTTTATTTCGTGAGCGCCATGAAAAACTCGCTGACCCGAAATTTTACGCAGGACCTGCAGGAGAGAGCTGAGCTTCTGTCCGTACTGGCCGCGGAAAAACTGGAGAGCACCGCCGATACAGGAGAGAATAATTCTGTTGAAAGTCTGGGAGCGATCGTGACGAATCTGTTCAACATGGACGGAGCGGAGATTCAGGTACTGGATGCGAGCGGCAAGGTGCTGATTACATCCAATCAGTCGCATATGGACTATGTGGGACGCAAAAATACGCAAACCGTGGTCAGTCGCGCGCTTCAGGGCAGCAAGGATAACGAGGAATACGTCATTGACGAGGACAATGTCCGCAAGAAGGTCGTGGCGAAACCCGTGTTTAACAAGGGTAAAATTGTCGGCGCGGTATACATTGTCGCCTCGATGAAAGAGCTGTACACGACGATGGGGCGGGTTAACAATATTTTCATATCCGGTATATTGCTGGCCCTGGGACTGACGGCTGTGCTGGGAGTCATTCTCGCGCATACGATTACCCATCCGATCAAGGAAATGACGCGGCATGCCACAGCGGTGGCCGAGGGGGATTTTGACCAGAAAATGCCCGTCTTCGGCAATGATGAAATCGGCCAGTTGAGTGAGGCCTTTAACTATATGACAACCCGTCTGCGGGAAGCGCTGCTTGTAAATGAGGAAGAGAAGGAAAAATTAGCTTCCATTCTCACCAACATGAGCGATGGCGTGATTGCGACAGATGAAGCAGGACGGATTATTCTGATGAACCGCCGTGCAGGTGCGATTTTGGGCGTGGATGAAGAGGAACTGTCCGGCAGTGGCATTGCGGGGGTGCTGGGACTCAGCGCGGAGCAGACGCAGACGTTCACGGAGGGTACGTACGTGACGATGCTGCTGCAGATGAACCCGGAAGAGGAGCATTCGTATATGATTCGAGTGACATTTACTCCGATCCACCGCCGGGAATTTGGCATTACAGGTACGATTGCCGTACTTCAGGATGTGACGGAGCAGGAGAAGCTCGAAGCGTCGCGGCGTGAATTCGTGGCGAACGTCTCGCATGAGCTGCGTACGCCGCTCACGACCATCAAGAGTTATACTGAAGCCCTTGATGACGGAGCACTCGATGATCCGCCGCTGGCATCACGGTTTGTGGGCGTGATCCAGAATGAGACAGGCCGGATGATCCGGCTCGTAACGGATCTGCTGCATTTGTCGCGGCTGGATAACAAGGAAGCCTTGATACGCAAACAGCCAACAGATGTGCTTGAAATGCTGGAGGATGTGGCGGACCGGTTTTCATTCCAAATGCAGCAGAAGGACATCGGGGCCGAGGTCAAGGTGGAAACCGGACTGCATAAGGCACTTTGTGACCGCGATCAAATCGATCAGGTACTGGACAATTTGGTGTCCAATGCGATGAAATATACGCAGCCTGGCGGGAAGATCTCCATGGGAGCGACCGAGGCGCCGGGTAACATGCTGGCTATTTCCGTACAGGATACGGGGATCGGGATTCCGAAAAAGGATCTCGACCGGATTTTCGAGCGGTTCTACCGGGTCGACAAGGCGCGTTCCCGCAGCATGGGGGGCACCGGGCTCGGGCTGTCCATCGCCCGGGAGATTGTGCTTGCCCATAGCGGCACAATCTCAATCCAGTCGGATCTCGGACAGGGGACCAAAGTGACGTTTACATTGCCGCTCACTGAGGTTGAGGGGGTGGCAACATGAAGGAACGGATGAAGTCGCTCTTGCTGCTGCTGCTCGTCTTGGGCAGCCTGATTCAGAGCTATTACCTCATTTATCGCCTTCCGGGGAGCGACACGGCCGCCAAGGCGATGAACAACTATATCAAAACAGACAATATGGGTCCGCAGGATAAGGTGGAAAACCTGCTCTATCCGGATAAGATGCTGATTCATATGGGCGAAGGCAAGCATACCATTTTCTACCCGAATTCAACGTTCTATAAATTGATATACACCCGTCTGAAGGGACGCAGTTTCGAAGGCTTCCAGCGGCGGCCTGTCGAAAATATGGACTGGAATAAGATCCGTAACGAGAATCCCGGCATTGAGCTGACCTTCGGCTCCGGCATTCCGGTGTCATTGCTGCAGCGGGTGATGCAGATTCAGCCCGATTCATTGTTTGGAGCTGAGCGGATTAACCGGATCTGGATCTACAGCGCGCCAAGTGATTCGAAGGCGCATGCGCTGTTCTTCAGCACAGAAGGCGATGTAGTGTATGAAGCCGGCAAGGTCGATCTGACCGTGCAGGATGTGCAGCAGCATGTGGACTTCGGCAAAAACTGGATTCCGTATGCCATGCAGGCGGACGGCTCGTATTATCTGCCGGAGAAGCCGGTGGACATGGTGGACGCGAATTTGGAGATCGGCTCGTATACGGTAGCACAGATGCAGCAGAGCCTGTTTTTTGATCCGGGCATTACCCGGTATATTCAGGAAAAGGACGGCTCGGAAATATATACAGACTCTAAGCGCAGTCTCCAGGTACGGCAGGAACAGAAATGGATGAGCTACACGGACCCGGCGGCTCCGCCGGCCGGGGAGAGCAGCGATGATAAAGACATTTTGGCGGCAGTAGATTTTGTGAATGAGCATGGCGGCTGGAATGGCGTATACCGGCTGGACTTATCCGGCATCGGAACGGAGCAAAGCCAGATTATGTTCCAGCAGTATTACGGCTCTTATCCGGTTCTCGATACGATGAACTTCCATTACGGTACGATGAAGCTGGATTTACAGCAGGGCAACGTCTCTACTTACGAGCGTTCCCTGATCTATATGAAAATGGGACAGCAGACCAAGCAGATGAAAAAGCTGCCTGGCGGCGATGATCTGAAGGCGATGCTGGCAGCATTCAGCAAGGAGTCTCCGATTGTGGATCTCTATCCGGCTTATCTGCCGGAGCTTGAGACCAAGGGACTGAAGCTGACACCTGTCTGGGCCGTGAAGCTGGCGAACGGACAGATTCGGACGATCAGATAAGGATGATGACGAAGGTGGAAGCTGCGGAGGGACCGTATTGTTCTGAAGAAGTGACAACCATCGGGAGAGCAATACCGTAGTGGTTAACACTCACAATGACTGCATATAAGGAGGCAAAGGGATGGATTGGGGACGGGCCAAAAATGTATTGATATATGCTTTTTTGCTGCTAAACCTGGTGCTGGGTTATCAGCTATGGGCCGATGTGCGTGAGCAGGCGGACACCAATCTGGATTTTGCCTCCTTGTCGGAGAGTACGCAGAAAGTCATGAAAGAAAAATCGATTCAGCTGCTGTGCCAGATTCCGAGCATTACGCCGCAGCTACCTAAGATCACGTATCAATATTTGAATGGGGAAAGCATCGGCGGGCTGGTCATATTACAGGATAAAATTGAAAGTCAGCTGATTTTTAGAGATAAAGAATTGGTGAGTGCCTTAAAGGGGCGGATTCCGGAGATCGGAAACTATCAGTATGATCCGCTGGCAAGCGAGTATATGAGCAAAAGCGAGATGGAGCGGGTTAAACAGGCCGGAGCTGCCGGACGCTTCGTCATGCACGCGCTCGTGGATCAGAAATGGCCGCTATTTAACGACCAGCTGGAATTGTACTACAGTGAGCAGCGGATAATCTCCTACAGCCAGTCTCCAATCGAGATTGCGGCATCGGGAGATGAGGAGAATCAGAAAATGCTGCCGGCTAGTAATGCGCTGAAAACCCTGGTGGAGCGGCATATTCCGCCGGGTTCGAATATCAAGGACATTCAGCTTGGGTACTACGGGCAGGTATATAACTCCGAAAGCCAGGTGGCCGCGCCTTCGTGGCGGTTTACGCTGGAAAGCGGAGAGATGTATTATGTACAGGGCATCAGCGGGGATGTTACTGTGAGCAGTCCGAAGACGGAGAAAGAAAGGGAGTAGTGGTTATGGGAATATCTTTTACAGTGCTGTCCAGCGGTTCTACAGGCAATGTCACCGTGGTCAGAAATGAAGAAACGACATTGATGATCGATGCAGGCCTGAGTGCCAAACGGATTGATGAGCTGCTGAAGGAGCGGGACGTAACGGGCGAGGAGATTGACGGTATTCTTGTCACCCATGAGCATTCGGATCATATCAAAGGTCTTGGGGCCGTGGCTCGCAAGTACGATCTGCCAATCTACGCCAATGAAAAGACATGGGAAGCAATGGAGAAGTCCATTGGCAAGATCGCGGAGGAGAACCGGATTGTGATGGACAGCGGCGAAGTCCGCGACTTCGGTTCGCTGCGCGTGGAATCGTTTGGCATTTCGCATGATGCAGCGGAGCCCGTAGCCTATAATTTTTATGACGGTAATGAGAAGCTCAGCGTGGCTACAGACCTCGGATATATGAGTGATAAGGTGAAGCAGTCGCTCAGCGACTCGAACGTGATGGTGCTCGAAGCGAATCATGATATCGAGCTGCTGCGAATGGGCAGATACCCTTGGAATATTAAGCGCCGTATCCTTGGTGATATGGGTCACTTATCCAATATCGCTGCCGGTGAAGCCCTTAGCGAACTGCTCACGGGTGATCTGAAGCGGACGTATCTCGCACATCTCAGCCGCGACCATAACATGATGGATCTGGCTAAAATGACCGTGCGCGACAGTATGGAGGAACGAGGCTGTTTTTATAAAGACAGTGAATTTAAATTATGCGATACGTATTATGACCGCCCTACACCGTGGGATAAGGTGAGTGAACCATAAATTGGTCGAGTTCGGCCGCTTTCCTCTCCACTTCTTCACGGGTGAGGATGCCCTTGTCTACCAGCAGCTCAATCATCGTGCTGAGGGCAAGGGTATTGCGGTAATGCTCATCCTTCAAATCTCCAAGCTTGGCCATCATCTGCACATAGTCCATACTGGACGGAAATCGTTCCATCATATTCATCCTCCTGGCATGATTTTCTTGGTAACTCTCTTCTACTATTATTTCCAAAAATCAACAATCAAATCCACAACTCACCAGTACAACCTTTTAAAATAAATTAGGTACGAAGACCTCCATGTGTTACAATAATCTGTACCGGAAAAAAACCTGAAAGTCCTTGCAGCAGTTGGGCTGAGGGCGATTAATAAGCCTCCAGATTTTAGGTAAATTATCGAGTGTAGCCTTGCTTTGGAAGTGGCTGTACTTTGCTGGTCTGCTATTATTCTAGTAGCTTGCTGATGGAAATATTCCTGTTTTTTGATAGAGTCTCGTAAAAATTGGATGTCTGGATCAAAAAGTTTAAGGAATATGGATTTTTTTGCTTAAGAGTGGCTGTTTTGTGGTGATTAAAAATAAAGGGGATTTCAAACGCAACCTTTAGGGCCATCATGCAGTTTATAATAATGAAGACTTTTGCACTACAGAAAAAACAGCGCCAAAAAGGTAATCTTTAGGTAGATTGAAGATAACTGAAGATCATGCAGACGAGCTCTTACATGGAAATGATTATTCAGATGAGGACCGGACAGGATTACATACCTAAGAGGGTATTGGAGGTACACAAACGGCAGGTTGGATTTGGGTGCGTGACAACAAAGGGGAGAGGATCACATGGGGCTGTTTCAAGATGATTTTTATTCGACCAAAGTGACGAAGCGTGAACGCGGATTCCGCAAAGCCCGCAAGGCGCAGGAAGCTTGGCCAAGATCCAGGCGCAGCCGGGGGATGTCCACGCTTCAGGTTGCTACGATCAGCTCGGTCATCAGTGCATTTGTAGCTGTGCTGTTGTTCAGTATGATCACGGGACTGCCTTCCTCCGGGAAAGAAGCGGTCGCGGTTAGTGCCATCAATTCCAAGCAGCTGGACAGTAACGCCGATCCTTATGACAGATTAGTAACGGCTGCAGCCAAAGTACGCCCTACCGTAGTAAGCATTGTGAATTACAAGGATGCCAAGAAGGATAAGACCAGTTTGGAGGATTCGGCTCTAGGATCAGGAGTTATTTTCAAAAAAGACCAGGGTCAAGCCTTTGTGATTACGAACAACCACGTTATTGAAGGCTCACAGGAGCTCGAAGTGGTATTGGTAAATGGTGAGATGAAAAAAGCAAAGCTCGTCGGCGCAGATAAGGTGAATGACATCGCCGTGCTGGCAGTCAACGATAAAGATATTAATGAGGTAGCGGAAATGGGCGACTCCGGCAAGCTGCGGCTTGGGGAAACGGTGTTTGCGATCGGCAATCCGCTTGGACTCGGGGACACACTGACTTCCGGTATTGTAAGCTACACGAACCGTATTGTGCCCGTATCTCTGAACCAGGATGGCGTATATGACTGGGAGCAGGAGGTCATCCAGACCGATGCGGCAATTAACGAAGGCAACAGCGGCGGAGCGCTAGTAGATCTGAACGGAAAAGTCATCGGCATTAACACGATGAAGATTGCGGATGCCGGTGTTGAGGGATTGGGCTTTGCCATTCCTGTGGAGCAAGTGATGAAGACGGTCGATGAGCTGATGACACATGGCAAGATTGCCCGTCCGTATATCGGCATTTACTCCATGGATCTCGGTAACCCGTATGCCCAAATGGATGAGGATCAGCTCAAGGAGCTGAAACTGCCAAGCGATGTGAAAGACGGAGTCGTGGTGCTGGATGCCATTGGTCCGGCGCAGGAAGGCGGCCTGAAGCTCAATGATGTGATCGTTAAGTTCAATGATGATCCGATTACGACGACGCTGGAAATGAAGAAATTCCTGTACGATAAAGTCAAAATCGGCGATACCGTGAAGGTTACCTTTTACCGTGATGGCAAGGAACAAACGACGAACGTGAAGCTGGCGGAAAAGCCGGATCAATAAAGATAACACCAGAAAAACAGATGTGCGAAAATGTTGAAAAAGGGCTATAATCTGAGTAGGAATTAAGATTTTTGCAAAAGATGGACTTATGACAACCGTGTGCAACGTTAGAAGGGATGCTTTCATTTATGTATGTAGTATGCAAAGAACATTTGGAGCTTGCTATTGATATGTTTGTGGATGAATACGAGGATGCTCCGGACGTTGTGGACCTGAAGGATACAGAGTTTTCCGATTGGGATCCGCCGGTGCAGTGCGCACACTGTGAGCAGGCCGGCAAGTTTCTGGTCGTATAACCACAAGAGCATAAGGTAAAAGGGGAGCGTGGGAGCACGCTCCTTTTTAGTTGTCATGGAAATGCGAGATGTGTTATCCGTGAATTTTTGTGTGTAAGAGATCAGGATCATGAAAATACGAGGAAGAAGAACTAGCCTATTCCAAGCGGCCCGGATGGACAGGGATGGAAGGCAAGGGAGCTTCCCATAATACAGTACATATCAAGGTTTAATGAACGGAGGGCATACGAATATGTTGATTCAATTGATTGGGGTCGGCAAGCTGAAAGAGAAGTATTTGGTGCAGGGCATCCAGGAATACGCCAAGCGGCTGACCCCGTACATCAAATTCCAGATGATCGAGGTCGCGGACGAGAAGGCCCCGGACACCTTGAGCGAAGCGGAAGTGTCAATCGTGAAGGAGCGCGAGGGCGAACGCATCCTCGCGCATGTCAAAGAGAGCGCGCATGTGATCGCTCTCGCCATCGGCGGCCAGCTATGGAGCTCGGAAGAGCTGGCTGCCGAACTCGACAAGCTCGGCACGTACGGGACGAGCCATGTCGTGTTCCTGATCGGAGGAAGCCACGGGCTCTCCGATCAGGTGCTGCGCCGCGCCCAGCAGAAGCTGAGCTTCGGGCGCATGACGCTGCCGCATCAGCTGATGCGGCTGGTGCTCACCGAGCAGATTTATCGCGCGGTGAAGATAAATCGGGGGGAACCATACCATAAGTAGGGCGAAATTTTGGGTACTTAAGCCTTCTTGAGAATAACCCAAGTAAAGTAGCATACTTTTATCTATATCTAAGAGGAGCAAATAGAAGGAGCGTATTAATATGATCGTGCTTAATGATTCAGACACTATGCGAAAATACCTTCGGGGAGTGCTTGCGCGAGCTGGTCACCATGCTCCAAATGTAGAGGCTTGCGTTATTGCTCTCTTTGGTGGAGTAATAGCATACAAGGATAAGGGGACTGACTTGGAAGTGAAGGAACATGAAGGGGATATGAAGAATGTCCTCTGGACACAAATAAAGGGCAAGAGATACGCATTCACTTATAACCATGATAAACAATGTATCGATATGCGAGAAAATAGCACACATGGACCAGCCAGAGAAAGCTTCGACGATACATGGACACTCAGCCGAATTAGAGCATTGTTTTCATCGCTGTAATCAGATTGTTAAGCATAGCTAAATTGTGATGGTCAGATTTTGTGTTAATCGTGGGGCTTTTCCGGACAAAGGAAAAGCCCCTTCCGCCGTTGATTCAGCAGAAGGGGCTACGCTTAAAAAATGCTTCTCGGTCTCCTCGTTGAAGGCGAGCTCTACGCTGCCGACGCGCTTCCTGTCGTCCAGCGTGATCCGTTTCACGATCAGGTGCAGCAGGGTCTTGCGCTGCGGGAATGGCGAGCGGCTGAGCAGGGCGTCGAACCGGCCCACCAGGGAACGAACGAGCTCGTAGGAGACGGGCTCGGCCTGATCGTCCCGGAGCTCCAGCTGCAGCTTCGACCGGCGGGTAAGCTCGGTGTCGAGCTCCCTGTTCAGGTCGTTCAGGCGTTCCGCAAACAAGCTGCGGTCGATCTCGTCCATCTCGTATAGCTCAAGGTACTTGCGCTTCTTCATCTCCAGCTTGTCGATGCGGGCTTGGACTGCTGCCAGTTCATCCCGTAGGGGTTTAATGCGTCCCAATCTGTGCTCGTTAACGCTGCGGGTGACTTTCTTAAGGATGTCAGGCTTCATGACAGCGTCCCGAATGCGCTTCATCACTATTTTCTCAGCTTCGTCCTTGCGGACGCTGTTGGCGTGGCATACGGAGCTTCCTTCGCTTCGAAAGCGACCGCAGGAGTAGTACATGCGAACGATCTTCGTTCCGTCCTTCGCCCGGTTCACCGTTCGGCTTGCGGTCATCGCCGCGCCGCATTCGGGGCATCGGATGAGCCCGGTCAGCAGGTATTCCCCCTCGAAACGCTTTTTCGGCATGACACTCTTCTTATGTCGTAGGAGCTGTACCTTCTCCCATAACTCTTCAGAGATGATCGCCGGATGATGACCCTCGGCAAGTATGATCTCTGAGGATTTGCCTTTGCGCCTCCTCTCTGCCCAGTTCTCGTAGCGGTTATAGCGGATTTTTCCGACAAACATCGGATTATCGAGAATGTCCCGGATGGCGCAAGTGGAGAAAGTCTTGCCCGTCTTGGTCTTGTGGCCCCGGTGGTTCAGATCGTTGGCGATCGCTTTCAGGCCGTGACCGGCGGCATACTGTTCGAAAATGTTGAGGACGAGTGCCGCCTCCTCCTCGATGACGACAATCCTGGTCTCCCTTCCACGTTCATCAATCTTTACGCTCCGGTAGCCGAGTGGCACCTTACCGTTGTGCTTGCCTGTTCTGGCGCGTTGCCTGTGGCCCATTTTCACGTTGTCCACGATCGTGTTACGCTCAAGCTCCCCCACGGCGCCCATCATTTGCAGGGCGAATTTTCCCATGGACGTGGTTGTGTCAAAATTCTCCGAAAGTGAGCGGAAGGCAACATTGTTCTTTTCCAGCAGATCGACGATATGGAGAAGGTCGATGTTCTTGCGAGCCATCCGGTTGAACTTCCAGACGAACACCTCGTCAAACATCTTGTCCTGAGCGTCGCGAAGGAGCCGTTGCAGCTCATAACGTCCCTCAATGCTCTTTCCGCTGATGCCCCGGTCCACATACTCCCCCACGACCTCCCAGTTGTGCACCTTGCAATACTCGCGCAGGGTGTCAAGTTGGGCGTCGATGGAGTAGCCGTATTCGGCCTGCTCCTCCGTGCTGACGCGGGCGTAGATGGCGACTCTTACTGTTTGGTTCATGCTTGTTTGTCCCTCCTTGTTGGTATCGTGGAATCTCCAGGCTCAGCAGTGCTGCAGTGCCCTGGATGGTCGCCGCCGAGATGTCCCGGTCACGCGGGACAGCGATGTAATCGATAAGGCTTCGGTAAAGCTTCTTTTGCTGCTCGGGCGAGGCATTCCGCATCATGGGCCGAAAGCTGTCCAGGGCTTGCCGAATGCTCGCCTCAGGAATGAGGCGCTCAGGCTGTTCGGCTACAGATCGCTCTAACTTCTCCCTTTCTTCCTCCAGAAGCCCTGATTCAGCCCGGATCATGTCCAGTCTTTTTCTGAGTTCCGGGGCATCGATGTGCCCGTCCTCAAAAAGTTCGTAACAGCGGAGGCTTCGCTTTTTCTGAGAAGCGAGCTGGGCGTCGATTTGCTTCAATGCCTGCCGGATGGGTAGCAACTTCCTGTCCCGTCTGAGATTGATCTCCTCCACCAGCCGCTCTGCAACGGAAGGATGGGTGATGAAATGCCGGACCCGGGATTCGACCCAGGCTTCGGCTTCATCCGCCCGGATATGATTCGCCCGGCAAACCTTGCTTCCTCCAGAGTTGTATCGGCTGCACACATAGTAGAAGCTGCTAGAATGAATGCCGTTTTTTCGTTTCCGTGTTACGTGGGACGGAATCATACTGCTTCCGCAGCTCGGGCACTTGAGAAGCCCGGACAGCGGGAAGGGACGCGTGATGCGCTTTGTTGGCGGGCATGAGCTTCCGGCAAGCCGCAGCCGCACACGCTCCCAAAGTTCTATCGGGACGATTGGCTCGTGCTCGCCGTCTA
Source organism: Paenibacillus sp. J23TS9 (assembly GCF_018403225.1). Lineage (NCBI taxonomy): Bacteria > Bacillati > Bacillota > Bacilli > Caryophanales > Paenibacillaceae > Paenibacillus > Paenibacillus sp. J23TS9. The sequence goes on along the minus strand of NZ_BOSG01000003.1, from coordinate 587,763 downwards.
CCGTTTGTTTGTTGCCTTGTTCGTCCGTGTAGGTAATCTTGCCGATGTAGTTAACGTTGGTCAGGATGCCGCGTACCGAAATGCTATGAAAGGCCTTGCCGCGCTTCGTCCTGTGGCCGTCCCCGTTCAACCGGTTGACGATGGCCTTCAGGCCGAGGCTGCTGGCGTACATCTCGAAAATGGAGACGACCCGCTCGGCCTCCTCGGGCACGATCTCCACGTAGGAAAGGCGCGGGTCGTCGGGATGGGTGACCCATCGGTATCCGAGAACTTGATTGCCGCTGTTCCATCTGCCGAGCTTGCTGCGCTGCTGCATGCTGTGGCGCACGTTCTGCGCAATTTGCCGCCTTTCGTGCTCGGCCACGGACCCGGCCATCTGAAGGGCGAACTTGCCCATCGGCGTGTCTGTCTGGAACTCCTCCGTCAGGCTGCGCAGGGCGATGCCGTGCTTGTCCAGCAGCTCGACGATGTGCAGGAGATCCGCCAGATTGCGGGAGAGACGATTCAACCGCAGACACACGACTTGCTGGAAGCGACCGCTGCGGGCATCATCCAGAAGTTCGCGGAGTTCCGGTCGGCCATCAATAGACTTGCCCGAGCGACCCGCGTCGACATAAACCTTGTAAACATTGATGTGAGACTTGCGGCAGTAGTCCTGCAGGGTGTCCCTTTGGGCATCCAGGCTGAAGCCCTCGACCTGCTGCTCGGTTGAAACGCGAATGTACAGGGCGGCCAGTTGTTTTTCGTAATTCATGAATCCCCTACGCGACGATCTGCGCTTCGATGCCCAGACTTGCGAGGTATTTCAGCCAGTAGGCAGCTCGCTGTTGCCGCTCCTCTTGTTCGGCATCGAAGTACTGGCAGATCATGTCGGCAAGGACGTCTATAAAGAGGTCTTGTTCGTTCGATTCTTGTATGGTATTCACGGCTGATTCCTCCCTGGCGTTTGTGGTCTTCAGTATTCTTCTGGCAGCAGAATGTGGGCGTGAATGCCCTCGTCAACGATCCATACGGTGAGGTCGACGGGATTTTCGATGCCGCCAAGGGTGTACTCGGTGCGTCTTTCAGGCTGCTCCTGGCGGTGAATGATATGCTGAACCTTCTGCCCCTTGAAGTCCTCCATCGACAATTCGAAGATTTGCAGGTAGTCCATCTCCAGGTCCTGGTCCAACTGTGCATCAATAAATTTGAACAAGATGAACGGCAATTCATGCGGAAGGTTGTCCCAAATTCCTTTGGTCGCCGCACGCGGAGCGAAAGTGAGTTTTGCCATCGGTGGTCGTGCCCCTTTCTAAAGATGATTTACATTAGTCCTCGTTCTTTCAGGCTGACAAAGTTCCCTTCTCCCAGCACGATGTGGTCGAGAAGCTCGATCCCCATAAGCAAACCCGCATCCCGGATGCGTTCGGTGATTTCGACATCTTCGGAGCTTGGCGTCGGGTCTCCGCTCGGATGGTTGTGGCATCCGATGATGGATGCGGCATTGGCGAGAATGGCGAGTTTGTAGGTTTCCCTCGGGTGCACCAGCGAGGCATTGAGCGTCCCGCAGGATACCATGTGGATGGCTGTTGGCTGGTTCTTGGTGTCCAAAGTGAGGATGCAGAACGCTTCCCGGTCAAAATCACCGAGAAATTGGCGGAATAAGTCAGCGGCATCGCCCGCCCTGTAGATTCTTCGTTGCGGATACAGGATGGACGTTTTCTCACGAACCAGCCGCAGGCTCACCACCTGAACCCTTTTCGCTGGCTTTTCAAATTCGTTTATCGTCATTCCGGATCAGCCCCCCCTTCAATGGCCTGTAGGGCAAGCCATGTTTCCAGTTCGATCTCCTGTTCTCCCTTCAAGGAGAACACGCTTGTGAAGCTCTCGTTATCGTGCATGAGCATGATCCGGTAATACGGGATGCCTTTGATTGTAAGCAGCTCGACGAACTCTACATTTAGGTAGGGGTAATTGAGGCCGAGTGAGAAGATGGAGGCATTCGGTTCCTGGGGTTCCAGGCACACGATGCAGTAGCCTTTACCGTCTAGCCGAAAGACGTCTCCCTTACCGTCGAAATCCAGCAGCTTGCGAAGCTGGTCGAGCTCTTCTCTGACCGCGTGTATCAGGACGGGTGCGCATTTGTGAGCCATGGTGTCTATGTCTGTCGTGCAGTGAATGTTTAACATATTGGTTTCGCCTCCAAGCGGGTATTGTTCCGCCCCTGTTACTCAAGGGGTACAAGAAGATAATATATATCTGAAAATTCAGACATTCCGCTTGGGGGGATCCCAACCTTTTTGCCTTCTAACTTCTGCCCGAACCGTCGCTTGTGCCTGGACGATTGGGGCGGTAAGGACGGTTTTCTTCAGGCGTTCATTTCCCTCTGCGTTTTTTCTTGAGGGAGAGGGAAGACTCCGGCTTGTAGTGTTCGTTGGTAATGATGACCTTTCTGTCGCCTGTTTTACGGGATTCGAAGAAAAGTCCGGCCTGTTCCAGATTCGACCGCAGGTTGTTCATCCGCCGGGTGAGCGCATTTGGGCTCTCGGGCCAGTTCCTCCCGGAGATGCGGATGGCGTTTCTCATACATACATCCTGAAGCGCCGTGTACAGGGCGGTTGGGCTGCTTTCCCATTCCCGCCGGTCTTCCATGAGCTTCAAGAGGGCCGCTGCTACAGGGTTATTGTGCAGGATTTCCTGGCTTGCCTGTTGCTGATTTTCGCTATAGGCCTTCAGGAAAAGCTGACCTGGTTTCCCCATGGCCTCGGCAATGGCATACCCCCATTTGGCAAAGTCGGCCATCCTTGGCTTCTCGGCAAGCTCCACTTGTGGGAAAATGGCCATTGCCTTGGAGAGTAAGAGAAGGCACGAGCCCAGGATTTGGGGCAAGTCTTGGCGAAAAGCGTCCCATACTTCCCCTTCATCCTTTCGCTCGGAAGGCGGGATGCGCTTGAATTCGATGACAATGGAGCGGTCCAACAGGTCTGAGCGCGTAACGACAATGTTTATGCCGTTAAGCATGACGCAGCGTTTGAGCTGGAGTATGACTTCCTCGTCGTCGGTATAAAGTCTTCTTTTGGCGATGCTGCCCCCAGTGGCTGCCATGCATAGCAGGTCGCTCCGTTCGGATGATAGGGAATCAAGATTGTCGAATCCCGGCATGTAGTTGTTGCTGAGAATGATGCCCAGGTTGTCGGTGCTGTTGGGCATGGAAAGCAAACCCGTTCTCGCAGGGTCGACGATGGCGCGAATCATCCGCATGGAAGTAGACTTCGCAGCGCCTTTCTCCCCAGCGAGCACGAGAAGCGGATGAGGCATTTCCGGAATGAAACAGCTAACAATGTAGACGGCCAGTAAGAAGAGGTCCTGTTTAAGCTGGGTCCGGAAATGTTTCGAAAGCAATTTCAGCGGGTCGTGCGCCTCATCGAAATCAGGCCACACCTGCGGAGCCGTATTCGTGGTACGGTGGAAGATGCTGGGCCCGTTTTTATATGCCCGGCATCCATTGGGGCCGATGAGGACGGCACCGGACTGCGAATCGGCCAGGTCGTAAACAATGCGTCCGTCCTTTGCAAGGGCTACACGCCTGGATAGCTCTCTTTTCTTTCCTTCGAATGTAGCAATGGACTCGAAGTGATAGGCGGCTTGCTTCAATGCTTCCGGGCTCACAGGCTTGCCTGTAGCGCTATAGAAACGTTTGTGGAGGAGAAGCTTGTATGCTTTGCTGTTAACCTTCAGGGAGCGTCGGACATTCTTTTCCGTGATCTCTACGTATGCTTCGCCTAAATTATCAGTAAAGTACACGCCGTCAGCGCCGAGATTGATTAGCTTCTGTGCATCGGTTTCCTTCGAGTTTTCCCCAAACCTGTTTTTCATCCTGAATCCCTCTTTCCGAATGTGGTTTTTAACAAACGAGTTGCTAAAAGTGTGTCCTGCAAGCGTGACTAGAAAAGGTCGTCCCAGTCAAGCTCGTCAATGTCGTCTTCTGTGTTCCTGTTGGCATACTCTTCGTACTCAAGGCAGCCCTCATCCATCACGTCAGTATCGTCTTCTGAATCAGGAAAGTTGTCCTCCGGGTCCCAATTGGTACGGGCGATTTCTTCCTCGGTCGCCGCCCGAATATCTCCGATGGCGTAATTTTCTCCCGTATTTACCATTGATCCTATTGAAATAGTCGGTATTATAGCCGTGCCAAGAAGATCTTCCGGGTTCAGGTATCCACCTTCTAGGGGAAGACACCGGAGCACGGTGAGTGTATGCATGAATTGACTGCCCGGCTCCCAATCTACAGGGATGACATGTTCCAGGTAATAGGGGTGATCGCTTCCCTCCGGTAGTATATGAAGACCAAGCTTTAGTTTTGCTGAGGCTTCCCCATCTGCACGGTGACATTCCGAGCGAACGATAACACCCAGATGATCGCCGTCCTCCAACGGAGAAAGGTTCGGGCATGGGCGGTACAATTTGTCCACTTGCATTTTGGCACTTCCTTTTCTTTTTGATAGGTCCTACCTTGCCGCCCGGTTACCGCCCGGATCGACCTTTCCGTCCCAAAAAGAGATGGGCGGTTTTGGCGACCATGGCGGAATGTTGTACCCCAGCAGGCAGGCTTTGTAGTGGGGGTCTCCCAGTGGTACATTTGGTGCTTGTCTGTTCTGTTTTCAAGGTGCATTTGTTTATGTAATTATCATATTAGATGCCTGTATTTCTGTCATTCCGCACTAAGCGGGACTGACTATGAGGGGATCGGACCGATTGGGGAGGGGTGACTGCCGGATACGGCTTATGCTATTTTTCTTGTTTTTGAAATTCCTGAATTTTGGAGGGGAAATCATACTTTCTTAGCGTGTTTCCTCTTTCATTCTCTCCTTTTCTCGGAAACAGAAAAAAGAAGAGTCCAGGGCTTGTACAGGGCTCTCTTCCTTTTGTTTCACGAATCGGTATCCTGCGCCTTAAGCGCACGCTTTTGGTCTCTCTCTTGTCTAGCCTCTTGAAGAAGCGCTTTGAGTTCAGTTTCCGGGGTATATTTGAGAAGGGTGGGTATGAGCTGTTCTTTTTTCAGGTGCTTGAGAAGTCGTACACGTTTCTTAAACTTATCCGCTTCCTTTTCCTGTTGTTCTCTCTTCATTGCCCTCTCTGCGGCGGTTCTGGTCTTACGCTTGTTTCCAAGGGCTTTAGCAAGTTCATTTGCCATTTCCCTGCACTCAATCTTGGCACGCTCACATTCACTTCGATCCGGGAAGAGCTGATTCATGTTCTGATTGGTAGTGAGGATTTTGTGGAGAGTAAGAATCCTCCCATGGGAAATAATTTTCCGCGCTTGTTGTTTTTGGGTCATATCTATACCGAATTCATCGTATAAGCAATGGGACTTCTCAACCAGCTTTTTCAGGTTCCGGCCCCTTGGTGATAATCTTAGAATGTTACTATTCATGTTGGTAATGCTTCCTCCGTTTTTCGTTTCTATCTTTCTATATTATATATGTCGGTTGGAGAGAGTGCATTTTGGAAGGTGTATGACGCTGGTAGGCTATGTTCTCCCGTCTCGATTGAATGAGAGAATTGGAAGGGAGGGTTGATCTCGCCAAAATAAAAAAAGAAGACCCGATTCCCAAATAGGAAGAATTGGATCTTCTCATCATGTCGGCTAGCGCCTACTTTTTCAACCACTCCAGCCATTTCGTGTTGACTTGTTCGAAGCTACCAAACGTCTGAACAAAGGCCTTTTCCATCGTCGGCTGTGTGCTGGCCAGGAAGCTGTTGAACTTGTCGCTACCGTAGGTTTCGTACAAGAATGCTGTAAACATGTAACCGCCGATATACTGTGTTTTCACGGAAATATTGTCTTTATAGATGATGATATGCTCCTGAGGCTTCTCAAGTATGATTGGCTTCCAGTACGCCTCGCTTTTCTTGAGGTCGTCTGTGCCTTTTGCCGCCAGGTATTCCGCTTGTCCTTCCTTGATCCACTGCATCTCTTCTCCGCCGGTAAACCATCCTTTTTTATCTCCTCGACGAATATTCTCCTGTAGATAAGTTTGCGGCGTATGGATGAATTCGTGTTTGAACAAATGGGTGAAGTAGGCCTCGTCGTAAAGACCTCCTTCTAGCGTGTAGCCCTTCTTTTGATAGGCAGATGGCGTGAGGACATGAATTTCTGCCCTCAGAACTTCATCAGTACCATAGGTATAGTTGTAAGCCGTTCCCTCACTTACCTTGTCGGTTGCGGTAGGATGCAAATAAATATAGATTGGATGGAGACCGTCGTTCAGAGTGCTACCGATCTCAGGCAGGAGAGATGCAAACTCGGCGGTTGCGACGTTGTACCCCTGTTCGAAATCAGCTGCAGCTTTCTCGACGTCCTTTTCATACTGCTTCGTGTATAGCAGCGTAAAATGCTTCGAATGATATTCAAGCCAACCGTCTGCTTTGTTTTTGGTCGACTGTGCTTGGGCCAAAAGCTCTTTTAGAGTCGAGACTTGGCCTTGAAGCTTCTGGATCTGCGCTTTGTCCTGATCTTTCTTATAGCTATTGAACATGAAGGTGCTCGTCTTGGAGTCGAATGCATAATTTGCCTGGAAGACCGTTCCGATGGCTGGTGCGGCGATGTATGTAGTCCCGTTCTGGGCTATCGTTGAGGGAACCATTTTGTTTCCGACTTGAATCTTCCCCTTACTTGAAGTCATGTTTAGGGTAAACCCGTCCAGCCCAATCTTGAGAATGGGGTTCGTGGCTGCTGTGGCTACCCCGAACCCGAGCAAAAACACACAGATTAATGCGACAATGACTTTGACTTTCGAAGACTTCATTTTCTAGTATCCCCTCTTTGTTTTTTTCGACATCAGACAATAATTCTCGACATTTGAGGAAAATCCTTCCTGTCGATATAAAAACTTCATAATTCTGTGGACTTATTCTTGATGGTCCTTTGGAACTCCCTTCTTGGCTCCATACGTAATTAACGCAAGGATGACGACAATGATGGCAGTCCAGATGTAATGGTGTTTGATAAAGCCGATTCCCCACTCTACAATGGCGAAACCGATCATGACGCAGATGCCGAAAACGACGATCATGCTGTAAAATCCACCGAAGGTGATGCTGAACATCCGATTCAGCATGATAAATAGTACAATACCTACAATGAGACCGAGAATGATTCCGAATGTGCTCACTTGCAATCGCTCCTAAGATAGAATTTGGTTTTGTGAAAATTGGAATGTAGTTAGTACCTTTTGTTCTTCTCCTTTCGTAAGTGATCGTACCCTTCACAAATAAAATGTCGAATTTGTGCGTCTTAGGTACTATCCGTACTATATTCCCATTATAAGAACTCATAAGTATCTTTTACAACATTTTCTTATAGTTTAATGCTCTGTCCGCCAAAGATGTTATTTCCTACCCTTGGGATAAGGGTGGTGGTAGGAATGTCTGAATTCTTGGCGCTGGTAGGCGCGAGGATCAAGCAGTTAAGAGTACAGAAGGGACTGTCGCAGGCCAGGCTAGCGGAGTTGGCCGAGCTTCAGGATTCGTATATCGGGGGCGTGGAGAGGGGTAACCGGAACATCTCTCTGAATTCACTGGAAAAAATCATGTCGGCCCTGGGGGCCGACCCGGTAGAGGCGCTTAAGTTTGGTAGATTGGACGAGGTCGCAGATTTGGACGGAGAAATGGAAAAACAGGAAATCATGGACATTCACTTGTCCCTGCTCCGGGACCGGAGCCTGCCGGAAATCAGGCTGGTGCAGCGGATGGCGAAGGACATGTTCGACACGTTTGACAGGAAAGCAGAGCACGAATCGTGAAAAGGGGGCGAGCGGGCGGCGTAGGCCGCAACGCTTGTCCTTCTATTTATTGTCATGGCCTGAGCGTTCGTAGATGAGACGAAGCCTACACTTCAAAAGCTTACGGTCTGCCTTTGCGAACTGGCAATGGGCTTCGAGCGCCACCGAGAATGCGGTGGAGATGTTGAGGCTAAGGGAATGCTTGTCGACATGAAGAAGAATGCCGGTCAGCAAGTTTTGTGATGCCTCAACCTGTTCCAGTAGCTGATCTGCCTGCTCTGTCAGTTGGGCGATTCGGTTTTTGTTGGACATGGGTGAGTCTCCTTTTCAATGGAAATTGATGTTGTTCAGGATTTGCTGCTGTTCCAAAAAGCGTCGGTACTGTCCTTGTCGCCGTCGACGCAAGTGACGCAAACTTGCGGGTCAAGATCGGGCGTACTTCGGATTGATAGTGATAGATGCATCCGAATGTTTGCGATAGAAGCGCATGTCCCGGCTCGATTGGTTGGCCTGGGCGGTGAATTCTGCTTGTAGCGTCTCATCCTCGAATGTAAAGAAGTCACGCCCCTTCTGGCCCCCGAATAGGGCGATCATGGCGTAGTGGTAGCTGCCAGGGTTGCAGACGCCGCCGCTTCCGAGCGGGACAAGTTCGGCAATTTCCCCGACTGTCAGCTTTTCCTTGCGTTCCGGCTGCCTGTCGAGGGCGAGGAGCAGGCAGGCGAACAGCACGTCCGCGTTTGCCCTTCCCTCTATTCCTTCGGGAGCGTATTTCTTGCAGTCGATGGCCTCCCAATTCAGTGACCAGATCGCGGGTTCGATCGTGGGAGGAGTCTTGCCCGCCAGCTTGGTCAGCGCGTGTCGGTTCCCGTACGCCTTCAGAAAGCGGTCGAGCTGCACACGCGCCCGATTCGCATCCTTGGGTTGCATCTTGGGGAGCAGTGCCCGGAAAAAGTCGGTGTAACGCAGGAGTCCACCCAGGCTGCAGTCGGCGTCAGGCTCGCCTCCTTCATGCCCGACCTCCTTGAGGAGGTCCCGCATCGCTTCCAGCCGTTGAGTGTCCGCGAGTTCTAGCGCGTCGGGGTGGGCCAGATGGGCGAGGAAGGCGGCGATGTCAAAGGCAAGGGATTCGCCGCCTAGCCTGCTTGTCCAGAAGTCGAGCGCCCGGGCGGGTTCAGCAGCTTCCTCCCGCACGAACTCCGGCCATAACTTGATGACGGACAGGGTAGTCTGTCGCTGGGCGTTGGGCGCGTCCTTCCGTTGCCAGAATCCGCCGCGCCAGGACAACGCTGCGCGAATCATCTTTGGATCGACCGCCTTCGGATCGGCGAACTGCTTGCGCCACTGGTTGAGCGGTTCGGTTGGGTACTTGGCGAAGGGGAAGTGTGACATATGCTCGTCGAAGTGATCGTTAATGTAAGTAACGATGGACTTTTTCTTATTCTCACTGATTGTTAAGGTCATTTCTGTGAGTTCCTCCTTTTTCGTTTCGTTAGCGTAATTGACGGTATCGACATAATTGACGGAATTCTGTTTGATCAGAAGGGTGGGTCAAGGTCATCGTCTATCATGTTCCTGTCTCCTTTCTGGTCTTCCTTAAACTGTGGCTCGGCAAAGTCCTTGTCATGACCGTTTAGGGCAATCCACTGCTCAGGTGTCAGGAACGGGTCCCTAAGCTGAATGTAGAAAGGTTCTGCAAGATCTCGTACCCATCGGAGTGCGTCAGGGATCGTTCCGCCATGAAAAATGGGAGGACCCTCTGCCCAGAGGTCCTCCCACACGAAATTTGCTATCTGGATTTCTTGGTCTAGCTTAACGTAGACGTCTGTTCCGTCTACATAGTCATTAGTGCCCTCCTCGTCTGTTGTGCGAAGCACGAGACGAATGGTATGGGTAGGCGCTACCCCGCTTGCTGGAGTACACTCAACGTGATTATCAGCAAACGGGACGGCAGCTGCGGCCATGATCCAGATGTTTTGTTTGTAAGTGCTGGTGAGATCATTGGTGTCGAATTGGTTCTTTAATAATTGTAAGATACGGATAAAATTGATAGACATTTTTAGATTCTCCTTTTGGATAGTAGGTTCTGTTCACGAGCAATGACACAGATGAATAAAAATTAATTGCGAAAGTCTGTTCGCCTATGGTATTCTTATGTCAAAAACATTCCCCCTGGGAATATTTTTGACAGGGAGGCTGGCTTACGATGAAAACATTCAAGAATACCGAATTTGCCCACATAAGAGAGTCAATGGGTTATTCTGTAAGAGAAGTTGCGGGATTGCTTGGGAAAAGCGAGCGTACCATCTACCGATGGGAAAAAGGCGAATCTTTACCTGAGGAAAACTTGCTCCGGGAGCTTAAAACTATCTACGATGTGCGTTCAGGCCAACATTCAGAGAACGCCAACTTCAAGTTCATAGATCTTTTTGCAGGTATTGGGGGTTTACGAAAGGCATTTGAATCGATAGGTGGCAAGTGTGTGTTTACGAGTGAGTGGGATTTGGCTTGCAGAAAAACCTATCAGGCCAATTACGATTGCGATCATCCGGTAAATGGCGATATTCGTGATGTTGATCTGGACAATATGCCTCAATACGATGTGTTGGTAGCGGGCTTCCCTTGTCAGCCATTTTCTATTGCCGGTGTATCCAAGAAAAATTCACTGGGTCGTCCCCACGGTTTTCATGACGCTACACAAGGCACGCTGTTCTTTGATGTTGCACAGATGATAGAACATCACAGACCAAAGGCATTTCTGCTTGAAAATGTGAAGAATCTGTTAAGCCATGATAAGGGAAACACCTTCAAGGTAATCATGAGAACGTTACAAGAAGAACTGGGTTACCATGTTGATTTCCGGGTTATTGATGCAAAGCATTTTGTTCCTCAGCACAGGGAGCGTATATTCATTGTAGGATTCCGTGATGATGTCGGATTTGCCTTCAAACACATGATGTTCCCCCAGTCTGGGCCAAAACTCGGTTCGATTCTACATCAGGAAAATGGAACAGAAGAGCCTGAACCCCCGTACACGGAAGCGCCAGAGGGCAGAGTGGCAGACAAATACACATTGAGTGACCGGCTGTGGGAATACCTTCAAAACTACGCGGAGAAGCACAGGGCAAAGGGAAATGGATTTGGTTATGGGTTGTTTGGTCCTGAAGACATAGCACGTACTCTATCTGCACGGTACTACAAGGATGGTTCGGAAATTCTGATCAGGCAGGAAGGCAGGAACCCACGGAGGCTGACTCCACGCGAATGTGCAAGACTGATGGGGTTCGATAAGCCGGGGCAACAATCCTTTGTGATTCCTGTTTCCGACACTCAGGCGTATAAGCAATTTGGAAATTCAGTTGCTGTACCTGTTGTTGAGGCTGTAGCAGCACATATGCTCCCGTACATTTTCAAGGTAATGAGAACGGCCAAGGATACGGATCAAGTTGAAATGCTTTTTGAGAAGGCTGAAGCCTATGTCTGATATCGTTTCACCTGAGACAAGAAGTCGAATGATGTCCGGTATCAAGGGCAAAGATACAAAACCTGAAATGATTCTCAGGCAAGGCCTTCACAAGCTGGGCTTCAGGTATAAACTTCACGACCGGAACTTGCCGGGAAAACCAGACATGGTCTTCCCCCGGTACAAGGCGGTCATTTTTGCAAATGGCTGTTTCTGGCATGGACATTCCTGTCATTTGTTCAAATGGCCCTCTTCAAATGAGGAATTTTGGCGTAACAAGATAAATCGGAACATGGAAGTGGACGGTGAGACCGTGGCTCGCCTTCAGGAGATGGGCTGGAGGGTTGGAATTGTATGGGAATGTTCCCTGAAAGGGAAATACCGCATCAACAGCGAAGAAGTAATAGAGCTATGTGCCCAATGGTTGCACACGACGGATATGGCATCGATAGAGATTGGTGGGCAATGCTGACAAACCATCATTTGTGAGGATGTTATCGTATGAAGAGAGGTTTTCTTTCGCAGTATTTTGAAGGGGTAGCAATAAAACGACTTAGTGCAGTAGAGGCGAATCGTTCTAAGTCCAACCAACATGAGTTTAACGGAGTCAGGCTCCTGAGGAATCTGTTGGGAAATGGGGAGAGATCATTCACAGCCCGGTTTATGTGGCTGTCTGGCGAAAATGAGGGAATTACATCTGAGGGGAAAGTAACTTGGTATGACTCAAGAAAGAGACAAGCCCACAGGGCAGCTGAATACAGGTTATATTTTAACAGTAATCCAGTAATGGATGGTGCCAAAGAGGGCGACCTTCTTATAGTTGCTAAAAGACCTGATGAAGAGATTTATATTATTGTAGTCCCTGCAGATAGTACATTCGAGAATCAACTGTTGTGGCTGTTTGATGTTGAACTGACTGACAAGCAGTTCACGTATCAGTCTTTTGAAGCGGGTAATGATCCAGAAGTTGATTTTGTTGTTCGCTATATTCTCGAGGAGTTGGGTATTGAAGTCTCGGACCCCGATGGTAGCTACCTTGACAGTATAATCGAACCTTATTTAAAATCAGGCTTCCCTAGTACGTCGGTGTTCTCGATGGTAGCCCGAAAGACACTCAAGGATGTTTCACCGATTGAGGAACCGGACCAAACCCTACTAAAGTGGATTGAACATGAAGAAAAACTCTTCAAACGTCTTGAACGCCATATGGTTGCTAGAAGGCTCGAAGCGGGATTCCGGGATGAAGGAGCAACTGATGTTGAAGGATTTATCCAGTTCTCCCTCAGTGTTCATAATCGAAGAAAATCGCGTGTGGGTTATGCTCTAGAGAACCATCTGGAGGAAATTTTCAAGGTTCATAACATGACTTATTCTCGAACGCCAGTAACGGAAAATAAGTCCAAACCAGATTTTCTATTTCCGCATATCGACAATTATCGTGACATGTCGTTCCCTGAATCCAGATTGACTATGTTAGGCGTCAAGTCCACCTGTAAGGACAGATGGCGGCAGGTATTGGCTGAAGCTCAGCGGATTCGGAATAAGCACCTTTTTACACTCGAACCAGGAATCAGTGAGAACCAGACTGATGAAATGCAAGCGAGCAATTTGCAGCTTATCTTACCCAAGCGGCTGCATGAAACATACAAACCCAATCAGCAAAGCTGGCTGATGGACCTGAATTCATTTATTCAGCTTGCCAAAGAGAGACAATAATGGTGATGGTGAACATTACGAGGCTGTGATTTAACTCAGCCTCGTTTTGATGTCATTTTTTGCTGATAGTTTCTTTCCATTCCATCAAATCAAAGATAACCTCTCGAAAGTCCTTGTCAAAGGGATATCCCTCGGAAAGCTTATCGCTATAATCGGCCTCGATTTTTTCCCATTCCTCACCCAAGTGAGACCATGCATGAATGGCTTCATTCAATGCCTTTAAAAAGTCCTCCAATCCGATTACCTCCTGAACAGTGTCTTATTGTACTATGATATCATTCAAAAACTGATTGGTATATGGCAACGATCAGGCACCACAAGATTTCGCTCTATGGATGATACGGTGAACCGTATCACAAGTAGGGCGAAAAATTATGAAGATGAAATGACTAGAGTTGTCGTTAAGCAAGTTGAATAATTTGATATGAGGACTCCTGAGACCATTTGGCTCGGAAGTTTCTTAGTTCTTTTTGACTAGGGCTTGTCCATTATTTTCCAAAGCTATGATATGATAAGAAGGTAAATAGAAGGATTCGGATCTATACGAGGGGGTTAAACTGATGGCTAATCGGACAGGAACCTATGTCGCTTTTGATGGTTTTGGAGAAACAGACCCTACAAAGTCTGACTTTAAATACTATGCCACACTTCAAGCATGGAGTGCGAACAAAAATATCGAATTTTCGCTGACTAACAGTCACGAAAAAACGGATGCGGTGCGTGATACAAGTAAACGGGCAACATTGTATGCGCGTATTCAAGCAAGGCTGAGAGCATCAAAAAACATGTTCGTCGTCCTTACGAGTAAGACGCGTTATACCGGAAGTGTTTTAACCTATGAGATCGAACAAGCAATAGACACATACAAAATTCCACTTATTATCGCCTATCCCGAATATTCATCCATTCTGCATGTGGAGAGCCTCAGTAATCTTTGGCCAAAGGCACTTGCCGACCGTATAAATAGTACAGGTATAGAGGCAATCCATATCCCATTTGCTAAAGATTGCATTTTGAATGCCATCACTCGTTTCCATGTGAACGGTGAGCATCTTAGCGGAGGGAAGGATTATTACAACCGTGAAACACAAGTCAAATGGGGTCTGATCCGGTAAAGGAGAACATGTAAATGAAAGTCCCGTTTTTTGGTAAAAAGATACTGCATACTTTCTATGGATTTCTAAGTGTAATAAGCGTTCTTACTTCTATTGTTTTTCTTTTTGTTGAAATAGATCCTAAATGGAAAGGCGCCATTGGTGGAGGGGTACTGGCATTGCTGGTTCTTGTTTACATCGGAACCTGGATTCATGCTACTCTGCGCCGAAGCATAAAACTAACGATTAACACCTCAGAGATTGAGGTGAAGTTTGGTGATATTTTTTCTGAGGAAGCCAATCTAAAGGTAGTTGCTTTTAATGAATATTTCGACACGCTGGTGGACGAGAAAGTCATTTCAAGCAATTCACTCAATGGAATATATATTAAGAAATTCTATCAAGGAAAAGTCGCTGATTTAGACGGAATTATCTCTTTGGACACCCACCTGCCGGAGATGATCTCCTACAAAAATGTAGAAAGGCCTGTCGGAAAGAAGGTTGCATATAGACTTGGAACAATATGCACAGTAGACGATTATCTTCTGACGGCGTTCTCACGCTTCGATAAAAGTAACCAAGCGTATCTTGAAATGAACGATTACATAAGCTGCCTGTTGAATTTCTGGAATGAAATAGATAGGGTTTATGCAGGGAGAACAGTTGCCATACCCGTTCTAGGCTCCGGAATCACTCGCTTTAGAGGTTACGAGCATATTTCAGATCAAGAATTGCTTGAACTCATTATATGGACATTTAAGGTGAGTCGTATAAAATTCAAGTATCCATCTACGGTGAAGATCGTGGTCTGGAAGAAAAAAAAAGAAAAGATAAACCTGCTCAAGCTGAAGGACTTACAATCGCGAAATTAGAGCAGATAATTATGATATAAGCCTCTATTCCAGGACTGGGAATGGAGGCTTATATTACGCAAGGGAAAACCTTATATGGAGGTTTAGTATGGCTGAAAACAACCCGAAGGTATTTATTAGTTACTGCCAAGAGAGCATCGATTTTTCAGATAAGGTTCTGAAATTATCTAATAAGTTACGCAGTGAAGGTATAGATACAGTATTGGACCAGTATGAAGAGTCACCTAGCGAGGGATGGCCGAGATGGATGGAAAATTCAATTAGTGAGTCAGACTACGTCCTTATAATCTGCACCCAAGAGTATTTGAACAGATTAATGGGCAAGGCTGATAGAGGAGTGGGTAGAGGAGTAAAGTGGGAAAGCAATATTATTTATCAGCATCTTTATAATGATGATACTATTAACGAAAGATTTATCCCTATTGTATTCAACGGATCGGATACTGCATTCATTCCAATGCCTCTTCAAGGAACTACATATTACGAAGTATCAAGATCGGACAAATACGACAGCCTGTATTGGCGCTTACGCGGAATAAATAAAAGAGAGAAGCCTAAGTTAGGTAAATTAAGGCCATTACCAGTAAAAGAAAGAAAATCTCTATTTATTACCTCGCCAATTGATTTAGAATCTTGGGATAAGGCAATTTGGAGAGGAGCTGCCTTTCTTTTGGATGTAGGGGATGAGGAACCTCCGTGCTTACTACTTCCATATGCGAAAGGATTTTATGCTAAAAAAATATTTAAAAACTGGATTTTAATGCATGGTAAAGAAGACAAAAATGATGAGATAAGAATATCGATTGTCGAGGGTGATATTCCGGGTGAAGAATCCGGTTATACAATACACATTAGTTCCAATATTGACCGAGTAGCAAAGAGAATGGAAGAACAGGGGCTTGAATTAAATGAGAGCCTAATAATGTCAATATCTAGATTGCAGCGTGCTAATCCTACAGATGGTTTCAAAATGTTTAATATGTTTAAAGCAAGGTATAAAAAGCACCAAAAGTATGTTCTGATGCCTGCTGTACTTGACGAAAAGAACCGGAGAATTAAACCACTTACTGAGTACGGAATATTGAAGCATGAATTACTTTTTAGACATGCTTGTGACATTGGTGAGCATGATCTCGATGCGATAGTTATTCAAAGGAATAAGCCCTGGAAACAGCTATAATAATTTTAGATTCCCTTTTACTTAAACTAATATGAACTACCCAAGAAGAAATGCTGTTTACTTATTTCATGCAAAATCCACATTCTTTGTAAGGCAAATTCTTAGCCTTCATTTCAACCACCAGTTCGTAATAATCAGTGGAGCACAGTTTTGGGTGTTTAGGCGTAATGGGGCGGCTTCGGTTACGACTCGGTGGGGTTTCCAATGTTCGACATGTACGTGCCGAATGAATGATATTCTTAGTTGTTGTCGACTTTGGATTCCTATTGTTAATATTGAGAACAAATCCTTCTGGGTTACGGTTCCTCCACTCCATATATTGGTGTTTGTCTTCCTCTATTGTAAACCTCTCTATGGACATTGTGGTTACTCCTCTAATGGATGGTTTTCTAAACACACCACTCACCATTTTCGATATGAATAACGCTTTCTCCTGCAACAACGACATTGGCATTCTTTAAGAAATTCAACAGAAACGAATGTTATCCATGCGTTTAAACATCGAAACTTGGGAGTTTTGATGATTTTTATTCCCACCTGAGAAAGTATCTTGAGTTTTTGCAGATCATAAATAGCCGATTGCCGGGGCCATAAAAACCCCGAATTATGTAGGGCCAGAGACTAGCGAAGTTAACTATGTGATAAGTTGATTGGGCTACAATACTCTCGCGGCCCTTCGTTATTTCCAATTGGAGGAATTTATCATTATTTGTCGAAAAGTTCCTATAGAAACAAACAATTAAGATACAAATTCTTGTTGGAATGGGCAACAACTGCGAAGTGGATTCTGATCTTTAGCATCCTATAGCCCAACACAGAAAATAAAAATGAAAGTGGAGGCACATTATGGATTTAAGCACGTGGCTAAGTATTATCGGAATTATTATTACTTGTGTCGGATTGTTTGTGACTGTTAATAAGACAAAAACAATACACAAAAATAGTCACAACAGCAATATCACCAACAGCTTTAATACAACAAAAAATATTGATAAACGTAAAACCACATACGAGCATCACGAACACCACGAGCATCATCATCACACTACGAAGCACCCTACGTCCGTTACTTCGGCCGCAAATAGCGAGAATGATGAAATGGGGAAGGCTATAGCATTAGGCTTCGGTGCGCTCGCTGTGTTTGGGGTAGCGATATTTTTTTACATCAAATATAAATCGATGATTATTGAGATTTCCACTGGAGTAATGATTGTGGGCTTACTAACTGCGTGTCTTGTTGCTTATTTCAAGGAATCGATCTCCAATGGATATAAATATTATTTGCTGATTTTTTGGCTGTTTGTCTTTGGGATGGTTATTTTAATCAACCATCCGATTTATTCACCTGATAAATTGGATATTGCAGTAAACAAATTTACAAGTATTGAAGTTAAGGATGCTCCCAAGACATTATGGCAATTACATAAGGACAATCGATCAGCGGCACTCTTTTTAACATTTCAAATCGTCGGGCTGGTCATGATGATATGCTACCAGTTGTTTTACTTCTTTCTAATCTTTAAGATCATTGCAAACAAAAGAATTCAGTCAATAAACTCATTGATTAAAACAGACGTAGTCTTTGTACTAATCATCATGCTTTTTATAAGTGGTGAGCTAAATCGGTTAATTCAACTGCTACCTGCTGCGACAAATTGAAGGGGGAGTTCCGATGGCTCAACGAGATTCGAAACCAAAGATAAATAAAATCGAGGATACATACGTCATATCCCCTTCCCAATACGAAGAAGGCCGAACGGAGCTTGCGGATGATCAACGTGTAAAGGTTGATCAATTGTCCAAATTAATTACTGGTTACTACGATAATTTTTTTACCCTGGCCGATTCCTATACACCAAGAAGTTATTTAGACATCATTCATTCTCAACTTAATCTCAGGGTAAAAGACAATATGATGGAACCACATAAACGACTGGAAGCGCTCAGAATACTGGAAGAGTTGAGACAAGAGTTAGGTATTAAATAGCTGTTCAAAGACAAGAACATCCTTAATGACCAAGTTCGTTCGAGCCACCGATTTTCTTCGGTGGCTTTCGTGCATCACTATAGGTTTGATAGTGCCCCTTTGGAAGGTTGGGCAATACGCACCGCGGCAGCTCTTTTCGCAATTTTCGCCGATGCCCCCGTTAAGCTGAACAGTACCACAAGTAGGGCGAAATTTTTGTAATAGCAATAAAGCCTGTTTGTTAAGCAGGCTTTGCAACAAAGAACTAGTTAAACCATCGATAGCATTATGTGATACATGTTATAATTACTATAATGTTATCCAATGGGTAGGTGAACATATTATTGAAAAGAGCATCCAAAGAGGATTTATTAAAATTCAAACAATCTTTAAGCACACATAATGGAATAGAGAATAAAAATGAGGTTGCAGCTACAATAGAAGAGCCTCCGATTATTAGCAAGGCACCTGTTATTAATTTGTTGGAAAAGGCAAAATTAAAAGAAAAGCTATCAGTAGATGAGCAAATTGAGTACTTAAAATTTAAAGGTATTACTTTCAATCACTATAATGAATCTTTAGCTAAAGAAATACTAACGGAGCGAACTTACTATTATAAAGTTACTGCTTTCAGAAAAAATTTTAGTAAAGATAATGATAACAAATATACAAATGTTGATTTTTCAGTTTTGAATGACTTAGCTACAATTGACATGCACTTTAGGTATTTATTCTTAAAGTTGTCTTTAGATATTGAACATAATATAAAGTCATTAATTATTCGCTTAATAACTGACAGCGACGAAGATGGTTTTAAAATCATTGATGAGTATAAAGCATATGAGTTAGAAAGTTATAGAGAAAAACTTATCAAAAGAGATCTATCACTAGAAGAAATTGAAAATAAAATCAAAAAGTATGAAACTCTGGATAAAAAGTTATTGGAGGCATATAAGTCCCAAAGAGATTATAGCTACGATTTAATTGTCAAAAGAAAAAATAAGCCGTCTATTTGGGTGTTAATCGAATTAATGTCTTTTGGTCAATTATGCTTCTTTATTAAATTTTATGTTCATAAAAAGAAATATAAGTATAAAGAATTAAGACTGGCGAATAGCCTATTATTTGATTCAAAAAATATAAGAGATTCTTCTGCTCATAGTAGGCCTATTATTTTTAATATTGTAGGACCTAATCAATTTTTAATAGCAGATGAAAAGCGTATTAAATTGCAAGTTCGAAATTACTTAACTCAAAACTCTAAGTTGAGTAATTCAATCACTAATATCCGTCTTAGAAACCTTAAAGTACATGATATTAGTGCGTTAATATACTTGCATGATTATTATGTTAAAGGTAAGATTTCAAGAATTCAACGTAAGAAAGAATTAGTGGATCTTATTAAAAGATGTAGATTGAAGAAAAATTACTATGAAGAACATCAGGAGTTTGGAGAAATACTAAATATCCTATTCAAATTGGTTAGAAATTATAAAGTGAATACTTAAGATGTTTTTATTGACTTAATTAGTTTGTAGTGATAAGATCCTATTTAGATGAAAGACCCTTCCGAAAGGTCGTCTGGAAAATAGGGTAACAGCTATTTCTAGATTAGAGGAATAAAATCCTTTAAACAATTATTACTCGTGTAATTGTTTAAAGGATTTTTTAGTATTCGATTTAGCATGGAGATATTGAAGCCTATTCAAGATAATTAGATCTTGGATAGGCTTCTTTGTGCTGCTAGAAAATAACATAACTCTATATTGCTTGCTTAAGTTAGAGTATCGTTTCGGCGCTCTTTAAATTTCGCTCTATAGATGTTACGGTGAACCGTATCATAAGTGACGGCGAAAAATTTTGTTGTGGGGAACTTGTGAGAATGTTGTCGTACCTGTGGGATAGTGTGATTTCGAGCCTCTAAGACCTTGGGTTCTAGTGGTTTTTCGTAGGAGTAAAAAAGACAATTTTGTCCACCATTTTCCATAATGTGATATGATAATTTGAGCGAGTGGTACTCCGGGATTCATGAATATTACTGATCGACCCAGTCGCTGACGCTCCTTTAAGCCTCTCGGGTCCGTAAAAAGGATCGCTAAGGTGAGCAGTAGTTATGAGAGTGTTTTCATGATGTCAGATGGCGATTTCGATTTTCTCCCACTTCCTTTCTTGTTTTCGCTGGAATGAATCTCCCGCCGCTACTGCGACGGGAGCCGAGAAGTAGGAATCCACGTTTTCATCGAAGCTCAGTTCAATAGTCTCGATCTTCTTGCTTGTATTCATCGTAATTCGCTTGATGAACAAGTGTAGTAACGTTTTTCGCTGTTCGAACGGTGATGTGGCGATAACCAGCGGCAGTTTACCGTTATGTTCCCCCTTCTTTGCTCTTTGTTTCATTCCCATTTTTACGTTATCGACAATCGTGTTTCGTTCAAGACCGACCGCGCCCATCATTTGAAGGGCGAACTTACCCATAGATGTGCTTGTGTCGAAGTTTTCTGAGAAGGAACGGAAGGTAATGTTGTACGTTACTAATCGTTCTACGATGTTAAGTAAAATCAATGTTTTTTCGAGCCATGCGGTTAAACTTCCAGACGATAACCTCGTCGAATTTCCTTTCTTCCGCCTCCTTCAGAAGCTGTTGCAGTTCGTATCTGCCGACGATGCTTTTGCCGCTTATCCCCGCATCCACGTACTCTTTATAGACCTCTTTCTTATATAATCCGCAGTATTTACGCAAGGTGTCGAGTTGGGCATCGATGCTATAGCCTTGCTCGGCTTGGTCTTCGGTGCTCACACGCGCGTAAATGGCCACTTTAACGGGCTTGTTGGTCATGATAATTTTCCTTCCCACTTTCAAGCTCTAATTCGGTTACTGCTGCCTTAAATTGAAGGGCGAATTTGCCGATAGGTGTACTATTCTCGAAGTTCTCAGTGATGGATCGAAAGCCAATTTCAAGTTCATCAAGCGTTCGTGGCATCCTAGCCAACGTTAATTACATCGGAAAGATTCGGTTCATTGCACACGAGAAGTTTAACGGAGTGTCCAGTGACCATTCAAAACAGGTTGTGCAAGGCTCGCACGAGCCAATTATCAGCATGGAGCTATGGAACGAAGTACAAGAGCTTATGAAGCATCGCTACACGATCACCAACAAAAGCCATTACTCGAAATTATTCATTGACCGGGCTGTTAAAATGCCCTTTATGCGGAAGTGGCATGGTTCCTTTCCAAGATATAGAAATGTATTATTAGGGAGGGGGTCATAATCCATAAGCTCGAAACAACGTCTTTGTAAGTTTTTAGGTGGGAGTTGGTTTTTTGTCGAAAAATTTAAAAAGAATTGCATTCTGTTCCATAGCAATTTTATTAATCGTTTTATATTTTTGGGGTATTGGACTAAAAGACAATGCCAAGGAAATTGAAAAAGCTGTATTATCTTTAAACCAGCCGATGACAAAAATTGTCCATATTGAAGCATTAGAGAATAAGAAAGCTATTGCGTTTTATGAATGGGGAACAGCACCCGAAGATTATTTTGGGATTGCGATATTAATGAAAGACCTTTTTGGTTGGCACTTTAAGAGTGGCTCAACTTCGGCATCCCCAAAGGAATATAAAATAGGGTGGTCTTTTAGTGATTTAAAAAGGGACTTTTCAAATTACACAGACATTCTCTATGGAAAAATATTAGACGCCGAAATCGTAGACGTTCTTATTAAGACTAATGATGGTAAGCAATATTCAGCAAAAATCATTGACGATAAAAACGGTGAAAGGTTTTGGTTCTTAATAACAGAAGGAGTAAAACTTACTGGTTCTACTATTACAGCCTGTTCTCAAAATGGAAAAACAATTGAACAGATAACAAGATAAATTTTAATCGTTAAGCTAACGGAGAACTATAGTCCAACACACCATGGAGCACTTTCAGTCGGTAGCTGCTCCATATTTCCATTAAGCTAACGGGCAGATTACTTCAATTGAGAAAAGGTAAAAAGTCTAAGCCGTCGAATAGAACTAGGTATCCTATATATGGAAGGGACGTTACGGTTGAGTTTTAAACTACATAAAGAAAAAGTTGTAGCTGAATGTTTAAATAGGTTAGGGGTCAACGAAGATGAAGTAACGATATCAAAAATGATAAACGGTGGAAGTGGTGCAATCGTTGCAGAACTACTTCTTCATGATAAAAAGATGATTTTGAAATATACAGCACTAGAAGCTGAAGAGCAATTGTATAGAAACGCCCAAAGGGAAAGAAGGTTTTACAAGTATGGGGCTTCACAGATTAATATACAAGCACCCAATGTTGTTGCCGAATTCGAGGACGATTCTTTTGGGATTGGTCTGCTCATGCGATCGTATCAACAAACACCGCATCCAAGCGAGTGGGGAAATGATTTAATAACCAATGCATTGACGCAAATATCAAGACTGCATTCTATGTTTTGGGGAAAAGAAAAAGAAATTCAACAAATAACAGGTGAGGAATCATATCACCATAAATTTGAATATCTAAAAGATGAAATTGCTAAATCACTAGAAGCATGGGAACATGTATACTCCGTAAAAAACCTCAACGAATATTCACCGATAAGCAAGGATAAAATTTTGCATCTCTTAAGAAACTTGGAACAACTCGAAAGCGTTCAATTTGATATCACTCGTACTTTAATACACGGCGACTTCCATATGGAAAACTGTTTAATGGATGAGAGTCAAGAGATAGTAGTAGCCGATTGGCAATCGCCTAAAGCAGGGGTAGGGGCTGAGGATGTAGGTAACTTCTTAGCGCGAGCGGAATTATACGGCAATCCACTTTCAACTAACACATACATTGCTTTGTACAAACAGTTGCTGGAGAATCAACTGAAGCCTTCTTTTCCTTTAGGCGAAATCGAACAGATATGTCATTCCAAGAGGTTACTTCTACATTTATTCTGGTCACCTAGATATGTTTTGTATTATCCTGATCATGTACTTAGCCGAGTTTTAGAGGCGATCAATGAATCGTCCAATAAGATAGGGATCAATGCATAATTTGGACGAGCACCCGCACGCAAAAGATGGTTTTTGAAAATCCATGTGCATGGCAGTTCGTCATTAAACTAACGAGAAACGATAGTTGAATAAAATACAACCAGGCCGCCGTTGATTTTGGCGGAGAATCGTTCATGGCTATATTAGCGTGGTTTCTGCTATCCAGGAATTAGTACCATGTGCGGCCTCACTCAACAACAACTCGCGGAACTGTCTAATTTGGATGACGCTTATATTGAAGCAATAGAGCGGGGAGAACGGAATTTTCCATAGATACGCTGGAGAAGATATACAGGGCGCTTCAAGTTCAGCCGACAGAATTATTATCAACCTCTAAAGCCATTGGCTTTAGGGGTTTTTATGTTCGGAAGCTTATTTATATTCTATTCACACTGGGATTACTAGAGGTTTAATTCGAAAGTGGATAGAGAAGAGGGACGGTCAATGCACAGAAAATAGGGTGAAAAAGGAAATGGAAACAGAATGTATTTTGGTGATATACTGTTCGAACGAAACAATAGGAGGAATAAATAGAATGAAAAGGTTTTTTTATCTAATTTTGGCGGTTATCTCGTGTGTAGTGCTGGCAACGGCATTAACAGGAGCAAGCTCCAAAGGGGAAAAGTTCAATTTAAAGCTTGATGCAAATGAACGAACTATTGAGGCGTTAAAAAATAATCCAGTGACGACTAATAACAATAGAAAATTCGAAGGTAAGGAAAGCGAATCCCAAATGCACCTAAACTTAACATTGGATAATAATGTTAATAGAGTCAATGATTTATTTTCGACTGTCCCAGTGGATGCTTCGGGTAATCTTATTCTTGACAAGGCTTATCCATTTAAAGGATCAGGAGAGATGAACTTGTTGAGCTTCAATGGAAGGGAAATATACTATGGAAGAATTGAAATTAACATGAATCATGCTAATGGTGAAGATAAAGGTATTATTTCAATTAGATATGAACCCTCATCGGGAAAAATAGATGCTACTCTTACAAGTGGGGATATAGAAGATATCGCTGTGATTCCTTTTGGCCAACCATTTTTAACTGATGCGGATTTAGATAATATCGACAGTATTCTTAGTACTGGAACTCTTAAGGACTAAACTCAAGGAGATTAAAAACTATGAAATTACCAAAAAGAACATTGTTATTTACTATTGCTGCTATTTCTATGGCCTTTTCTTCAATCAGTTCGGCATTTGCTGAGGAATATTATTATTATAAAGGAGCTGAAAAGAACCAGGCTGTTAAGAGCACTTCCCTAACTCCATGGACATCAAAGGATATTGGTGGTTCAAGTGTTGTAATTGCAGCTTCCACAGTTTATGATGGGCGTGCTGTGGGTAAAGAAAGGGTTAGAGCATGAACTCGAAATGCCTTTATTGCTAATTATTTCAATGCATATCAGTGCCAAACAAGATCAATAACGTTGTCAATGACTAGTCCAGATAATGTACAGAATCTTATTACCCTAATGGCTCCTAATAAGACTGCTCCTCTTGAGAGCTTCCCTGATATAGAATGGCTCTTGGATGGATTAATAGCAAAAGCCTATCATTTTTCTATAGCTTTGGTTAAAGGTCAAATGGGCGGAGTAGATCAAACCCTAACAAGTTACAACACCAAAGGGTATGTTAAGATTAAATCACCTTCTGACCCTGATTCAATAGAACTTCCGTCAAGTATTGGCTACAAGGAAGGTGATTCTTATGCTAATGGTGAATATGATTCACAATCGCAAACTAGAATAAAATCACCAAAGGCAAGCGGGCAAACAGCCTATTTTTCTTTTCAATATGGCTTAAAACCTCAGAATGTTGGAAATATAAGAACTTCCGCCGAGGCATCGTATACAGTTAGAATAAGCAGTGGTGGTATGTATCCAAATGTTATAGATATGGATACAGGAATGGCAATACTTGACCATACCATAACAGGCAGATAAGAGGAGAATTAATGAAAAAGATAATTCTTGCGCTAAGTATTGCAGTTTCTGTTATAGCAATTTTATATGGCATATTATCAACATATAACTACCGAAATACAATCGCTTTAAATCAGCAGATGAAGGGTTTTTTTTATGCCTCATATATGAAAAATATGAAGGAGTTTAAAGATGAGGTGGATAAAGGGATTAAAACTGGAGCCTTTGATGAAGAAAGTATTGTTGAGCTGAATTCAATTAGAACGGGAATTGATGATTATTTCGCCGCTTACCAAACGTCTGTATTCCCATTAAAAGAGGACAAATCGGAGGCTTTCCAAAAGGTAAGAGATGTTTACCTTCGTTTTAATAGTGAAGATCCTAGGGTAATTACGAGTAAGAATTTACCCGAATTAAAAAAATCCTACAATAAGATGTTCGACATTATTGACGAAGCTATCAACCAGAAGAAATATTAATATGGAAATAATCAAAAGACTAGACTCATAGAAATTGAGTTTAGTTTTTTGACATTATTTTAGCAAAAAAAACTCATGGAGGGGAATGCTTATGCTACTTAATTCCCAAATTTAACAACAGATTTAGCCCCTGATATATCAGTCGAAACAAGCAATGCATGCCCGATACTCCTTCTCATTGGCATGAACCGTTATAACAATTTGAATTCACTTTACGCCGATAGATGCGTTAGGTCAAAGAATGTGAGTAAATGCACCCTAGCCGCTAATTTAAGAGGCCAAAAGGTGACTGATACTTGCCTCGGCGCTTATTCGTCTAATTAAGCTAACGGGCAGGATAGTTTAATCCAAGGCACAAAATTCAGAACAAACGTTCTTTACATATGCGTTGTTAATGGATAAAATTAACTTATTTCCATATCAGAAATGGAGGTTACTAAATGAGTAATAAAGCAGCTTTAAGCTATGATCAGATAGCAGAAGAAATACTAAAGTATAAAGAATTCGATGAACAACGCCTTCTTGAGCCAATAAGTGAAGGTAAGAGGTCAGTCAAGGAAATCATAGGACATCTATATTATTGGGATAAGTTCATTTTAGGGAATCATGTCCCATATATGAATGAGGGTGCAAACTTGAACGCTTTCCCTAATCATGACTTACATAATAGAGAAGCCATCGAATACATAAGTGTTTTTACAACAACAGGTTCTTTAATAGATGAGTTTGTCCTGAATAGAAGACTACTAATTGAAGCGATATCTGGAATCGACAGTAATGCTAAGTTCACAATTGGTTCTGGAAAACGTCAATTTACAGTGGATAAATACTTGAAGATATTCATTGACCACGATATCCATCACCTTAAACAAATGAATGAACGACTAAGCTAACGGGACACGATAGCTGAATAACAAACCATTAAAGAGCAGGCTGTGGTAGCTGCTCTTTTTTATTAAACTAACGGGCAGGATAACCCGATGGTCGTATTTTCTGCGCCCATAATAAAGCTTTTCCGGCAGAGGAGCTCTTGGCGGAACATTTTAATCAAGTAAAACTTTAGGACACGAATATGATATATGTCCTAAAATTTGCTTGAACCGGTTAATCAATCAAATAATTTAATGTAGAATTTTTGCGATGGAGGCGTAGCCATGTTATTTTTACAAATGTCTGGATTTCCTGGGTCGGGAAAATCAACTCTTGCCAGGGAAATTGCGAAGTTCACTAAAGCAGTTATTATAGACCATGATATCGTGAAAACAGGATTATTAGAGGGACTGATAGACCCTCTCACTATTAATAGTCAGCTAGACCAAGATAGTGTATTGAAATAATGTTCTCATATCCTAACGAAGCCCGTAGATTTTTTTTATTATCTACTGAAAGTTTAGCGTACTCTACTTGTGCATCGTAGAAGCTTTGTAGACGTGTTTTACCACTCTCGATCGCCTCGTAGTACTTGTAGACGAAGAAGAACGGGTTATTTCTCTCCAGAAGTTCCTTATCCACAGCGATGTAGTCGTTCCAATCGTCTCCTGTCTCTCCTTCAGGTGTAGGGATCGGTAGCCACAAGTAGTTCGCAACGTCTCTGCTGTAAGTCGAAATAGTGAAAGCGATAGGATTGATCATTTTACCCTTCGCCATTCCATCGTGAATGATACTGTTTGCATTTAGTCCCTTGGCTGTACCCGACCCCCAGAAAAAGGCTGTGTAGTAGTTGGAGTTCAGGCTGGCTGCACTTTTGCGATCGAAGAAGTAATTCTTTCTATCCTTTTTCAGAGTGGCTCCTTCTGTGTCTCCATCGCTACCTACTACAAGATCCATTACCCCTGACTTGTTCTCTTTTGTCAGATTTACGGCGAGATCCTTATAATAAGTACGGAGATCAGCATTGCTGAAGTAACCGAATTCTTCTTTTTCTTCTTTCATTCGATTCATGAAGAATACGATGTCATCCTGGGCTACATCCAGTCCTTTTTGAAACTCGACAGGGGCTGAAAGGGCAACGGTTGGAACGGACTTGCCTTCGATCTGCTTACGGTATGCCTCATAGTTGCTGACATACTTGGAGATTTCCCCTTTAGTCAGCGGAAGTCGCGAGACGGGCCATTCCGGAAGGATGCTGACTGGCTGATTCTCCTGAATGATTCCGTAGACGGTAACGTCCGTCAGGTATTTGCTATCGCTCTTGAAGTTGGAGTAGAACAGGTCGGAAACGGACTTTTCGGTCTTTCCGCTCTTGTCGTACTCGATGCCGTTCCATTCAAAATTACCTTCCGTAGGCTTCATTTTATGGACGTAGGAGAAGGCAGGAACATCGTTCGCCAGACCAAAGATCTGGACCCCAGCGACTTTGCCGCCGATCTTCTTCTGCTGGGCTTTCAGGGCATCTAGTAGTTTGGGAGCTTCCTTGTAGTTTTTTGCGTCAAACAAAACGTTATTGGTATTCTTGAACTTAGCTACGTATTGCTTGATGGCCGCGAGGTCCTTAGTGTCGACCTTTGAGCTATTGTAGACGAAGTAATAGTTGCTTTTCTCTGTGGTAGCTGTTTCGCTGGCACTCGTAATGCTACCGAATGGGAGAAGGATTAATATTAGTATAAAAAGAATCATGGAATTACATCGGAATCTATTCACTTACAACATACCCCCTGAAGTTATCTTAATATAAGAATATTTTACCATTAATATCAATCGTAGAGAATAAGAAAATAGCGAAAAATGATGATATATGTCCCCACACTATTTAGCATATATTCTACATCGGCTGGGATTAACTTATCTTATCATCAATAGGAAATTCATTTCACATCTTGAACTTTCGTATTGAATTTATTGGCCTCATTTCGTCTAACTATTGGATGTGATCTGTTTGGTTCTCTTCATTATTTTTCGATTTGTTTCTTCCAATCGCTATCAATATAAAAATGATTACAGCCGCTCCGATAAGCCATCCGTAGTAATTGGCAATGAAGGAAAAGAGCCAATTTACAACAGCAGCGGCAGCTCCTTTCGCATTTTCGCCGATAGACCCGTTAAGCTGAACCATACCATAAGTAGGGTGAAATTTACTCTACCTGAAAAGAGTTTGAATCGCATTACATCGTTATTAGTTACTTTGAAAATTGGCCACTTACTATGTTAAGCAGGTATCTGCAAGTCGTTCGGTATACCGGCGTTGGAGGTGTTGCAGCTTCTGTTCACTCTTGTTTTCCAGTAGCGAAATTAGTACCGCCTTTTAGAGAGTGAGCGCTCCTCGGTGCCTGGCAAGGACGTCATCTACCGCTACCTTAATCATTCAGGATTTGAATGGCGTAAATTCCTTTATAGTTTAAGTTTCTTGGTTGTTTGGTGCTTCGAATCACTCATTTCTAGTTCTCGAATTCGCGTGTTTATCGTAGACGATTCTGTATTAATCAAAATTGAAGTAAGAAAGTCGAACTTTTGGCTTGCATTCATGACCATACGATAGGTCGATTCGTCCGCGGGGACAATATGCTCACACTGGGTTGGTGGATAGCTTCAGCTTTTCACCGATCTATTTTGTCATGCTCAGTTCCCTTAAGATTACCAACTGTTTTGTGAAATAAAAGATAACTGACTTTGATTCTGATTTGTCTTTGGACACCTCGTTGTATTTTGGAAGTATTTTCTTCAGGTGATGAAAAAGGTCGGTGAAGGCACGGCGATTTTATGAGGACAGTTAAGGAGGTAGCAAGGAACTTTGACCCCCAAGGGATGGGGTACAAATGGATTGAAGTTGGTTGAAAACAGTGTTACTCTAACAACGGTAAACTCAAACTCTATGCTCCACAATATTTTCAATAATAGTCACAAATTTAGTTATAAAGAAAGGTAATACTATGATAAAAGTTGAAAACTTATCCTTCTCATTTCCACAAAAAGAATTATATAAAAACATTTCATTTACGTTAGAAGAAGCACAGCATTGCGCTTTTATAGGAACAAGTGGCAGTGGTAAAAGTACACTGATCGATATACTGATGGATCCAGAAAGATATTTGTTCGAGGGCAAGTTAGAGATAGATCCAACCTGCACAATTGGGTATGTAAGTCAGTTCTCCCAACTAGACAGAACGAAAGAAACAACCGTTTTTGAATATATTGGAGAAGAATTTATTAAAATACAAAATGAAATACAATCTCTTTGTACTGAAATGGAAACATCATCGGATATTGAGCCGTTACTCGAAGAGTATCAATTAGCTTTAGACGCGTTTGATGCAATCGGCGGCGAGAATTTTGAAAGCAACATTAATAAAAAACTAAATCTAGCAAACCTCATGAAGCTAAAAGATGTAAGGGTATCCGAACTGAGTGGTGGAGAATTCAAACTTATTCAAGTGATGAAGGAGATGCTTAATAGTCCCGACTTAATGATTATGGACGAACCGGATGTATTTTTAGATTTCGAAAACCTAAATGCGCTTAAAAAACTTATTAATTCTCACAAAGGGATGCTGCTAGTTGTTACGCACAACCGATATCTATTGAATCATTGTTTCAACAAAATTATACACCTTGAAAACATGGAGATCCAAGAGTTTGATGGGCGATATATTGAGTATAATTTCTCATTACTTCAAACAAAAGTTGAGTTGCAAGAAATTGCAGTCGCTGAACAAGAAGAAATTGAGAGATACGATAACATCATTGATAATCTTAGAGCTATCGCAACGATTAATTCAGAAGCATCTAGAGGGAGAGCTTTAAAAGCTAGAGTTAGATTTCAAGAGAGATTGGAAGCGCGTAGAATTAAAGCACCATTTGTAGAAATTAAGCAGCCGAATATTAGTTTTGATATTGATCATGAGATTGAAGACACCAATGTTGTAAATGTCAGTAACTATAGTGTTGCCTTTGATGAGCTGCTGTTAGACAATGTTAGCTTTGAGATAAAATCTACGGATAAAGTAGCCATTATCGGTCCAAACGGTACCGGAAAAACGACTTTACTCCGAGATATCTTTAACAATCATCATGATTCCATTGAAATAAATGCGGATGCTAAAGTGGCTTATCTATCTCAGCTTCAAGGCGAAGTGTTAAAGGATTCTAATACAATACTAGAAGAATTCATTGATGCTGGGTTTAGCACTTATGATGAGGTTAGATCGTATATATCACACTATGGCTTTGAAGGAGAAATCGTTAATCAGAAGATAGCATCTTTATCTGGTGGAGAAAAAAATATACTTCAATTGGCTAAAGTTTCTGCCAGTAAAGCAAACGTATTGCTTCTTGACGAACCGACAAGCCATTTAGACACCTATACACAAATCGCGCTGGAAAAAGCCATTGATGATTATAAAGGTGCGATTCTCATGATATCTCATGATTTCTATTCTGTTGTAAATGGTATGGATTATGTATTAATCATTGACGATAAGACGATTAGAAAAATGACTATGCGAAAATTTAAACAGATGATTTATGCTAGTCATTTTGATAAAGACTATTTAGAGGCGGAACAAAACAAAAAAGCAGTTGAAATGAAAATAGAATTGGCTTTAAAAGATACTGATTTCGAACTTGCAAAAGTATTAGTTGATGAGCTAGAAGAGCTGATTAAGTTGCTTTAAAATTACGACCCTCTGATTGAAATGAAGACCCCACAGGAATTAGAAGAGAAGGCACCCGATCGGGTGCCTTCTCTTTCGCTCAATAGATGATACGCTGAACCGTACCATAAGTAAGCACAAAGTCGTCGTTAATTGAAGCGTCAAAGAACAATTCAATGTCCTTGACGCTTCTTTCGTCGGGGTTGTTTCCAACGTTAACAGTTAGCACATCCATCGACCGACTATGAATATAATTTAAAGCGATACGATAACAAGTAAAATATGTAGGTTACGGTAATTGCAATTTACCTTCACGTAATATAAAATTACTTGATGGAAAAAAACATGAAGGGGTGGGAGTATGAGGTGGAAACGGAAGACTTACATTCAGTCGAATTGCGTATTTCATATTTCCATTCCATTAGGACACTAAAGCATTTATTGCTTTAGTGTTTTTATTTTATGGGGGTGTAATAATTGTCAAGGTACAAAAGGGTTCTCGTTAAGCTAAGTGGTGGAGCAGTAGCAGGAAACTCTGAATTTGGTTTTGAGCCAGAAAGGTTAGACCATATTGCGGATGAAATTATGTCAGTAGTAAACTTAGGCGTTGAAGTATCGTTAGTTATAGGTGGGGGTAACATTTTCAGAGGTAATATGGCGGAAAGCTGGGGGATAGAAAGGGCAGAAGCTGATAACATAGGGACGCTTGCGACTGTAGTAAATAGTTTAATGCTTCGTGGAGTTCTTAAAGCCAAGACCAAAAAGGAAGTACGAGTAATGACGGCAATACCCATTACTTCAGTTGCAGAACCATACATCCGTCTAAGAGCAATCCACCATCTAGAAAAAGGCTATATTGTAATTTTTGCAGGGGGGAACGGTCAACCTTACGTTACAACAGACTATCCTTCAGTACAAAGAGCCATCGAGGTTAATTGTGACGCTTTATTAGTTGCAAAGCAAGGTGTTGATGGTGTTCTTAATGCAGACCCTAAATTTGATAAAGATGCAAGGAAATTTCGTTCGCTTCATTACAACGACGTTTTAAAACACAACTTAAAGGTAATGGACCAATCAGCTTTCATTTTAGCAAGAGACTACAATCTGCCAATGCATGTGTTTAACTTCGATAAACCAGGCTCGATGAAAGAAATTTGTGAAGGTAAGAATAACGGTACGATAATTAGTGGCGGATCAGTTTTAGAGTTGGAATGAAATATGTTAGAAATACTGCTGATATGTATATCTTGTGGTCAAACTGTACTTTGTGCTTATATACATCACGGTGAGCCTTATCATAAGTAGAGCGAAAAATTAAGGGCGTCAAGAAGTTTTAGAGGCTACTAAGAGTGAGGTTGTATCTTTAAAGAAAGAGCCATCCCGCTAAGGATGGCAGTAAAATTTGCCTTACAGACAGCGCAGAGAACCGAACCAAAAGTAAGGGTGGACCCGTCTGCCAGGGAAGCTCCCTTTTATCCGAGAGATTAGCGCTCGACTTTTTCGGCACGAAGCCACATTTCGCCGTAGAATTCACCGTTTTCAGCTGCTTTGACGAATGTTGAGTTACCAGGACCAACGTATTTGTAGTCCGTGATTTCTTGCATCAAGCCGCCGAAAACTTTACCTGTGATTTCGTCAGCAAGGCGGTCTTTGTCAGTGCCCTTGCCCGGCACAACGATGTAGTCACCAGCGAGGAAATCGAGAACGACCGCACCTTCCTCATGGAACTCACCCATCACGCCGAATCCGCGCCAACTCTTACCGTCGATGATGTAGTTGATTTGATATTCTTGCCCGTCAGCGAGTGCGAGAAGTTCAGCGAGCTTGCCATTTTCAGTGATTTCCGCTTTTTTCGCTGCAGTTTTTGCTGCATTACCTGCCCAGTCGTTGTAGTCTTCAAGTAAAACACCGAAAGCAGTCATTTTGTAGTTTTCTGAGATGGTTTTGATTGAGTAGTTAGCCATTTTAATCTCTCCTTTGAGGATTTGTATCTTACAAGGTTGATTCTATTTGTTAAATGTATCAAAAAATGATACTCTTTATTGTCTTTTAAATCGCCAGACTTTTGGTCGGCCGTGCTCTTTGGATTTGGTGACTGTTGGTTGCTCGGTGTGATTAGACACTAAGTAATAAACGGTTGATTATTTCATCCCCTCCTTAAAGTTTGCGGCTCTTCGGACGTAGCGCCCACGAGACGAGAGCTAGGATTGCAAGACCAAGAGTGCTCCAAATATGGTACGCATAAGCCCCGTAGTCCCCCACGAATGCGTGTGATGCAGCTGCGCCCGTCATTCCAAAGAATATGCCTGCATACGCCCATTCCTTAAGCCGTGGAAAGCGCGGCACGAGGATGGCTATCGTCCCAAGTAATTTCCAAATTCCGATAATGGTCAGAAAGTACACCGGATACTCTACGATCTTCACTGTATCGAGCGTTCCCCATTGATGGGTTAGTTCCCCAATTCCACCGCTTCCCTCAACGAATGCAAGCAGCGCAGTTGTAATCCAATAGGCGACAACTTTTCCCTGGGGATAGGTTTTTAATTTTGAGTTTGTTACCGTATCAACTATCTTGCTCTTTTCTGAGATGGTTTTGATTGAGTAGTTAGACATTTTAATCTCTCCTTTGAGGATCTGTATCTTACAAGGTTGATTCTATTTGTTAAATGTATCAAAAAATGATACCTTTTCTTGAAAACTTTGCCAAATCTTTAGTACAAAAAGATCATGAAGAAAACTGAACGAGTGAACTTGACCATGCGCTACATCAATAACCGCGCGCATTTTACATTGCCGAGATTCAGCGGGAGTTCAAGATTTCCACGCGCGACGGTGATCCGCGACACTGATTCACAATCGAAAACTAGGGTGAAATCACCACAAGCAAGTGGAAAAACAGCATATTTTTCTTTTCAATATGGTTTAGATCCAAAAGAGGTTGGGAACATAAGAACTTCTGCTGAGGCATCGTATACAGTGAGAATAAGTAGTGGTGGTATGTATCCAACTGTTATAGATCGGTATTTCCACCCTGATATATAGTCGAATAAGCAAGGAAAGAAGCCCGATACCCCTTCTCAGTGTCATGAACAGTTATAACAATTTGAATTCATTTTTCGCCGATAAATGGATTAGGTCAAAGAATGTGAGTAAATGCACCCTAGCCGCTAATTTAAGAGGCCAAAAGGCGGCTGATATTCTGCGGCGCTTATTCGCTTTTTTAATCTAACGGGCAGTTTAGCGTGCCGCCGACCAACTAAGTGGTTGCTTACTCTCAATTGCTGGAAGGAAAGTTCTATTCTTTCGCGAATTCATTAGACATGCCGAAGTTACGTATTTTGCAAAAAAATCGCGGTAGAGCATTGGAAAGAGCATTTTAGTTTTCTATATCTTCATAGAAGGTGATTACGCATGAACCATAGACCGTCAGAAGAAGAATACGCCGGGGATGCCGGCGAGTATATCCGGTTGGTGCCGGAAGGCAACATCATCGACATTCTGCTCGCTCAGGAAAAGCAAATGACAGAGCTGCTGGCATCGTTGACCGAAAGCCAGAGCGCCTATCGGTATGCGGAAGGAAAATGGACTCTGAAAGAAGTCGTGGGCCACATCGCAGACAGTGAACGCGTCATGACCTACCGCCTGCTCCGATTTGCAAGAGGGGATCAGACGCCTCTGCCCGGTTTCGACCAGGAATTGTTCATTCCTCCTTTTGGAAGCTGGACAACCGCGCAATTGGCCGAAGATTACCGGGCCGTACGGCAATCGACGATCACACTGCTGCGCGGGTTACCGACGGAGGCGTGGTCCCGCAAGGGCACAGCCAACAACGTAAGCATTACGGCGCGCGCCCTCGCTTACGGCATCGCAGGACACGAGCTTCATCACATGGGGGTCATCCGAAATCGTTACTTGAGTTAGTCGTCCTTACTTTATGGCACCCTTCCCGCTCACGATATGAAGAGAGGACAAGGACGGGTTGAAAAAACAGCAGTGATTGGTTGCTGACAGGAGTTTTGTCTGAAAATGAATAGCAAATAATAATCACAAACAAGAAAAAGTCATTAAGCTAACGGGAAACGGTAGTTGAATAACATACAACCAGGCCGCCATTGATTTTGGCGGTCTTTAGTGTCCCATACAGGTGTTCGACTCCCCCTTGCCCCATTAGAAAGACCAGCTCCAGGAGCGGGTCTTTCGATATTCAAATAGCTAAGTTGTTGACTATGCCATTGACCTTTCCGCTAACCAATCAGAGGGGCCTTTTTTGCGAAACAAGAAATAATATACATGGGTCTGTGAAGTTTACAATAGTAATCTGATCATTGAACGTCTAGCATTAAGTATATTTGAAAGACGCATTTGGCGGATAAGGCGTACTACGGGTTGTTTATATTATCCTTGCATAATTTTTTTGAAATGGAGAGTTTATGAAAAAGTCTATTGTTTTTGTATTAACGATACTTATATTGTTCTCAGGATTCGCAAAACAAAGTTATGCGTTGTCAGATACGCAATCTGCGGCAATACAAGCGTTGCTGGATGATGCCCGTCGTATATCAGGTGTGCCGGGAATGTCAATCTCAATACTTGCTGATGATGAAGTGTTCTACTTTTCTTCCGGGTATGCAGACCGTGAGAATGGGTTGTCTGCAAGTGAAAATACACTATATGAGTTGGCCTCGGTCAGTAAAGCTTTTACCGGCATGGGTATTCTGCTGTTGGAAGAGCAAGGGCTGCTGTCAATGACTGACACTGTCCAAAAATATATACCTTGGTTTACGTTAAAGTATCAAGGGAAATCTGTTGATATGCAAAGCCTTACACTCAATAACTTTCTTCACCATACTAGCGGCCTAACAAATTTTAGGCATACTCAAAATATTCCACAAGGCAATACGCCAGATTTGCTGCAAAAGACTGTGGAAATGCTGGTAGATGCTGAGTTGGCGTTCCCTCCCGGTGAACAGTATAACTATGGAACCGTTAATTATGACGTATTGGGTTTAGTTATTGAGATGGTGTCAGGACAAAGCTATGAAGACTTTATGAGGGAACAGGTATTTCAGCCGTTAGGTCTTCACCAGACGTATGTTTATAAAGAAGATGCTCAAGCAACCGGACAGTTGGCACAGGGTTACCGTTCTTCCTTTTTTATGACAACTCCATATAACGCGCCGGATTTTTCCGGGAATAAACCCGCAGGCTACATCATTTCTTGTACAAAAGATATGGCGCGTTGGATGGGCATACAGATGGGTATTGTGCAGGACATACCCGAAATATTCCATACGGTTATCGAAAAATCACATCAGGGTGATATGTCTGTTCCGGCTGTCAACGAAATGTATTATGCGGCGGGCTGGTCGGTAAACGCCAACCAATCGATTATAGAGCACCCAGGGGGCAATCCCAATTTCGGAACCGAAGTGGCCATACTGCCAAATGAACGAACAGCCTTCTGCTTGCTGACCAACGGCGCAAATATCAATAGAAGCATGGTGCTAAAAGTTAAAGATATATTAGACGGCAATCTAACACAGTCATATGAAATAAGCGGCACACAGCTTTTGGACATCATTTTATCGTCTACCACAATTATTCTTTGCCTATTGGCCGTTCTGTTCTTTCTCTTAGGATTACGCAGAAGGAAAACGAATGAGCGGCAGCCAATGACAAAAAAGCGAATAATCGTAACAGCTATTTTGCTGATTGCTACGATTGCCCTGTGTATCATGTGCTGTGCATTAGATTGGTCAACGATACTGATTTGGCAAACATATAGTGTTCTTACAGCTTTGATTTCGTCGGCATTATTAACAGCAAGCATGACATGGTTTGTATACACTCACCGATATAACAGAGATACCACTTGAACTTTTCTTTTGTTGAATTACTTGCACAATCCTTGATGATTCTTAATCTACATACTGGCAGTAAAGCTCTACTATACATCGGATTTGTTGGGTTCGATCTTCAGGGGATGCAAACGATGCTGACAATTTTGTGCAGGAAAAAGCATGGCCTAATGCTTGCCGTTATAGACAGCGCGGTGAGCCGTACCATAAATGACGGCGAAAAATTATTTTGACATTATTTAGAAATCCGTTACGATCAACGTTAATGATCGGGCTCTTTTCAGTATAATTTAAGTCCAACGAAAGTTGAAAAAATAAGGACTTCTGCTGAGGCATCGTATACAGTAAGAATAAACAATGCTGATATCCCTACAGGTATGAATACAATTGTAATAGATATGGATACTGGAATGGCAGTATTGGACCATACCATAACAGGCAAATAAGAGGAGTATAATGAAAAAGATAATTCTCGCGTTAAGTATTGCGGTTTCTGTTTTAGCAATTATATACGCCATAGTATCAACGAGTAACTACCGAAATATAATTTCCTTAGATGAGCAGATGAAGGATCATTTTTATGCCACATATATTAAAAATTTGAGTGAGTTTAAAGATGAGGTAGATAAGTGTATTAAAGGCGGAGCCTTTGATGAAGAAAGTATCGTTGAATTGAATTCAATAAGAACGGAAATTGATGATTACTTCGCCGCTTACCAAACGTCCGTATTTCCGTTGAAAGAAAACAATTCTGAGGCTTTTCAAAAGGTAAGGGATGTATACCTTCGCTTTAATAATGAAAATCCCAGAATAATTACAAGTAAAAATTTGCCTGAACTAAGAAATTCTTACAAAAAATATGAGCTACCCACGACGGGCAGAAAAGCCGAATCAAAGAGGCTGCAGCGTGTTTCATGGAGGTACAGATAAAAGGAAAGGCCGGTTCAGTCCCTTGTCGTTTTGGAATATACAGCATGGACAGTGTCCAGAAAAGCGACCCAAGTCAACGAGGCTTTATCGGAGGCTAGGGTCGCTTTTTGTTCTTTCTGCCAGCTTCGTAATCGATTCAATGTCTTGATCGGTTAATTGATCCAGAAAATATTTGCGTATTGCCATTGAGACGATGGGTAGGGCCTCATCCAAAGCTGCTTTTCCGGCAGAAGTGATGATGACCTGGACACCACGGTCTGCGTCTAATGGACTCCTTATAACATGGCCCCGTTTTTCCATCCGCGTCAAATGATGTGATAATCTGCTCTTATCCCAGTTCATCGAGTCGGCTAGTTCCTGTTGGCGAAGCTTGCCATCTCCGAATTGGACTAACCGATCTAGTATTCCAAAGTCTCCTTCTGAGAGCCCTGTTTGTTCAGAAAGCTCCTTAACAACGCGACCGAAGATTCGCTTAAAGGAGCCTTTCCACATATTCCATATTTGCATTTCATCTTCGCTTACTTTATTGATATCCATGCAAGTATAATATCATGGTTGACACATCAACCACAAGATGTTAGTCTACATTCAAGTTGACATGTCAACCTGCTGAGGAACTGACGAGTTCTAAGTTGATGTATTAACCTGCATCGAGCAGGAAATCCCCACTAAAGGAGTTGTTTCTTATGCAGGATAAACCCGTGGCTTTGGTCACCGGAGCCAATAAAGGAATCGGTCTTCAAATCGCGAAAGATCTCACGGCGCACGGCTTCACTGTACTTGTCGGCTCGCGCAATCTCGAGAAAGGGGAGACGGCCGCGAAGAGCGTCGGAGCGGATGCCCGCGCCCTCCAACTCGACGTTACAAATCAAGATTCCATCTCCGCCGCGGCAGAGCGCATCCGGAGCGAGCTCGGTCGTCTCGATGTGCTCGTGAACAATGCGGGCATATCGCACCAAGGTCAGCCGGGCAGGCCTCTTGAGGAGGTCGGGAAGTCGGGGCGCCCAAGCGTAGCCTCTCTAGAAGAGGTGCGAGCGGTGTTCGAGACGAATGTGTTCGGCGTCATTGCCGTCACGCAAGCGATGCTGCCGCTCCTTCGTGATGCGCCGGCAGCGCGTATCGTCAACGTATCAAGCGGTTCGGGCTCATTGACGTTGAACGCAGATCCGACTAGTTCGCATCGTGAGATGTTTGGCGCCGTTTACAGCCCTTCGAAGACGGCTCTCAATGCGATTACGCTCGCCTTCGCCATTGAACTCGAGTCGACAGGCATTAAGGTCAATGCGGTATGCCCGGGCTTCACCGCGACGTATCTCAACAACTTTGAGGGCACGGGCACCGTAGAGCAAGCCGCGCGGCATCCTGTGCGCCTTGCACTCCTCGACGAGGACGGTCCGACGGGCACATTCTCAAACGAAAGATGCCAACTCCCGTGGTAATGTAGCCTCGAGTAGCACTGGCTCACCGAGATATGTGTAGACAACCTGAAGGCTTGAATGCCTTCCCAATTTCCTTAAGGAGTGTGCAATCAAATGGAATATGTAAAACTTGGACGCAGCGGGTTAGAGGTCTCAAAGTTAAGCCTTGGAACCATGAGCTTCGGAGTACCTGAACGCGGCAATACCCCATGGTCTCTGGATGAGGAGCAAAGTAGACCGATTATTAAGAAGGCACTCGAATCGGGCATCAACTTTTTCAGCACCGCCAACATGTATTCCGACGGAACAAGCGAAGAAATTCTCGGACGTGCCTTAAAGGACTTCGCTCATCGTGACGAAGTCGTCATAGCAACAAAGGTATTTGTTCCAATGCGCAAAGGTCCGAATGCTATGGGACTTTCCCGTAAAGCTATCATGACCGAAGTTGATAACAGTCTAAGACGACTCGGAACAGACTATGTCGATTTGTACCAGATACATCGGTGGGATCCTAATACGCCGATTGAGGAGACCATGGAGGCTCTTCACGATTTAGTTAAGGCGGGCAAGGCCAGATACATCGGTGCATCCTCGATGCTGGCATGGCAGTTTGCGAAAGCTCAACATGTCGCAGAGCGCAACGGCTGGACACGGTTCATTTCCATGGAGAATAGATTAAACCTGCTCTATCGGGAAGAAGAACGAGAAATGCTCCCCCTTTGCAGAGACGAGGAAGTTGGCGTCACTCCTTACCTGCCTTTGGCTGCAGGCCGGTTAACCCGGGATTGGAGTGAGCAGACCGTGCGATCAGAGAAGGACCAGGTAGCAAAGGCCATATTTAGTAAGACGGAAGAGGCAGATCGCAAAGTCGCGGAAAGAGTTGCGGAAGTTGCTGCTAACCGGGGAATTTCGCGCGCACAAGTTGCACTTGCATGGTTGCTGCAAAAAGAAGAGGTCACCGCGCCGATTATGGGTTCGACCAAAATCAGCCATCTGGAAGATGCAGTTTCGGCGTTGTCGGTTAAATTGACTTCTGAAGAAATTACCCGTTTAGAAGAACTGTATATTCCACATCCATTCGTATAAATTTGACGTAAGTAAGGCGTGCATCTGCTAATCATGCAAAGCCTGATTCTTATATGTTCAATTCTATGGAAAGAACTCTTCATGCTATTTCTCATGAAGAGTTCTTTCGCTTTTGTGGCGATATTTTTGTTACAATGTAGACTACGGCTAGCAATTAGGGACGGTGATTAACATGGGAAGAAAGCAGGCTTTTACAAAATCAGAGTTGCTTGATCAAACCAAGAGAGTGCTTCTCGAATACGGTTATGAGGGGTTTCAACTTAAGTTATTATCCAAGAGCCTGGTTGGGGCAAGGAGCACAATTTACCAATATTATGCCAACAAAGAAGAGATCGTTGCTGCATGTATGAAACGGTCCATGGAAAATGTATTACAGAAGGCGTCGGCTATTGATGAAACGGATTGCATGACTGCTCTTCAACATCTGCTGGATGTATATCTGGAGGAAGCTAATCTCCATCAATTGCTTGGATATGCTCATAAAATAAATAAAGCCAATTCTGCGGCTGCGGCCCATGATCTTGAATTTGTTGAGCAAGCGCATGTGACTTTAAAAAATCAACTGGAGCGATTGTTTGCTCGTGCTCAGGAAGAGGGACACTTGAATACAAGCATCCCACTTCCTGCCATTATAGGTGTATTTTTTAACCTGATTGAAACTCCCAATATGATGAATATTCCTACTCCTCAGTGGAGCAAGCTATTGTACCAAATGTGGCTAGGAGGAGTAGGAAGACGATAAGGAGCACAAATATATTTGACACGCGTGTCATATAAAACATATAATGAATACGTTCCGGACGAGAGGCGATTAATTTGACACGCGTGTCATTTATTTGTGCCGAGGGGAGAAATAGTATATGTTTTTGGCTTTAAAGGAATTGAGACACAGCAAGACAAGGTTCTTGATGATTGCTATCATTTTTGTACTTATTTCTTGGCTGGTGTTTATATTGTCGGGTTTGGGGAATGGGTTATCTACGCTTGCGGCTTCGACGTTTAAGACGATGAAGGCTGATTATGTGGTTTTCGAACAAGGGTCGAAGGCTTCAATGAGTAAGTCTTTATTGTCTAATGATTTGTCAGCTAAATTAGCAGAGATGCCGAATGTAAGTGCCGTTTCACCTATGGGAACCATCATGGCATCGGCAATCAAAGGGAGTAGCAAGTTGAATGAGGATAAAGTAGATATAGCGATTATTGGAATTGACCCGGGGAGCTTTCTTGAGCCGGCGATTATTGAAGGCTCGGGGCTGACATCCGATCAGATGACGAAGGTCATTGTCAATGAGACGATGAAAGACGAAGGATTTAAGCTAGGGGACACCTTCCAATTAGATGGCTCGACGGAATCGTTGACAATTGTCGGCTTTGTCAAGAATCAGACGTATAACCACGTAGCAGCTGTATTTACACCTATAGAAGAGTGGCGTAAGCTTGCGTTTGCGGCACCAGGCTCGGACAAGGGAGTCAAGGACCCCGTCAATGCGATTATGCTTCAAGGTAAAGATATAGATCGGAGTACTATAAATGAACAGCTTTCGGGTACCGATACGGTTACCCGTGCGGCAGCGGTACAGGGAATGCCCGGATACAAGGAAGAGAATGGCACAATCATGATGATGCTTGCGTTCCTGCTTGCGATCTCTGCATTCATCATTGGCGTGTTCTTCTATGTATTCACGATGCAGAAATCCAACCAGTTCGGGATTATGAAAGCGATCGGGTCCAAGAATGGATTCTTAGGTAAAGCCGTCGTCTCACAGGTGTTCGTCTTGTCGCTCTCAAGCATTATCGTTGGCATCTTATTGACCTATGGGACAGCGGCAATCATGCCCAAAGGCATGCCGTTCATGCTGGATACGAAGCTGGTGTTCACGTATTCCATTGTATTGCTCGTGATCTCATTGCTTAGTTCATTGGTATCCGTTCGCACGATATCGAAAATTGATCCGCTTACGGCACTTGGGAGGGTTGAGTAATGACTGAAGGCTTGCAAATAACAGCAGCTTCCAAATATTACAACGAAGGATTGAATCGTATTGCAGCATTAGACCGAGTGTCCTTAAAAGTGGAGCCGGGTGAGTTCGTCGCAGTGGTAGGTCCGTCCGGTTCTGGTAAAAGCACCTTCCTATCCGTTGCGGGTGCACTGCTTAAAGCTTCCGAGGGAGAGGTTAAACTAAATGGGAAGGACATATCGAAGCTGTCAGGCAAACAACTATCCGATATCCGATTGCATGAGATTGGTTTCATCATGCAGGCCTCGAATTTGGTTCCGTACCTGAACGTTCTTGATCAGCTGCTTGTCGTGAAGCGGATGTCGGGAAAGGTTCGTGCAGCAGACAAAGCTATGGCTATAAAGTTGCTTGAAGAGCTTGGTCTAGGCACGAAGCTGAAGAGCTACCCGGAGGAGCTGTCCGGGGGCGAGAAGCAGCGGACCGCCATTGCCCGCGCGTTAATTAACGATCCCAATGTCATATTGGCGGATGAACCTACAGCAAGCTTGGATACCAAGCGCGCCCATGAAGTTGTCTCCTTGATTGCCCATGAGGTGAGAACACGCCACAAAGCGGCGATTATGGTCACA
The DNA here is from genome assembly GCF_018403225.1 of Paenibacillus sp. J23TS9. Taxonomy (NCBI): domain Bacteria; kingdom Bacillati; phylum Bacillota; class Bacilli; order Caryophanales; family Paenibacillaceae; genus Paenibacillus; species Paenibacillus sp. J23TS9. The sequence continues at coordinate 544,793 of NZ_BOSG01000003.1, read as the reverse complement.
CATGATGAGCGTCTTCTTACCTACTGCGACAAGGTATACCGGATGGAGGATGGCAAATTATCTCTAGCGGAGCTGGAGTCCGTCCATTAAGGTGTTATTGGAATCCTCTTAATTTTGTGAGCAATTCAAATTTCAAAAAATTAGGGAGATGGTAAGGATGATCGTAGTCACGAACAGAATTAAAGTGAAAAAAGGAATGGGCGCGGTAATGGCACCGAGTTTTACAGCACCAGGCCCGCTAGACACTTCCGAGGGCTTTGTAAAAGTAGAGGTATTGTTGACACAGAACATAACTGAATACGATGAGTTAAATGTAAACATGTATTGGGAGAATATTGATTCCTTTACAGCTTGGAGAAATAGCGATGCCTTTAAATCAGCACACAAACGTCCAGAACCAGGTTCAGAGGCAGCAAATAAAGAATCTCCAATTCTCGGAAGTGAGATCATAACTTATGAAGTGGCATCAGTAAAAAACCGATAGGCTTCATACGGCAGACAGGTTATATAATAAATCCAGTTACTGTGTAAACCGGTACCCATAAACTAGACACTTTGAAAAAGGTGTATAGGCTGTGGGTACTTTTGCTTATGAAGTAGCAACGAGGGGGAAAAATTTTACCGTGAAAGGCTTGGGAAATGCTGAAGGATTTGTGGAATAGTTCTTTTATGATTGGATAGAAGCCAAAACAGGGTGCATCTCGAGAGAGATGCACTTTTTCGTTCTTAAATTACAGCAAGATGTGGAAAGCCCGGGCGAAACCCGTTATGTTATTTTATTTGCAACAGGAATGATCAACTTCGAGCAAAGAAAGGAGCAGGCAGAATGACAAGCGAGCCGCGATCTTACAAATCAGAATCGGTAGGGAGTTTTTTGATAGGCGCATAGATATGGTAGGTCGAATCCAGCTGATGGACGTCATCAAAAGCTTGAATGAGTTCAATATCTATTTCGTCCGTTTCCTGCCTGGAGATTTTTAAAAAACGAGCATAGTCGCTTTTCAGTACATCCCCAATATCAAGAAGGTCACCGCTATAGTTGAACCTGGCACAAAAAATTTGCGGCATATCAACCGTGAAATAATAAGGCTTATCAATTTCAATACGGCTTGGGATCCCGAACAGTACCTTAAACGAAGTTGAATCGGGTTGACAGTTTGAATAAATGACATAACAAGGACCATTGATGGTTCCATCAATATGACTCAACAGCATTTCTGAATGTGCGCGGATCTTCTCCTTGTAATCATCATGGGCTAAATCCACTTCAAAGGCGATCCCACTGATTCGGGTCTCCTTGAATTCGGTCAGGGTGAAATCCGTGACGATATCCCCGTTAATGTTCTTTATAGGTCTCTTCACCACTGTAGGTATAGGGACAGGAGAGATGGTTGTAAGTCCTGTTTTTAAAGAACTTGGAGCTACGCCGTATTGTCGTTTGAAAGCTCGAGTGAATGAGGCTTGCGTACCGAAGCCCATTTGATACGCAATATCGGTTAGAGAGCTGTTTTTGTTTTGAATAAAGGTTAAAGATGCATTCAATCTTCGGGATAGAATGTATTGGTTTAACGAACAGCTCATCATAGCAGAAAACAGCCGATGAAAATAGTATTTAGACATGTTGAAGGTATTGGCAACGGATTCTACGGTTAAGGGCTGTTGTAAATGGCCCTCGATATGGATCAAAGCACGTTCGATAACTTCGTTATGGTCCATAATGACTCCTTATATCACGTTTTGTAGGCAAGTATACCATACGTCCATCAGCAAATATATTGATTATCTTAGGAGGCACAGAAAGATGATGCGAGACCGAAGGAATGCAAGGATACTGGGGATTTTTTATATCCTTGCTGCAGTGACGTCAATCATAGCGGTTGTTTTGTATGGGCCGGTTTTGTCAGAACAATGGCAGATGGCCGTGGCAAATGGATCGGAAACGAAGGTCTTAATCGGTGTATTCAATGACCTCTTGCTTATCGTAACGGCTGTTGGTACAGCAGTCATGCTGTTTCCCTACGTTCGGCATTGGAATGAGCATCTTGCACTCGGGTATCTTTGTTTCCGGTTTATGGAAGCTGTTTTTATTGCGATTGGTATCATAAGTATATTAGGTTTGTTACAACTTAGTTCGTATTATGATACTGCTAACTTAGCTGCTAAGACCAGTTTAGAGCCCATAGGGCTGTTGCTGCAGTCGATTTATCGCTGGACGGCTATGTTGGGTCCAAATTTTATGTTGGGCATCAATACGAGTCTGTATAGTTATTTGCTTTATCGAACAGGCTATGTGCCTAAACCGATAGCGATTTTCGGAATGATTACAGCGGTTATGGTATTTTTAGCTGGTTTGCTGCAAATGTTTGGGATCATCGGACCCTATTCGGCGGTAAAAGGATTGATGGCACTTCCTGTGGGTGTTTACGAGATGAGCTTGGCAGTCTGGTTCATTGTGAAGGGATTTCATGGGGAGAACCTGGCTAAATTGAGAGCAAAAACAGCTTCTTCGTCGTTAGTAAAATAATCAAAAGTTCTTTGATCGGTAGATTAAGAAGGTGATGATGATTCAACTCATAAATTTGAGGGAATTCCTATTGTTCGAATAATTAGAGTGTAAGAGGGTCAGGGGCCAGGAAGATCAATGATTTATAAGAAATTCTAGCCCCTCAATCGGCTTAGATTTTTTTCATATTGCAAGGAACGACAATGATTTCCACCTTGTGGTATGATTTCACTAGTAGCAAATATGTTCCATTTGTAGGAACAAAAAAATACTAGGAGAGTGACATAGGCTATACAACCATACAAACTCCTTTCTTTGCTCCTATCCAGAATAGAAGAAAATGTTTCTGGTACGAGCGAGACAGAATATCTGAACGATCTCCCGATCTCCACTGTTCATTTGCGTCGACTTTTCAAGTTCGCTTTTGGCGTGCCGCTACAAAGCTATATCCGCTCTCGAAAGCTGGCCGTCAGCTTAGAGGATTTGATGCAAACTGAGAAGCGGGTCCTCGACATTGCTATCGAATGCGGTTATGAACATGAGCAAACCTACATACGCGCGTTTAAACGCGAATATGGGCTTACGCCTGGTGAATGTAGAGATTCAGGCAGAAACATTCACGTAACACCTCCTTTTCATCTGTTTCCAAAGAACGATGTTTGCGGGAATATGGTATACGGGCCGGATATGGTCATGATTCCCTCCTTTCATTTAATCGGGCAAATGTATCAAATTGAGATCGCTGTAGCGCCGACAAAAGCACCCGAAGTTGCCAAACAGTTTTGGTGGAACAAGCGGCATAATGTTCCTAATCCAATAGAATCCAATATCTATTACGGTCTAACGAGGACACCTGATCCATCGCTTAGTTGGACGCACTATCTACCGTCTATGCGTGTAATGAATCTGAACGATATTCCAGAGGGCTTTACAGGTGACACAGTCCCTGCTTCTATGTGTGTCGGCTTTCGCTATATTGGGAACCATCATTACGAGGAGATTAGCGAACTACGCGCAGAGGCGCTGTATACTGCCATCGATAAGCTTGCCAAGGAGCACAACGGGAGATATGAGCTTCTGGATAGCGAATTCTTTTTCGAAAAAATCGATACGGATGCTTATGATGGCCAGTATTGTCAAATGGAATGGTTTGCTCCCATCAGAGTGAAGAACGCTTAAAATGACCAAAAAAGTCCATTGAGCTTGCCGCTATTGAGGTATGCTCTTTTTGTATTCATAAATAGATGTTTGTACGAAAAGGAGAGATAGTTATAAACTATAACGAAGTTGTTGCAATCGGAGATACCTATTTACTTGCAGTGGTATCAGAGTTGTTCGGATTAGAAGGCTATGAAATCCAGCGGATTCCGGCACATGATGGAGGGCGAAATGTCGTTTATACCTGTGAAAAAGAGGGCGAGGGCGCTAAAATACTCCGAATCGCTTTCTTACCAGACAGGAGCCGAGAAGATTTCCTAGGCGAAGTGGAATTTGTTCGGTATTTATTTGAGCACGGAGGTAGTGTCTCAAATGTAATCAGCTCCCAAAAGGGGAATCTGCTGGAGGAGATCACCCACAATAACCACATCTTTTTTGTCTGCCTGTTTGAAAAGGCTAAAGGAAAAATGCTTGTAGAAAATAATTATCGGTACCGGGAAGGGGCTCCAATTACCGAATATTATTATAACTGTGGCAAGACCCTGGGAAAACTCCACCAAATATCGAAGGGATATACGCCTGTCGATCGCCGGTATAGCTTTTTTGACAAATACAATGCCGAATATATCGATTCACTGATACCGGGTTCCTTATCTCTGGTTAAGGAGAAAATGGTAGAGCTCCTTGATACCTTACAAGGGTTGGATAGGGACCAGGAGACTTTTGGTATGATCCATTTTGATTACAACGATGGGAATTATTCTATAGATTTTGATACCGGACAAATCACGGTATATGATTTCGATAATTCACGTTTCGGTTGGTACATGTTTGACCTAGCGGGCCTCTGGATACAAGGAGTGGGCTGGATACAATTTGAACCAGACGCCAATAAACGCAAAAAGTTTATGGATGATTATTTTGAGACAGTCCTCGCAGGGTACAGATCCGAGACCAGAATCGAAGATTCGATGTTGGATAAGCTGCCGTTGTTTATCCAAGTAAGCCTCATGGAAAATATTATAGATGCATTCGAGGTCATGCGGAACAACGGCGAAAATCCGGAGTGTGATAGGGAGCTGTCGTATCGCATAAAATGTTTTGAAGACGATATCCCGTTTAAAGGATTTTTCCATGAAATTTATTCATGTGAAGAGCCGTTTGAATATGAGGAACGGAATATTTAGTCTTTTAGTTGTGGCTTTACCCTTCCATCCTATAACCAGATCTGAATCCCATCGAGCAGTAACCGTACCACAAATAAGGGCAAGTTTTTTTGTAATTCCTTTCGGGGCATGAGTTTGTATATATTTGAGTAGGTTTCTTGCAATGGTAACGCTGGAAAGGTACTTAGGGCCAGAAGATCCCGAAAGCATTCAATAGGGCATCTATACTCCGGAAAGGTCCTAAGCAGAAGCATAATAACCTGTTAGAAACGGTACGGAACTAAAGAAGTAGTGCCTGTTTTCTAAAAAGAGGCGGTGCCTTAACGGGCATCGTCTTTTAATTGCCGATATACCAGCAGATGGTTTGTATAAGAAATACACATATTCGAAATCGGTTGGTATGTATTAAATGTATTGAGTTAAGTAACGGGATAAACTTATCGGTCTGTAATTGGTAATATAAGGTATGATGGAATTGAAATTACTAAATGGGAGGGACAAAGCATGTCTGAATTATCTTCTATAAAGTATTATTCCGACGCCGTCAATCTGAATGATCTAGAAGCGCTAGAAGCCAGATTGCAGCAGATGCTCCAACAGGAAATTAAGTCCGTTGCCGATTTGGAGGAATGGCTCGAGGGGGAGAGGAAGTTCCGGGAGGAGATTGAAGAGGCAATGTACGGTCACCAAATCGACTTCTATCGTGATACCACAAATGCTGTCATGCGCGATATTTTTTCACACGATCAAACCGCTGTGCAGCCTATGCTGATGAAATATCAGGCAGAATTGGACAAGAAGTTATTGGACAGTCCGTTTCACGAACAGTTGGACGATAAGAAATACGGCCTGATGCTTAAAGTGCGGCGAACGAAGGCGGAACTATTTCGCGAAGAGAATATTCCGCTTACCGTTCGGGAGCAAGAACTGGTCACCAAGTACAATGAGATCATGGGTGGTTTGAGCATCGAATGGGATGGCGAAACCAAACCTTATTCATTCGTGGAGGGACAATTGGACAGTCCGGATCAAGTAATTCGCGAACGAGCTTGGCGTGCATTGGCCGGTGCTAGGTTACGTGTAAAGCCGCAAATGGATGAACTGATGAACGAATTGGTGAGCCTTCGGCACAAGATGGCTGTCAATGCTGGTTTCGATAATTACCGTGACTACATGTTCACGATGAAGAACCGCGAATATAGCATCCAAGACTGTTATGACTTTCATGATTCTGTAGAGAAACATGTGATCCCCGCATGGGACCGTCTTGCCGGCATCATGCAAGCAAGCCTAGGCATAGAATCTTACCACCCATGGGACAAAGGTCCGTGCTTGATGCAAGGTGCGCCGTTCCAAACGGTTACCGAGTTGATGGACGGCGTGGATCAGATGCTTGGCATGACCGATCCTTATTTCCAGGAAAGATTCCGTCACATGCGCGGGAATGGGCTTCTCGATCTGGAGGTTCGTCACGGAAAAGCGCCCGGCGGGTTTTTAGAATTCCTGCCAGCGACCCAAAACGCATTTATATTTTGTAATTTCAGTCCATCGTTCTTCGCGCTCATTGCGCTGATTCACGAAATGGGCCATGCGGTGAACGCGTATCTGCAGTACGAATCCGGGGAAGGGATTCAAGAGCACCACCTTCGTGCGGAAGTAGCAGAGCTTTACTCACACGGTTTGGAGCTGTTGCTGCTCGACAAGCTTCATATATTCTATACCGATGATAAAGAATGCAAGAATGCACAACGTGAAGAACTTAGCCGCGCCTTCACCATGCTTATCGGGCCCGCCGCAGGCGACTTGTTTCAGCATTGGCTTTACACGAATCCGGATCATACACCGGAAGAGAGGGATGAGAAGTACTTAGAATTAGAAAAACGATTCATCTATCACCCGGTAGATATTACGGGTCTTGAGTCTGAAGTGGCAACCAGGTGGACCGCTGTTACTCACTATTTCGGTTATCCGTTCTACAATATCGAATACTCTATGTCGATGGTGGGAGCTCTGCAGTTATTACAAATCTACCGGGAAGATCCGGCTAGAGCGACGTCGTTATACAAGCAAGGAGCGGGGGCGGATCCCAATCAATCTATAGCCGATATTTATCGCGATACGGGTATTGAATTTGACTTCACGGACCGATGTCTGGCGAAGACCTCCAAATTTGTGATGGGTTTGATTAATGAGCTGCAGTAACAGGCCCAGTTCAAGGTGGTTAATGGGTACAGCCGATAACACCTTCGCTGTATAAAATGAACGCGTGCGGAGGTCACGGCATTAATTGCAAGAATGTTGAAAGTAACGGAGATTATTGATAAGTAATATTGTAGATCAAACAACCTTTGCTGAATTGAAAGTCAGCAAAGGTTGTTTTTATGTTAGAAGCATCCGATTTCTCGCCGATAAACCCGTTACGCTGAACCGTACCACAAATAACGGCAAGTTTTTTGGGAATAAACCAGCAAGAGTCTTTTTTGACTTTTGCTAATACCTTTGCCCGGGCGCTTTCAGGAGAGGCAGCGCAATCTCTTGGAAAAGCCTTGTTGCTAAGCGCCGAGCTTCGGTCTATGGCATGGGGTTTCTAAGAGTTCTCTATACCGTGTTTGTTTGCAATTTGTTCGCTTTGGTTGGGCTGGCCCTTACCCTTGGTGATCAAGTCGCGAAGGCTGCCGCTTATGTAGATGCCCCAGGAGTCCGTACAGACGGCGTAACACTCATACGCGGGAACGAGGCCTACGTGCGTAAATCGAACTTCTGTTTTGCCGTCCTTCTTGGCGATTTCAAAGACAATGTCGGTATCCGTCCACTCGCTCTTGTCCTTTACGAAGTTAAAGTAGTTGTCTGCAATGTGCCAAACAACCTTTTTACCTGGAACAAGCTCGGTGATTTGGATGGTGCAGCGGTGAATATCTTGGTGGTGGTACTTAAATTCACCGAGTTCGTCAGTGGTGCCCTCTATTTCCTCTGACCACCATCCGCGGACATTATTAATAGCGGCATATACCTCTTCAGGGCTCTGGTCTACCTTGAAAAAAGTGCTGTAACTTTGATTCATGCAAGTGATCTCCCCTCGTTAATTGTTAACTACACACCGAGTATAAATCTTGTACTTGCAAAACACAAGTACAAACTTGCAAAATGCAAGCACGAATTGTATAATCATTCTCATGAAAAAGCGATCTTCCACAGTTTGTCCAATCGTATATGCGCTCGACATATGGGGTGATCCCTGGAGCCTAGTCATACTTCGTGACGTCCTTATCCATAACAAGCGGTATTACCGCGAGTTTCTTGCTTCACGCGAGCACATCTCAACTAATATTTTGAGTGCACGGCTCCAATCACTCGTTGAGGCAGGCCTGCTCGTCAAGATAGAAGGAGATACAAACCGCGCACAAACCATGTACCGACCAACACAAAAGGCACTTGACCTGTTTCCGGTCGTTTTTGCCATTATGCACTGGGGCCTGAAATACAACCCCAATACCGATATGACTATTCCGATTATGCAAGAACTAACAACAAACGAAAAAGGGCTGGAGCTGCGCCTTTTGCAGAATTTCGACGATATTACATCATAAAAAAATCGCGACGCAATTCCTACGTTCTTAAGCCATGAAAATAGCTGCATACGGAAAAGTATCGATATCGGTCTCGAAGCGATCGGTCGACAAAGCTGAAAACAGTTTTTTAGCCCGGGGGCACTCTAATGAGTGCCTTTGTTTTATTTCAAAAACTCCGCCATCCCTTGAAGTAGATCGAAACCTCGAGCACTAACTTGGGTGTAGAGCCAGATATAGGGGTGTTTCTTCTCTATTAATCTTTCAACTTTTTTACATTGACTTCATATATTCTACGATTTTTATGAATTTATTCATGTTATAGTATTTCAGGAACAGAAATTTGAGAGGGGTTTTGTAACTCATGTCATGGAAAAAAGTTCTGGGTAAAAGCACCATTCGTGTGGCTGCTACTGCACTATTGCTATCCCAACTATTTGGCGCAGTAGGTTCTGTCTCTGCTGCAGGCAAAGATGTCGAGGTACACTTAATCGGAATCAATGACCTGCACGGTCAGTTAGATACGACAACGATGGTTAGTGATAAAAAGGCAGGGACTGCTCCAATTCTAGCTACATATCTAAAAGAGGCTCAAGCAAAATACGAAAACTCCCTACTCTTCCATAATGGAGACTCCGTTGGCGCATCTGCTCCAGTTTCATCTCTGGATCGTGATGAGCCTACGATGGAATGGATGAATATGATGGGCTTTGATGTTGGTTCTTTAGGCAATCATGAATTCGACCAAGGTATCGCTGCATTAAAAGCACAAATCTTTGGTGGCCTTGATCCTAAAGAAGGCAAGGTAACTCATGCTGGTGCAAAACTTGATTATGTTAATGCAAACGTCATTGAAACCTCCACTGGCAAACCATTGATTAAGCCATATGTAATTAAAGCAGTGGGCGGAGTCAAAATCGGATTTATCGGATTAGTGACGAAAGCTACACCTTCTAAAGTATCTCCATCTGGTACAGCAGGCGTGCGTTTCTTAAGTGCAGAAGAAGAAGTTGAAGCCGTTAATAAATATGCAAAAGAATTGCAAAATCAAGGTGTAGAAACGATCATCGTCCTGGCACATGATCCAGCAACAACCAAAGAAGGCGTAACCACTGGAGAAGCAGCTGATTTAGCCAAAGCTTTGCCGGCAAATTCCCCTGTTGACGTTATCGTTGCAGGTGACAATCATGCTTTAGCTAACGGTGAAGTGAATGGAAAATTGATCGTTCAGGCTTATTCTTACGGTACGGCATTTGAAGATATTAAGTTGATGATTGACCCTGCTACGGGGGATGTAACCGAAAAATCAGCTGCAGTTACAACGACTCTTCAAGAGGGTGTAAAAGAAGACCCTGAATCTTTAGCTATTATTAAAAAGTCATTGGACAAGCATCCTGAACTTACGAAGCCAGTAGGTACAACAGATGGCTCTGTCACTCGCACAGATGCTTATAATAACGAAGCGCCTCTAGGCAACCTCATTGCAGATGCAATGCGTCAAGCAGACTTTGGCGATAAAGCAAGCGCTGCTGACTTTGCATTTATGAACCCAGGGGGTATTCGTGCGGATCTGCCACAAGGAGATGTGACCTTTGCTGATCTTGCTAAAATCCAACCCTTTGGCAATACTTTGGTAAAACTAGAGCTGACTGGTGGACAAATTCAAACCTTGTTGGAGCAACAATGGGGTACAAACGCGGACGGTACACCAAACACAAAAACACTACAAATCTCTGGCTTGAAGTACACTGCAGATTTCAATAAGCCAGTTGCAGAACGTGTGACTAGTCTTAGTCTTGAAGATGGTACACCTATTGATCCTGGAAAAACATATACGGCTGTAGTTAACAACTTTATGGCAGCAGGTGGAGATAACTATACAGTGCTAGTGGATGCTAAATCATCCTTAGCAGGTCCTATCGATCTGGATGTATTCTACCAGTACATTGTAGATACGTTTAAAGGTGGGGCTATTCAAGCTAAAACAGAAGGTCGTATCACGAATCTAGCTGCATCTACAGAGCAAACAGAAACACCTGTAACGACAGAATTCATTTCCCGTGCTGAATTTGTAAGTGCTCTAGTTGACATGTTGAAACTAAACGAAGTAGCTACAGCACCTGCATTCAAGGATATTGCTGCTGACGCTGCATATGCAGATTCAATCGCTGAAGCTGCTCATGCCGGATTCATTCAAGGCTACGGTGGTAACTTCAATCCTGATCGTGATATCACTCGTGAAGAAGCTGCGACCATTCTAGCTAAATTGTTGAACGATAAAGCTTCTGATAAAAATGCTGCTACGATCATTGCAGGTTTTGGAGATGGAAAAATCGTTTCTGCCTATGCGGTTAAATCTATGGCAAAACTGATTGACAAAGGTATCCTTAGTGCAGCAGAGAAAAATCTGCTTCAACCTAAACAAGGTCTTTCTAAAGACGCTGCAAAAGCTTTAATTCAAAAAGCTGTTGCAGCAAAGGCTTCATAATGTAGAACTTATGCAAACCTTATAGTAAGACAGGAAAACACATCCCTTTTGGTAAATAAGCTTTCTTCTATTGATAAACCCCAATTAGTCCTTCAATTCATGGAAAGGTTTATTTAGAAGAATGCTATATCCCCATTTAGGATGTGTTTTTTCATGCTTTTATAAGAGTATACCGGCGAGTTTTGCGTTCATATATGCCAATACGAAGACGGAAAGTGGAACTTTTCGTAAGTATAGTTATTCAATTGCGTTTTTCGTGGCCTTATACATATTTTCCGCGTATTCGTCGACTTCATCTCGTGACATGCGTAAGCGATTCACAGAAGAACCATATCCAATTTCCTTTTGACCTTCTTCTAATCCTTTGAAAATTCCATCTGTGAAGGCATCTAATGGCTCTCCCTGGATATGCAATCCCGCTCCACCTAAATTTGTATTCACTGCCGGAGGAGCAACTTCAATTACTTCTACAGACGTTTCAGAAAGTTGGTGTCTTAGACTCATTGTAAATGAATGAAGCGCCGCTTTAGATGCTGAATAAATCGGAGCAATCGCAAACGGTGTAAAAGCTAACCCAGATGTCACGTTAATGATAGTCGCCTCTTCTTTTGCTGCAAAAAATGGAGCGAACAGCATAGAGAGATGGAAAGGTGCTTCAATGTTGGTTGTGATTTCTTTACTGAAATAATTCCAATTGTTCTTCGCGTCCTCTTTTAACACATTAAAGCGTTGTTGGATACCTGCATTGTTAACTAACACATTCACTTCTGGATAGTTCACTGTTACCCAATCAAACAATGCTGCACGCTCGGATTCAATATCCAAATCACTTACACGAGTAATCAGGCTAGGGAATTTTTCTTTCGCATCTTGAAGTATATTTTCACGTCGTCCACTAACAATCACTTTATTTCCAGCTTTTATAAAGCGCTCTGCAAAAGCTAATCCTATTCCAGAACTTCCGCCGGTAATAAGGATTGTGTTTCCTGAAAGTTTCATTATTGTTCCTCTTCTCCATTAGTTTTTTATCTTATTTTCTTCTTTTCTTTCCTGAATGCGTTTTGTATAACGAGTAATTTTTACGTCAATTTCTTGTAAGGCTTCTGTCATTCCCGTAATTTCAGCTAGAACAGCTTGCTTGTGATTCTTCAGCATTTCAAGTCGGAGTACAGTGGTGTTATCTCCCTCTACTACCCAATCAACATATTGCTTGATACCACTAATTGGCATGTGCGTTTTTTTTAAATAAATAACGATTTCAAGGAGCGTAATTTGATTTTCTGAAAATAATCGCCTCCCAGCTTCATCACGCTCGATGAGTGGGAGTAGTCCTTTTTTTTCATAATAGCGTACCGTTGATTCTGGAATATTGAATTTAGCTGAAACTTCGCCAATTGAACAATACTTCATTTGGAGGCCTCCAAGTTTAAACTTTCATGTCTGCAGGTATATGATACGGCTTAAACCATGGTTTAAGTCAACATAAAAACAAAAATGTCCGAAACTGAACAAAAATTGTTGAAAAAAGGGCGCAGCCCTCGTCACGAATTCCGTCAGCGTTTAACCAGAAGTAATGCAATCAGCACATAACAGGTCAGTATCTTTGATCATTCATTCACCTATCGGGGAACGGGAGTTGAGGAGCTTGCTTGGAGGCAGCTCCTTTTGCTTCTTCACAAAAGATAGGAATTTGTACTTATGTCCGCCGGCGTCAACTTATTCTTTATTGCGCTAATGAAGGAGTTTAAAGATGAGGTGGATACAGGGATTAAAACTGGAGCCTTTGATGAAGAGAGTATTGTTGAGTTAAATTCAATTAGAACGGGAATTGATGATTACTTCGCAGCTTACCAAACGTCTGTATTTCCATTAAAAGAGGACAAATCTGAAGGTTTTCAAAAGGTAAGAGATATTTAACTTCGTTTTAATAATGAAAATCCTAGAATAGTTACAAAGTAAGACTTTACCTGAACTAAAAAATTCTTATAAAAAGAGGTTCGGCATCATTGACGAAGCTATCAACCAGAAGAAGTATTAATATGGATTAATAAAAAAACTAAACTCATAGAAATTGAGTTTAGTTTTTTTACAATAAATTCATTTCAATGTGAAAAGAAAAACATTTTTGAAATCAAAAAGCACTTGTGTATCACGTAACGTGATACAGTAAAATTGATGTAAGAGGTGATAGAAATGAATAATATTATAAGAATGCTTTCAGCAAACAAAGACTTTAGAATGGTTATTGCTGATACACATCAAATTTCAGAAAAAGCATTAAGTGAATTTACAGGAACTCATTGTATACGCAAGTTTTTGGAGCAGATCATTACAAATTGTACGCTATTATCTGCCATAAATGATTTTAATGAAAAAATAAGTTTTTCTTTTCGTCTTTCTCAAGGAGTCTCTATTTTTTGTCAAATCACAGATTCAAAATTTAGTATTGAGTATAATGATAAACTTAATGAATTTGATGGAACTGTGGCTGATTTATTTGACACTAAATCTGTAGTGTCAATAACAACAGGGAATTGGGAAACAGGGTTACACACAGGGACAGTTGAGGCGTATATGGATAGTGTCGTTATGCTATTTTCTCATTTTACAGTACAGAGCGAGCAGCTTCCAAGTCATTTTATAATGGCAGGGGATAATTCTTCAAGGGGTCTTTTGATGCAACCCTTACCATTTGCTGATGAAAAATTAATCTCTAAAAGTGATGATGAATTGGTGTATCTATCAAAGGAGCTAGAACAAGTGAATTGGGATAATGTTGAAAACATGTATAGTCATTTGGCAAATGTAATATCAGAAAACAAGATAGAATAGAGTGTATAACTATGGAACAATATATAAAAATAAAAGAGCTTTCTGAATTGACCGGTGTAAGTGTACGAACATTGCAATACTATGATGAAATAAACCTTCTCACCCCAGCATATATCAATGAGTATGGTCATCGATTTTATGATTCAAATTCTTTTTCGAAAATTTTCGTGATCATTTCACTTAAAAATATGGGGATGAGTTTAAATAACATTAATCAATATATAAATAATAATGATTATGATATTCGGCTTTTTATTAAAGAAGAAAAACGCAGGATTGAGACAGCAATTACAGATTTACAATTACGTTTAATGCGATTGTCCATTCTTGATGAGCAAATTAGCGAAAAACAGGATATAACCCTTTATATTCTTCCATTTTTTTCGCAAATAACAAATGATACTGAAATTTCAAAATTACAGATTGAAAAATTGGCACAGGAAAAAGATACAAATTTTATCTTCAATATAAAAGGTTGGAACGAATTTATAAAGGACTTGAATTTTTGCTTAGAGCATAAATTGTCTTCAAAAGACAAGAAAACTATTAAATGTATTCAATATTGGAAGGAGAACATTCTTAAGGCAAATCAAGTATCCGATGATACGATAAAATTTGCAGAAGAATTTTATCAAAAAAAACCCACAAATACTTTTGGAATTACAGAGGATAATTATAAATATTTAGTCGGATTGATTAATGAATATGATAAAAATCAATAAATTTAATATGGCTTTCAACAATTATAATCAACATTTGACGTAGTAAATGTACCAAAAGAACAAATTGCAATTCTATATTATATAAATTTGGAAATGAAAGATCTTCAAGATAACATGTTCGAGATGATAGATGAACAAGAGAATAATGTGAAAGTTCCGGCTGGAATTAGAAGTCGATAATCTGACAATTGAGCGCGGGCCTCTGGGTGATGATGAGAAAGAATCTATATATGTTTTAGATTAATGGACTGCTCTGATTGCGTCCATTAATAATAACGATGCCTTGCCCAAGAAGCCTTTATTTTTATAAACGATTCCCAAGGCGACTATGGGATTCATATCGGCGAAAGGTCTGATGACCAGGGATCCTCCCAGTTCCAGACCACCGTAAATCGGAACAATACCTACACTGAATGCTTCTTTGACCATTTGTTGAATCACAAAGAAGCTTCCAACCTCAATGCAAGAGAAAGGATGTTTGCTAGTCTCACGGACTGTCCTTTCCCAAAGCTCCCGATAGATACAAGTAGGTTCTTTGACAAAAACGGTTAGCCCCGTGAGGTCGCTCGCCGCGATGTCATTTTGGTTGGCTAACGGGTGATCCGCTCTCATCATCACTCCTAATTCTTCCTCAATCAGTGGTTCAAACTCTAACAGAAAAGCAGCCGATGGGACGGAGCATATGCCGAAATCCAATTCACCAGCTCGGACCCTCTCCGCGATCGACTTGCTTCCGCTCACTTCCATGGTCAGCTTCACTTTGGGGTGCCCCGTACAAAAGTCAGCTACGACGGTTGCAAGTCTCTGGCTCGCGATGGGCTCAATAGCTGCGAAGCGAACAGTTCCGCCGTCCCCCGCCGCGATATCGGAAACGGTCTGCCTCATGGATCCGATCGAGTTCAGCAGAATTAAAGCCTCTTGGTGGAGCCACCGGCCGGCTTCGGACACGATCACTCGTTTGCCGTCGCGCACGAATAAAGAGACGCCCAGATCGGCTTCAAGTCGCTGAATTTGAAGGGTTACCGTTGAGGGAGCGTATTGGAGTTCCTCGGCAGCTTTCTGAAAATGACCAAGACGCACGCAGGCTTCAAAGGTTTTTAAAGCTTGAAGATCCATTTCCATCCCCCTTGGTTTAAGATTTATGAATCATTCATTCATATTATTCAATTTTACATAACTTTCCTGCAATAGTACACTTATTTCAACAAATTATTATAGGGGGTGATGGGCAATGGGCACGAAATCGGCATTCAGCTGGATCACTCTGTGGGCATCACTTTTGTTTGTCGTCATTCTCGGTTTTTCTCGGCTTTCTTATGGCATGTTCTTGCCCGGGATACAAAGAGAGATCGGGGGGAGCTACGGTCAATTGGGCATATTGGGCACAGTGAACTTTATCGGGTATTTGGTAGGCACACTGTGTCTTCCTCCTTTGATCTCGAGGTTTCCGGAACATAAGCCTGTCATCAATCGATTGTCGTGTTTCTTGCTTGGACTGACTATGATCGGCTCGTCATTTAGCCAATATTTCATCCAGCTCGGGTTATGGCGGTTCGCAATCGGCTTGTTCTCGGCTATCGCGACGGTGTTAGTTCTGTCGATTGCACTGGATGCTGTTCGGCCGACGGAACGAGGAGTGGCATCCGGTCTGATCTGGTTGGGTGGCTCCGCCGGTATTCTAGTAACGGGATTATTCGCGCCCCTCACCATCGATCCTTCTCACTTGGAGGGGTGGCGGTATGCCTGGGCGGCCATGGGTGTGTTCGGCGTCCTTGCGGCATTTGGTTTTGAGTTCGTCACTGTAAAGCAGGGATCAACAAAAACACCCTCGCCGGCGGAATCAGTTTTACGAGACCAAGAACACGTGAATGTGTACCGTCTCTTGTTGAGCCCGAGGAAGCTCTTATTCTTAATCGGCTCTTATTTCTTCTTCGGGTGGGGATACATTATCTATTTCACGTTTTTGATTCCCTATCTGGTAGGCAAAGGCATTCCGTCTCTATATGCCGGGTTGATTTGGTCCGCTATTGGGCTTGCGGGGCTATTTAATGGATGGATTGGGGGCAAGGCAATCGATCGTTGGCCCAGCGGGTATACGCTTGCGTCCGGTTTAACTTTGGGGACGATTGGGGCAATTGGCGTAATCACCAATAATCTGTTTGTTACTGCTTTGGGTGCAGTTGTCATTGGGCTGGTCTCCTTTATTACCCCGCCGTTGATGACGACTGCACTTCTTCGGAAACATGTCCCTGATCGCGCCTATGCGAAATGCCTCAGCTTAGCCACAGCCTTTTTTGCCTCGGGGCAGATTATCGGCCCAATCGTTGGGGGCGTGGGGGGGGAACGGTTCGGTTTGCAATTCGGTGTCGCGTCCAGTGCGATCTTTATGGCGATAGCTGCCACGTTGGCTGGGTTATATGGACTACAACAACGAAAGCAAGAGGTCCGTCATTTCCCTCTTTGAGGCTGAAAATTATTTCTCAATGATGACAAAAGCTGTCACCATTAGTGGTTAAGATGGGATTAAGGAAGATTAGAGCTGAATAAAAAAGGAGTGACATTAAGATGTTGAATATCGGTTATGATAGCTCGGCAACAAGGAAATCCTTTCACTCGGGAAACCTTTGTCTTTCTTACCTTGATTATGGTGGAGATAGCAAACGAGTGCTCGTTATGTTGCATGGGTATATGGCTAGTGCAAGATCATTCTCAGAGCTGGCTGTGCGTTTCAAAGATTGGCGGGTTATTTCCATGGATCAACGCGGACACGGTTGGAGCGAACATCCACCCGGGAAGGAATACGCAAGGGAAGATTACGTGGAGGATATTCTCAATCTGGTTCAGTCGGAGCTTGGGGGACAGCCGGTTACGATCCTGGGGCATTCCTTGGGAGGATTGAATGCGTATCAATTTGCGGCCCGTTATCCAGAGCTGGTGAAGGCCGTTATTGTAGAGGACATCGGTGCGGAGATTGACGCCGATTTCTCCTTTGCCGACAAGCTTCCTTTTCGATCGGCTTCTTTAAAGGAACTGAGACAATCGCTTGCAGACATAGGGCTCCGTGCCATCGATTATTTTGCCGAAAGCGTATTTGAGGATGAACTCGGTTGGGGATTCCGAACGGATCTGAAGGGACTGCAAGTATCCGTTCCAAAGTCCAATGGGGTCTGGTGGGAGGACTGGTTAGGGTCGAGTTGCCCGATCCTGCTGATTCATGGTGGGAAGAGCTTCATTCTTGGTACCGAACAAGCGAGACGGATGGGAGCGAGGAGGCTTAACACCAAGCTGACTGTGTTCGAACAATGCGGTCACGGTGTCCACTCCGAGGATTTAAACGGTTATTATCAGGCGGTAAACGAGTTTGTAATGGAACTGAATTAAGGGGATGAAAAGATGTATTGCACAGTCGAAGATTTTATAGCCGAATGGAAGAATGAAGCCGCACTAACTCAGAACATACTGGACGGTTTGACCGATGAATCGCTCTCGCAGCAGGTTTATCCCGAAGGACGCACGTTGGGAAGGATCGCCTGGCACTTCGTTACAAACATTCCGGACTATTTATCAGAATTTGGATTAACGGTAGCGAAAGTCCCAAATTTAAACGAAGTGCCATCTGCAAAGGTGATCGCCGATACTTTTCGTACGGTAAGCATAGAGGTAGAGAAGGCACTACACGAGCAATGGACGGACTGTATATTGAAGCAAATCCAAAAAGCTTTTGGAAGAATGGAGTCCAACGCCACGATATTCATGGGATTGATCAAGCACATCGTACATCATCGGGGCCAAGTTACGGTGTTGATGCGCCAAGCAGGGTTGCCTATACCTGCGGTATATGGTCCTTCGAAGGAAGGGTGGGCCCGGCTGGGGATATTGCCTCCGTTTTGAGCGCGTTATATTATAGATACTCTGCATAATTGCAGGATCTCTTATTTAAAAGTCAAAGGCACCCGACGGGGTGCTTTTGACTTGCGCCCTGCTTATGATACGCTGAACCGTACCACTACTCCAAATTTGATCAAACTGTAATAAATAGCTTCTGATTGAGGGCTTTTCCGGACAAAGGAAAGGCCCCTTCTGCTATATAAGGGGTTGCTTGAACAATGCTTCATCACGGGATGGCAGTTTAAGTGTGTGCTGGTACTAAAGGAACCGTTCTAATCATATTTCTAAAAGGAAGAAATAAGAGTAGGGGGTGCAAAAGTTATTTGAAAAAAATTAAGGTTAGTTTACAGCCTATTGTAGATAAGCTCAATATGCCCACTGTTATGAAAACAGCTATACTTCCAGGTGATTCAATTGAAAGACTATTTATTGCAACCCAAGTAGGAGAGATCTTTTACATAGGAGACGGAGTTATAAGGACTTTTTTAGATATACGCCCTCGAATCATAAAACTAGGTGCTTCTAGGGGAGGGTATGATGAGCGCGGATTGTTAGGGTTAGCGTTTCATCCCGATTTTTATTATAACGGTCTTTTCTATCTTCATTTTTCAGTAGCTGGGACACAGGGTCCAGGTGCAATTCCGGGTGCTCCGCTTGAATCTTTTAAGCCTAACCCATGTGATCCCGAAACTTTAAACCTCAGGTGGACGAACAGAGAAACGAATTATGATCATATCGATACAGTTGAAGAATGGAATGTACAACCGAATGGTCAACCTCAAAGACGACGGACATTACTTAACCTAAGGAGACCATTTCTTAATCATAATGGCGTCAATAGCTTAAACTTTTCACCTGAAACAGGAAAGCTTGTTTTAACAACTGGAGATGGCGGATCAGGCTTTGATCCATTTAATTTAAGTCAAGATAATTTGGAAATCGCGGGGAAAATTATTGAAATGGATGTAGCTAAGGAGACGTTGATTTATAATCCGCCTGTAGTTACACGTTTTAATGAACTTCCCGTGCCTATTCAAGAAACGCTTACGGTCATTGCCAAGGGCGTTCGCAATGTACCAGGCATTTCATTTGAAAAGGTTTATAACCGGTATATCAAATATGTGGGGAATGTCGGACAGGACTTGGTCGAGTCGATTTTTTCATTCGTTCATTATACGCCAATCCCGGTCACCCAGCTTGTTCAGGCTTCATTAGGGAACTCTGAGCTTGACCAGGAGGGATTGATTAACTTTGGCTGGCGAGGGTGGGAAGGTGCATTTCCGACTACGATTATAAAGAACTGCGCTGCAAGTAAAGCTTTGGATGAGAAGACAATGGCTTATTACAATGAAGCAGTAGAAACTTCAGTGAGGCGTCTTCAGCCTCTCATCAGTTATTTTCATAAAGATCCTCGGCCTGATAAGTTTGGAGGAACCGCGCTTACAGGAGTCCAAGCCTATATGGGGGATGGCATCCCCGGTTTAACAGGAAGCGTTGTGTTTACCGATCTTGCCAAGAATGAAGGGGTTCGCCCTCCGGTTAGAGGGGTTTTAGCTTATGCCAGGGGACAAACAGATTGTAAATTAAATGACTTTAGTATTATTGAAACCGATTATAATTTTGGATCTGAGTCCGCTTATTATGTAAGCTTAGGAACGAATATGGATCAAACCAGATTATACTTAGGGGTTTATGGCTCCATGAAAGTTGCTGATTTTAACCAAGGTACTGTTTTTGAAATTACTCCATAATTACCCTGAATTATTTCCCTAAAGCTCATCAGAAGCTGGATTTCATGATAGTATGGTATACATCCATTACCAATTAATCGTTAATCATTAGGGAGGCATACTTATGGACCAACTATCTCAGCAAGAGGGGTACTTCGGGGAGTTCGGGGGCAGCTTTGTCCCGCCGGAATTGCAGGAAGTGCTGAACTATTTGAGTGAGCAATTTTACAAGTTTCGGGACGATCCAGACTTCAAGGAAGAGCTTAGCTATTACCTGCGTGAATATGTTGGTCGCAAGAGCCCGCTAACGTATGCCGAGCGACTGTCCGAAGCTTGGGGAGGCCCCAAGATCTACTTGAAGCGCGAGGATCTGAATCATACTGGAGCGCATAAGATTAACAACGCTATTGGCCAGATTCTGCTCGCTAAGCGGATGGGAGCTAAGCGGATTATTGCCGAGACTGGTGCCGGACAGCACGGTGTCGCTACAGCAACAGCTTGCGCCATGTTTAATATGGATTGCGTCATTTACATGGGAGCTGAAGATATGCGCCGCCAAGCGCTTAATGTGTTCCGGATGGAACTGCTCGGCGCAACCGTCATTCCGGTTCATAAGGGACAGGGCCGCCTGAAGGACGCGGTGGATGAAGCGCTTGACGATCTGGTTAGAAACTATAAAAATACGTTTTATTTGCTCGGATCCGCGGTTGGACCGCATCCGTTCCCGACGATGGTCAAACATTTCCAGGCAGTCATCAGCGAAGAGTCGAAGCTGCAGATGATGGAGAAGGAAGGTCGTTTGCCGGATGCGGTGGTGGCATGCGTGGGCGGCGGCAGCAATGCTATTGGTGCATTCGCCCACTACATCGACGAACCGAGCGTTCGCTTAATTGGCGTTGAACCCGACAAAGCGCCAACCTTAACCCAGGGTGTGCCCAGCATCATTCACGGCTTCAAGTGCTTAGTGCTGTTGGATGAGGAAGGTCAGCCGCAAAAGACGTATTCGATTGCTGCGGGGCTCGACTATCCGGGTATCGGGCCGGAGCATAGCTACCTGAAGGTGACCGGACGGGCTGAATATGTCACCGTCACCAATGAGGAAGTGCTGGAAGCCTTCCAAGAGCTGTCCCGCACGGAGGGAATTATCCCTGCCCTAGAAAGCGCGCACGCGGTTGCATACGCCAAGAAGTTAGCACCGACAATGGACCTGGATCAAATTCTCATTGTTAACCTGTCTGGCCGAGGGGACAAGGATGTTGAACAGGTGTTTCAAATGCTCAAATAAAATTCGCAGGTGCTTAGGCCGTCAGATCGTTGATCTGGCGGCTTTTCGTTTAAAATTTATCGGGAAAAAGGCCAAAAATAGGATAAAATGGAGAGAGATTTTAAAGAGATGCCGGTTAATTCACCGTATACAGAAAAGGCCATCCTGCATAGGATGGCCTTAAAACTTGCCTTTATTGACAGCGCGGAGAACCATACCGTCACGGACATGCATTTTCTTGAACGCCGTGATAAGTCTGGAATGGAACATGAGCTCCAGTTTGGGTATGGCCCGTCCATTTGCGTGTGACGTCGATGATAAGAAGTGCTGTTAGTTTCTGGTTTTAACAGCTAACCCACTAAATGATATGGGTCCTACAACATCTACTCTTGTATTTGCAGCCCGGTTTTCAGCTGTGACTGTGTAAGCATGAGTACCTGCTTTCACATTTCTATCTTCAGCTTGGAAGGTAACGATATAATTTTGCTCTGAACCCGTAGATTCGATGCCTTGCTGTGTGTTGAAAATTTCTGTATTACCACGGAAGACTCTAAAGCGGATTTGTCCAATGCCTGTGATACCTCTGACACCAACAGATACTATCAAATCTACCCGGTTTGGTTGAGCATTTACTGGAATCCGTATTGGGATCGTTGCTATGCCAGATTTTTGCGGGGAACGCCGAATCGTAAATGATTTGGCCGGATTGAAGCGACTAAGCGACTGGACGGCCGCTTTATCAAGGATACGTACCATACTATCAACTCCTCTATTTTAATGCTCCAGTTTATGCAAGATTCAGAGGGAATGATTGGGTAGACTTGCAAGGCAATTCTTTCCGGGGAAAAGATTCAGCTACTTCTGTTAAACTACCGGAGAAGATAAAAATTAACACACGAAAGCAGGACACTATGGGTTAAAGAATGGTCGCCTTTGATTTGGCAACAGCCTAATATACTTGCCGCTATTAAAAACATCTCAATGACGACAAAAGATAAAGAGGACCGCAAGTTAGCAAGCATCATAAGCTGTCGTATCCTCGCAGCCACCGGACAAACGTACTTTTATTTTCTTGTCCACTTGTATACCTTACCAAAACGATTCTATTGCATTTAATGAACATATCAATGACAAGGGAGGTTTTGGTAATGGGAAATAGAGGACCTAACGGTTATGACCCTGTTCAGATCTTCAACTCTACTTCGTTTAATGCGTTTGGGAAAGTTGAGTATGCTACCTTCTTTTGTAGTGACGACAATTATAGTGTTCTGCGTGACGAGACTTGGAGAGCTTCGAGCCGCGGCGTCTGCTTGGTGACTAGAATCACCGCAACGGTTAGAACGCCGAGTGGAAATATCGAAGCGGAACCTTATACTTCTTCCGGCACATCTTTCAGCCAGTTTGCCATTATACAGGTAGGGGTAAATAAGTTCCAAGTGACGCGCGTTGTAAGTAGAAGTGCCAAAAGAAGACGTAAGTGACATCTCAAGCGTTGCATGATCAAGAATAGGGTTCAACATGAAAAGACGACAGGCCAAAGATCAAAGGCTGGTCGTCTTTTTTTCGCTTTAATACTTCTTAAGATATCAGAACGTATAAAATTCGAAGCAGGATCTTCCTGATATCGCAAGAAAAACAACATCTTAGTGCGGTCTATCTCCATTGAGAGTACGTCGATAGATGCTTTGCTTATACCATAATATTCTGCGATGCATTGAGGAATCTTTCAAGAGCCGGAAAGGGCGCAGGTCCGGTTGATAATTGCCTTCAATGATCCAAATCCGGCGGTTCCGGTCGATGCCGATATCGAACCCGACTTGTCTAAGCGTGGGATAACGCTCTCCCAGTCGTTTGGCAGCGAGTAGTGCGATCTGTTCCGCTTTGACAAGCAAGCTCCGATCTCCGATTCGGGCTAATTTTAGCGCCTCAAGCACTGGAATGGGGCGGCTGGTCACATTGGTGACCAGATATCCCTGCGCTGCCACCTTCGCGTACGAGCCTGTCACGTTCCAAGTGGAGGAAGAGCCTTTTTTCCGCTGAACCATGATCCGGATGTCGAACGGCTTGTGCCCAACTTGAGCAAGCTGCAGACGCCTTTGGACAATATATCCATAACCTTTATTTATTTTACTAAGCTCCTTGAGCAATTGATTGGTGTCTCTCATGGTGACCGTATTCTTTTCGTTTTGAACCCGATAGGTATTTGCACCGTTCCGATGAATGAACACGATATCCCTTCCGTAACTCCCATCGCGAGGTTTCAGTACGACGCTTCGATATTGAAGCAGCATGTTCGATAAAGCATTCTTTTTAAGCAACCGTGTATCTGGCAAACGTCCGGCGAGAGAGGATCCATTGCGAAGGATGCGATATTGCAACCATTTATCTCTTTTGATTAACATTGGAATCACAGCCTTTTTCAATCGTCTACGGTCATTCTAAGTCAAATGAGTGATCAGCATAAGTGGTTTTCGTCCATATTGATGTGCCTAAGCAGGTAAAGAAGGCTTTTTCTTGACGTGATGAAGGGTTTTATGCAAAGTTACTAGTATCGAAAAGGTTAATATAGCGCGAGAAGCGAGAGAGGGTAAGACACAATGAAGGCGAATCGGATGGAAGCGTTCAGCGATGGCGTACTGGCGATTATCATTACGATCATGGTACTGGAGTTTAAAGTGCCGGTAGGTCATGACTGGTATGCGCTGATCGAGCTCGGCCCAAAGATTCTTAGCTACATCTTTAGTTTCGTATATATCGGCATCTACTGGAACAATCATCATCATCTGCTGCACATGGTTCGAAAGATGAACGGGCCGTTGATGTGGCTCAATTTGCTGCTTCTATTCTGGTTATCCCTTGTTCCGTTTACGACAGCTTGGATGGGGGAAAGCCATTTTGCAGCCACTCCTACAGCGCTGTACGGTATTATACTATTACTCGCAGCATTCTCGTACTGGCTGCTTCAGCGGGCGATTATTAATCAGCATTCCAGCGATTCCTCATTCTTTTTGATGATGGGAAAAGACTGGAAGGGGAGAATATCCCCCTTACTCTACTTAGCTGCAGCCTTGACCGCATATGTGAGTCCTTGGATATCTGGCTTCTTTTTTGTACTCGTTGCCGTAATCTGGTTCATGCCGGATAAGCGAATCGAGCATGCTCTGAAAGGGCGTTAAAAATACGTGCCGAATGAGTGACTTCCGCCTATCTTGTGACGGAAATGGCGGCGATGCCGATTTTCGGCAAGCTGTGGGAGTTCGCCAAGTGAAAGGCAATCCGGTTCTCAAAAAGCCCTTGCTCCATGAGCAAGGGCTTTTTGATTCGATGAATAACGAAGCGCCAAAGCCGCTTGAAAAGAAATCTCCTGCCAAGGCACTTACGTTCTGCCCGGCGCATTCGATATTTGTTGGATGTACGACAAATACGACTCAGGTTGAACGGATTCCTTCAAATGCATTTTTGACTAAGTTCTCCACATAGGGTTCGTCCAAGGTTTCGCCTGTCACAAGTAAACGATAGAAAATCGGCCCGTAAATGAGATCGATGCATATGCCAATGTCGAGATTATTTTTCAATTCCCCGCGTTGAACCCCTTTTTCCAAAAGACCTCTAGCCTCAAGTCGGCGGGGACGGAAAAACCGAGCACGATAGGCCTCCGCCAATCCTGAATCGAACTGCCCTTCGCCTAATAACTCCGTAATGATAGTCCCCTCTCGGCTTGTCAAAAACCTGGTTAAATTCGTGGCGTGAATTAAAATATCATTAAATGTTGTACCTGTATCAGGCACGGGTAATCTGTTTGTGGCGGCATGCAGGAAACCATCCATAACCACGGCAGCCTTATTAGGCCACCATTTATATATCGTGGCTTTGCTAACTTGGGCACGATCGGCAATTTTATCCACTGTGACGGCTTGAAAGCCATTTTCCAGCAATAACTCATAAGATGCGGAAAGAATAGATTTTTGAGCTTCTATATTACGCGGCCGGCCTCTTTTTCCATTCATCGTCATCATCCTCTTTCGTTCATACATATCTGATCCGATAAAAATAAACTATACGTTCAGTATACCAATTATGAATAAAAAATAAAATTGTGATTACCTATTTACAAAACTGCACGTTCAGTATATTATTCTGTTTATACAATTTATAAACTATACGTTCAGTATTTTAAATAGAATGGAGGAATTACGCGAGGAGGAAGCCGGCTGGAATTGTAACTGTCGTGAAGCCATGAATTTATTGACTTTAGAACACAATATATTTCTATATAAGGAGTTGCCTAAAATGACTGCGTTAAAAAAACAATCGATCGAGAGTAATATCCCAACATGGTTAACCCTGCTTCTGGCGGCCGCATGCGGCGTCATTGTAGCTAATCTTTACTATGCGCAGCCCTTGGTTGGGGTCATCAGCTCTTCCATCGGGCTATCCGCAAACAGTTCCGGCTTGATCGTGACGTTAACACAGATAGGTTATGTAGTCGGCTTGTTATTTATCGTACCTATGGGAGATATCGTTGAAAACCGAAAATTGGTTGTCGCATCTTTACTTCTCACAGGTGTTGCACTTGCAATCACGGCAATGTCGAAACAAGCTGTGCCATTCTTGGCGGCTTCGTTTATCATCGGCATAGGGTCGGTCGCCGCACAGGTTCTCGTGCCTTTTGCGTCATACCTTGCATCCGATTCTTCACGCGGTCGCGTTGTCGGCAATGTCATGAGCGGTTTGTTGCTTGGCATCATGCTCTCGCGTCCGTTGTCGAGCCTGGTGGCCGACTTCCTGGGTTGGCATGCCGTATTCGCCTTGTCTGCTGCAGCGGTTATTATTTTGGCGATCGTACTGTCCAAGGTGCTGCCTGCAAGAAAGCCCATGACAGACACACGCTATACCGCTCTGCTCGGTTCGATGTGGCACCTGCTGCGCACAACCCCGATCTTACGCCGCCGGGCTGCCTATCACGCATGTGTGTTTGCAACTTTCAGCTTATTTTGGACTACAGTTCCTTTACTGTTATCCGGCCCGATCTTTCATTTTTCACAGATGAACATTGCATTGTTCGCGCTTGTCGGAGTCACGGGCGCAATAGCCGCGCCTTTGGCCGGACGGCTGGCAGACCGCGGCTGGACTAAACCCGCAACAGGGATTGCACTCGCCACTGTCATCAGTTCGATGCTGCTGCCCCTTTTGATCCGTACGGGTTCAATTACCGGAATAGTCGTTCTCGTCGTTTCAGCTATTTTATTGGACGCCGGCGTATCCGCAAATCTTGTGCTTGGACAACGTGCGCTCTTCTCGCTGAGTCCGGAAATTCGCAGTCGGCTGAATGGGCTTTTTATGGCTATCTTCTTTTTTGGCGGTGCCATCGGATCCGCAATTGGGGGATGGACATATGCTACAGGAGGATGGAGTGCCGTGTTATGGATTGGAATGGTTTTCCCGATCGCAGCCATCCTTTATTTTGCGACAGAGAAGAAGTAATTCTATTCCACTTAGCAATAGGGAGATGCCTGGCCGTGCTACAACGCAGACAGCGTCTGGTCAAAAATACCATCCCGAGAATTTAACATTCCGGGATGGTTTATCGGAATCTTTTGAAGTTCTTTAGAAAACCGTACGACCAACGGTAATGACCGGCTAAATTAAGGATTAAAATATATCGTTTCAGATAATTTAATAAATGAACATGTTAAATTGGCAGAAATAATTCACTTCGTTGCTGCACACCTTTGGACCATACGGCTTTGATGGACAAGGTATCGGAGATATTGGTTGTCGGATCGCCATTTACCAGTACAAGGTCAGCGCGTGAACCTGCGGCAATCCGGCCGCGATCGTTAAGACCAAAGCAACGGGCCGGTTTCGAAGTAGCGGATCGAAGCGCTTCTATCGGAGTGAACCCGGCCATAACCAGCAATTGCATTTCATGATGAACGCTGGCACCATGTGCAAGGCCTCCGAGATTTGGAACGGGAACAGGGGAGACATCCGTACCGACCAGAATATCCACTCCGGCTCGGTGGAGATCCATCACGTTTTTAAAGCTATTCTCCATATTGCCTTGCGGGAAAGTATTGAAACTGGAGTTCAAAATATCGATCCATTCAGGACTTAATTTGGAATATACACGCGGGTCATTCGCCAAATCCGATGCCGGATTCCCAAGTATGGACGAGTTCAATACCAAACATGGTGTCACGAACGCGCCTGAATTGGCTATGGATTCAACCAATTTGGGCGTGTGTTCGGGCCTGTCGATAAACAAGTGGCCCAACCCGTCCACTCCAATATCTATGGCGGTTTGCGAAGTATGAGCAGTCAAGACGTGGGCTATGACGATTTTATGGAACTTATGAGCTTCTTCCACGGCTGCTTTTAGAATCTCGTCGCTTAAAACAGGCAGACCAGGAGCAGCCATGACCGTCCCTTCTTCAATCATGATTTTGATAAAGTCGGCACCATTCTCTACTTGGGTATGCACATGCTTGATCGCTTCCTCCACTGTCGTCACTTGGGGTACTTCTTCGTGATCGTGAGCGTAAGCGGCTAGCATAGCTTCCCGGTCTTCCTCTGATAACTTCTCCAGTTCCTTTAATACGAAATCAGGAATTTCATCCCCATCCGGAAGAAGTTCATCCGGATGACCGCCTGGAGCGGTGATCGCTGTACCGGTAGAACGGACATCGGCGATATCATTCACATTTTTTAACTGGATTGCCCGCCCTCTTTCCGTAAAATCACCGTTCATTTCGAGTTCTGTCGTAACACCGAACTTTAAAGCATCCCGTAACCCACCAATCGAAGTGTGAACATGCGCATCAATCAAGCCCGGCAATAAAGTCGCATCCTTCGCATCAATGATCATTGCATTTGCTGGAAGATCACCACCTACCGCAATAATGGTTTCCCCTTTGATGACAACATTTCTTGAATCGATAACTTTTTCCCCATCGAAAATACGTACATTGGTAATCGCCGTAACTGTTTCTAACGGAGAGCTTTGAGCTGCATTCTTCATTTTGTTATTCCTCCTTGGAGTTGTACTGGATCACTTCGGAGTATAACTGTTAGGAAACTAACTGTCAATAAACTAATATTTAATTGACATGCAAACTAGATCTCTGTATAGTTTATTTACTTACAGTTAGTTTCCTAATAATTTGGGGAGGTACGAACATGGAGTCTCGCAAGGATACCCCTTATCTGGATTTGTTTCAGATTATCGGCCTTAAGTTAAAGAAAAAAGCGGATGAGAGCATAAAAGAGTTAGGGTTAAATGCCCAGCAAGGGAAAATAATAAGTTATATCTACGAGAACCAAGAAACTGATTTAATTCAGAGGGATCTTGCCGATCGGTTTCATTTGCGCGGAGCCAGCATTACAAGTATGCTTCAAGGCCTTGAGCAAAGAGGGTTCATCGAGCGAAAAATCCCAGCCAATAATGAACGGCAAAAAAATATTTATGTTCTACCAAAGGCCGTTGAATTAATTGAAGACTTTAATGACTCCTTCCAAAGGGTGGAGGACGAAATCGTTCAATTCCTCACCGAAGAGGAGAAGCAAACCTTAAAGGAATTGTTGTTCAAAATTAATGAACGCTTATAATGGCATATGAATTTACCCCGCATGCTTGAAACCCCATTGGCTGCCATCCCAGAAGTTCCTGAGTTGCAACGCTTGATCTCGGGATATCGAGCGCTGCAAGTGTGCAGATCTGCTGTGAGTGCCCCGGCGAAGTTCGAGAAGTCGTGATTGAATGCCAGATGAATGGCGCCATCCGCAGCAGCCGCATCACTACGAAGGCTGTTATAATTACCCCGCGATGGGACCATCCTCATATTAAGGCAGATAGGAGAGAGTTACGAATGGGAAATACGGATAAGTTTGAAATGATAGCTAATATATATGACACTCCTGAAAGAATCCAAATTGCAAAGGTATCTTCAGATGCCATTCGTGAATATTTAGTTGACGCTAAAAGTAAGAATGCTATTGATTTTGGGTGTGGAACTGGTCTTGTTGGAATGAACTTGTTAAACGAGTTTAATTCCGTGCTTTTTCTGGACACCTCACAAAACATGATTAATCAAATAGAGCAAAAAATTTCTGGTTTTAATATTCAGAATGCAGGTACATTATGCTTTGATTTGGAAAAGGAAGGCTTATCGGATTTACATGCTGATTATATTTTCATGGCCCAGGTTCTGCTTCATATTCCTGATGTTGAACTGATCTTATCAAGATTATTTGATGTTTTAAATGTTGAAGGACATTTACTCATCGTCGATTTTGATAAAAATGAAAAAGTGATTTCAGATATCGTGCATAACGGATTTGATCAATTAAAGCTAACCGAAGTTATGACTAAAATAGGGTACAGGAATATTCAATCCAAAACTTTTAATCATGAAAGTAAAATATTCATGGGACAGGATGCATCTATGTTTATTCTTGATTCTCAAAAATAAAGCCGACGTTTCCTTTAGATGTCGGCTTTTTTTCAGCCCCGGTTACAACAGAGGACCTTCCTTGTTAACTATGGTTTGCTTTCTTTTCAACCATGGCCTTTTTTTTCATGGGCATAAATAAGGTGATAACAAACGCGACAACCGATAGAATCATCATAAAGTAATAGGCATCACTTGCTCCTAAAATGGACGTAAGAGATTTAAGGAGCTCACTAGTCGTAGAAGGATTGTTCTGCATCACTGTAGCTGCATGGCTTGTTGCCTGCACGGTATAAATCGTAATGACGACAGCAGTACCAATGGCTCCGGCAATTTGGCGAACGGTATTATTTACTGCCGTACCATGCGTACCGAGTTGTTTGGGCAGCGCATTGAGTCCGGCCGTATTGAGCGGCATGGTGATGAAGCTGAGTCCAATCCGCAGGCAAATGGTACGAATCATCAAATACATATACATTGTCGATGCAGATAAATCGGTTACCGCCCACATAGATGGAATAATAAACAGTAAACCGATGATGAACAGCGGCTTCGCACCGAAACGGTCGTATAATTTACCGGTAACGGGCGACATCAACGCATTGACAAGCGCACCCGGCAATAAGAGCAGTCCAGCATCAAACGCTGTAAAACCACGGCCATTCTGTAGATAAATGGGCAGCAGGATCATATCTGCGTACATCATCATCGTAATTAATACGTTAATAATCGACGTTAGCGTAAAGACTTTATTTTTGAAGACAGACAGGTTGAGCAGCGGATCATCGGACTTGACTTGGCGAATGCAGAATATGGCGGTCACAACGATCCCGATTCCTAAGGACAGAATGACTATAGCATCATCCCAGCCCTTACTGCCGGCGCTGCTGAATCCGTATAAAATCAAGCCAAATCCGGCGGTTGATAACAGAACGCTTACGACATCCAGCTTCGACTTCGACGTTTCGGATACATTTACTAAATACTTGAATGCTAGTGCTATGACAATGATGACAAGTGGGATGAGACCGATAAATAACCAGCGCCAGGAGTGGTATGCGACGATAAATCCCGAGAGCGTCGGTCCGATGGCAGGAGCGAAAATCATTGCCAGTCCAAGCAGTCCCATCGCGCTGCCGCGTTTTTCGACGGGGAAGATGGCAAGCACAACACTCATCATGAGCGGCATGACGATTCCTGCACCGGCAGCTTGGATCATCCGTCCTAATAAGAGTACAACAAAGCTTGGCGCCGCCGCACAAACGATCGAACCAATGAATAAAAACAACATGGCACTTATAAATAACTGACGCGTTGTAAAGCGTTTCATTAAATAGGCTGTAATCGGAATCAGTATCCCGTTGACCAGCATAAACCCCGTTGAAATCCATTGTACGGTTGCTGCCGTGACATCAAATACATCCATCAGATTACTCAAGGCGACATTTAATAGTGTCTGATTGAGCGTCGATAAGAAACAACCCAAGATTAAAATGGTGAGTAAGATCCCTTTATTTATTTTCTTTATGTCTTCCTGCATTGTTGCCGTCCTCTCCTCATTGCTTTTTCGACAGAGTGTCAATAAAATATATCATATCAACATTTATGAATGATTCCTATTTGCAATTCTGCTGAAAGTGTCGACTAATTGACAGAAGGGGGAAATTAGTTGATGAAGTGTCAAAAATACGATAATCGAGGGATGAAATGCCTGAACATAAAAGAGTCGATCCACGAGCCATTCGCTCAAAAAAGATGCTGAAACATGCCGTTTTTTCATTACTGGCTGATAATGTGGAAGTTTCTCAATTGACCGTCCAAAAAATTGCCAACCGAGCAGAACTAAACCGTGCAACGTTTTATTTGCATTATGAGGATATTAACGATTTGCTGCGCCAGATCGTGCATGAGATCTTTGACGACCTGTCCATGAAAGTTGAACCGCTATTACAAGTGAAGAGCAGAAACGAACAGGAGCAGCTGGTTATATTTTTAAATTATTTTTATGAATACCGAAAGGTTTTCGCTGTATTGGTTGAGCATCCGGGCTTCAAAAAACACTTGTCCAACCTGTTGAAAAAAACGATCGAAATACGCAGGGAAGCACGAAATATTAACTCCGCAAAGAGCGTTGCCTCGGTTGATATCGTTGCTTCATCACTTCTGGGGGTTATCATGTGGTGGATCAAAGAGGGAACGGAGCATAGCGCGGAATATATAGCGGATCAGGTTACCTTGATGTATAAAAGAAAATATTTGTGACCAAAGGCGTATGCAGCAGCGAGTCTTTAGTGATTTTGGATGAACTCGATGAGGGAGCTTATCAATAAGTGAGGACAAGTTTTTTCGGCGGCTGTGTAAAGTTCGTTTAAGATATTCATTGCCTATATGCCACGTAATTCTAATGTTATTCTTACCCTATATCAGATGCGCTCTGATGACTCCAAATTTTAGAAAGAGAAGGGAGATAACACAATGGGTAAGGATTATATCATAAAATCGATACTTTCTGAAAAAGTTTCTATGACGCCGAATGGTTTTGTCGCAGATCAATTAAACCCGGAACAGTTCCTAGAATGCCACGAATTATTTTTTGACAGAATCCTTGAAATTCATTCTTCCGATATAACATCTGTAGAAGGATATGGTGAGTTTAACGAGGAATGTAAAACAGAATATGGGACCTGTAAGGAATTTCTGGTCGATACATTCGCAGAAGATAAAGAGGGATATTGGTATCATTGGAAAGAGATGTTTGAGACAACGATTCTCGATCAATCATTTTTCGAAGCATACTTGCAGGAAATGAAGGACCGAATCCCGTATTGTGAGGGTAAGCGTTATTTGGTGTATAACAATACGTTCTTCATCAATATGATTACGGATGGAAAGACGACTGTCGGGTTCCCTGACTGGAGCAGATCCGGCATCTGCGATTTTTTGCTCGATTTTGCCATTATGGACCTGAACAAGCCGTACCTACATATTCCGGAATTGTTGTTCGAGTATTGCAGTAAGCGGGGCATCGTCATACCGGATTTTAAAGAACGATTCTTATGTATGGCTTATTATAAAGGAATTGATACCCTGCGTTGGCATGCATCCATTGATGACACGGAATCCTGCATGTCCATCATGAAATCCATCAGCGGACTGAAAGATCGAATTTACGCCTTATAGACGGTGAAATTATGAAATATGAAAATGCGAGCGATATATTACCTGTCGAACTGCTGAAAGAAATCCAAAGATACGCTGCAGGGAAACTACTTTATATTCCCTCCGGGGAGGAAAAGAGGGCTTGGGGCGAAACATCCGGTTACCGGGAACAGCTGCAGAAGCGCAATCGAATGATTCGCAATAAATATGCCCATGGTACCACGGTTTCGGAACTTGCGGACGAGTACTTTCTATCTCTGGATTCCATTAAGAAAATTATCTATTCCAAACATAACGGCGAGAGCTTAACGTATGCTCCAACGCTAGAATCGGCTGTACACTACACCAATGCCGGAATGATTGAAGAGTGGATCCAATGCTATCTGCTGCTTACCCGGAAAGATGCTCCGACAGTACAAGATGTGATTCATGAAGACTTTCTCTATCTGGGGATCGTGAAGTTCCCTCTGCGTCTCATTCAGCTTGAGGAATGCGATATCGGGGAGGGTGGCGGAGACGAAAGTGAAGATGATATATCCGTGTCTCCGCCGCTTCTTCTCGAATATGAGGAAGGGAAGTTTTATTGCACCGGGCAGCGGGAGTTCATGGTTTCCTTAAAAAAACGCAAAATCAATGCCTTTCCGGCCATCATTGTTCTGAAGGGAAATACCGGGTATAAAAGATTCATGAAATACTATGGGAATAAGTTTATTTATATTGATAAAGTCTGAATATAAAACGGGCCACCCGCGAAGGGTGGCCCTAAACTTGTCGTTATACATATCGCGCTGCACTCAAGCGAGTCTCGTCTTGAAATCCTGATAACCGAACTCGCGCACGATGCGGCAGTTGCCGTCTTTGTCCTGCACGGCGATGGCCGGTAGCGGCATACCGTTGAAGGTATTGGTTTTGACCATGGAGTAGATCGCCATATCTTCGAATACCAATCGATCGCCGTTCTTTAAGGGCTGATCGAAGGAATAGTCACCGATGACATCGCCCGTAAGGCAGGTCGGACCGCCAAGCCGATAGGTGTACGGCTTCTCGCCGGCTTCGCCCGAGCCGACCAGCGGCGGACGATACGGCATTTCCAGCACATCCGGCATATGACAGGTCGCTGATGTGTCCACGATCGCAATCTCGATGCCGTTCTTATGGATATCCAGCACGGAGGTGACCATATAGCCCGCATTGAGCGCGATGGCTTCCCCGGGCTCAAGGTAGACTTCCAAGCCGTATTTATCCTGCATTCGCGAAATGCAAGCTTCGAGTCTTGGGATATCATAGTCGTCTCTTGTGATATGATGGCCGCCACCGAAATTGATCCATTCCATCTGCGGCAGCCATGGCCCGAACTTGTCTTCGACCGCATTCAGCGTGGTCTCCAAATCGTCCGAGTTCTGTTGGCACAGGGTATGGAAGTGCAGTCCCGAAACGCCCTCAAGCAGTTCCGGTCGGAAATCCTCCCGCTTCACGCCGAATCTGGATCCCGGTGAACAGGGATCATAGATTTCATGTCCCTCTTGCGTCGAGCATTCCGGATTGAGGCGAAGGCCAACTTTTCTACCCGCAGCAAGAGCTTTTGCTTTATACTTTTCCAGCTGGGAAAAGGAATTGAAGATGATATGGTCGCAAATGGATATAATTTCGTCGATTTCATCCTCGCGATAGGCAGGGGCAAAGACATGATTTTCTTTGCCCATTTCTTCGTGCCCCAGCCGCGCTTCGAATAAACCGCTCGCGGTTGTGCCGCTTAAGTATTGCCCGATAAGGGGATACATGGCGGTCATCGAAAAAGCCTTTTGCGCCAGCACAATCTTGGCTCCCGTACGCTGCATGACGCCATTCAAAATTTTCAGGTTTTTTTCGATGAGTGCTTCATCGACGACGAAACAAGGTGTCGGTAATTCCCCGAATCGCATATTAGCGAACGAGCTCCGGCTGTTTAGCTTCCTCAGGCAATGCGTCAACCAGCACCGGATTGAAGTCTTCTACCCATGGAAGTCCCCATTTGTTCAGCTCTTCCATGAATGGATCGGGATTGAATTCCTCGACATTGTATACGCCCGGTTTATTCCATTTGCCGGTCATAACCAGCGCTGCGCCGATCATGGCAGGAACGCCAGTTGTATAGGAGATGGCTTGGGAGCCCACTTCTTTATAGCACTCTTGATGATCACAAATATTGTAGACATAGTACGTCTTGTCTTGGCCGTCTTTCTTTCCTTTAAAGATACAGCCGATGTTCGTCTTGCCCACCGTGCGAGGTCCCAGGGAAGCCGGGTCCGGGAGTACGGCCTTCAGGAATTGTAGCGGAATGATTTGTTTGCCTTCGTATTCGATCGGTTCGATGGAAGTCATTCCTACGTTTTCAAGCGCCTTTAAGTGCATGAGATAGCTTTGACCGAAGGTCATGAAGAAACGGATGCGTTTCAGTCCAGGCATATTTTGCGCAAGGGATTCAAGCTCTTCATGGTAGAGCAGATACATATCCTTTTGGCCAACTTCAGCGAAGTTATATTCACGCTTGATTTCCATCGGCTTTGTTTCGATCCATTGCCCGTTTTCCCAGTAGCGCCCATTAGCGGACACTTCACGGATATTGATTTCCGGGTTGAAGTTGGTTGCGAAAGGATAGCCGTGATCCCCGCCGTTGCAATCCAAAATGTCGATATATTCGATTTCGTCAAAATAGTGTTTCAGCGCATAAGCGGAGAATACGCCCGTAACGCCTGGATCGAATCCGCTGCCCAAAAGAGCTGTGATTCCTGCTTTTTCAAAGCGTTCGCGGTAATCCCATTGCCATTTGTATTCGAATTTCGCCGTATCTTCCGGCTCATAGTTTGCCGTATCCATATAGTGCGTTTTGGTGGCCAGGCAAGCATCCATGATCGTCAAATCCTGGTAAGGCAGAGCCAGGTTCATGACGATATCCGGTTTGACTTCGTTAATCAGTGCAATCAGCTCATCTACGTTGTTCGCATCGACCTGTGCGGTTGTGATTTTGGTTTTGCCGCCGTCCAATTTTGCTTTCAGCTCATCGCATTTGGATTTCGTACGGCTGGCGATGCAGATTTCTTCGAATACCTCGCTGTTTTGAACGCATTTATGAATAGCTACAGATGCTACGCCGCCGGCGCCGATGACTAGTGCTTTTCCCATTTTTTTCGATCTCCTATTCAAAGTGAATTTTTTTAAATGTAAAAACGGCAACAAAAAAAGCAAGCGAAACACGCATCATGCGCATCACACTTGCTTTGATATAGTCAAATAATAAGATCGTCCCCATAAGCATGACCGGACAAACCTCTTGCGTGCTCGTCAGTCAGCCATAAAACTCAAGAGTTATATGGAAGGCGCTTCATATTCAAATATATCATGTTAGGATCAGAGTCTATATAGCAAATAATTACTTTTACCACTCTTATTGACCGTTTCACAAGTTGTGTGCATATGCACTGGTTGTAAAGTAACCAACTTATAAAATTTGAGCTTTTAACTCAATCAATAAGGCAACGAAAGTTGCCAATCGGCATTTGACCCGGCTGTCCGTATGGCCTTAACTTCCTCATAGAAGTGGTCAAAGATTATCTGCTTGGAAAGATCCTACATATATTGAATATTCGCTTTCCAAAAATCATGCTTCTCCATAATAGCAGGATAGGGGTTATTGAACAAGAGAAATTTTAAAGTAAACGCATAATGGCGGAAATATTCTGGGAATCTCCTATTGAAACCGAAAGGGAAGCTGTAAGAATCAAGTTCACTGCGACTTTTTGATTTGGTTCTGATTTCATTGGATGAATGCTGTTTTATGATATATTCAAGTAAAGAAGCCTATTCCCTAAGAGAAGCTATTAAAAAGGAAGTGTGAACAATGAATTTGGACATGGTCATGCAAGAGCTTGAGGCTCTCGGCAAGGAACGCACCAAGAAGATGTACCAATCCAACGGCGCGCGCGAACCTCTTTTTGGCGTAGCCACAGGCGGGATGAAGCCCATCTTCAGAAAAATAAAACGCAACCAACCCTTGGCTGAGGAGCTTTATGCCACGGGGAATTACGATGCGATGTACTTTGCGGGAGTGATCGCCGATCCGAAGGCAATGTCTGAGGCGGATTTTGAACGGTGGATGGATGGAGCCTATTTTTATATGCTATCGGATTATGTGGTAGCCGTAACGTTGGCGGAAACGGATATTGCGCAGGAGGTTTCCGATAAATGGATTGCAAGCGGTATGGAGCTGAAGATGTCGGCGGGCTGGAGCTGTTACTGCTGGCTGCTGGGAAATCGTCCGGACCGCGAATTTTCCGAAG
This sequence comes from Paenibacillus sp. J23TS9, assembly GCF_018403225.1. NCBI lineage: Bacteria > Bacillati > Bacillota > Bacilli > Caryophanales > Paenibacillaceae > Paenibacillus > Paenibacillus sp. J23TS9. The sequence goes on along the minus strand of NZ_BOSG01000003.1, from coordinate 507,551 downwards.
GGAAAATAACCGGTATGCTGGAGCTTGTGAAGAATACGATTCATGATGCTCCTGAACGTACGAAATATGCCATGAACAATTTTATATATACGGTGGCGGTATCCTATCTGCCGCTCCATGATAAGGCGGTCGAGATTGCGAGAGAAGTCGGACCGGTGGAAGTTGGCCGCGGTGCCAAAAGTAAGTTTCTGGACGCTTCCGCTAACATTCAAAAGGCGATCGATAGAGGGCAGCTCGGCTTCAAACGGAAATATGTAAGGTGTTAACGGGAGTAAATGTCCGAAATCCGGTAGCGCAAAAAAATTCCGTTTGAGCTTCATAATTTCACTTGCACCTTACGTAACGTCATGTTTTACAATGAAGTTACCGGTACATATAAAATGAACTTAAGTTTAAGCTTGCTTCTTTAGTTCAATTTATATAGCTAGCGCCAAAGAGTGGAGATGGTTCATGAATAGACATTGGAAGGTCGGGGATCTTGCTAAGCTGACGGGGCTTACGGTACGAACCCTGCGCTATTACGATCAAATCGGTTTGTTATCTCCTTCCGGTCAGACGGAGTCGGGCCACAGGCTATATAGCGAATCTAATTTGTCACGCCTGCACCAGATTTTATCGCTTAAGGAGTTGGGCTTATCTCTCGAGGAGATTAAGTCGGCCTTATCGGACGGGCAAATCAGTCCGCTTGAGATTGTGGGCCTGCAGATCAACCAAATCCAAGAGCAGATGAAACTGCAGCAGAAACTATTGGAGCAGCTTAGGCATGTCTCCAAGCTGATGCAGGGTCAGGCGGAATTAACGGTTGAAGATTTCACGAGCCTTCTGCAAGCGATGAAGATGGAATTCGAGAAGCCCGTCATTGAGCGGCAAACGAGTTGGGAGCGACATTTGGACCTGCTGGGAGACTTTCTTGCCGAGGAGAACGGAATTTCCACACATAAGGAGGAAAATCAATGAACGAACGATTCGTCAAGCATGGGACCTTCGTGGTCGAGAGGACTTATGCCGCTTCGCCGGAGCGGGTTTATCACGCATGGGCAGATCCAATGGCCAAAGCCAAGTGGTTTTCGAAGCCGGACATCTTCGATTTTCAGGTTGGCGGACGAGAATACAGCAGCGGCGGGCCGCCGGAAGGGCCGGTCTTTACCTTCGACGCAGTCTACCAGGAGCTTGTCCCGGAGCAGCGCATTGTCTATACGTACACCCTGGACTCGGACGGTACGCGCATCTCCGTCTCGATTACATCGGTCGAGCTTATCAAGGTGGAGGGCGGCACGAAGCTGATTTTCACGGAGCAAGGTGCGTTCTTTGATGGGCACGATACGCCTGAAATACGGGAACACGGTACAAACATCATGTTGGACGCACTGGGCAAGGTATTGGAAGGGGAGGCGTGAACATGACCACAGGTGAAAATGAACTTGTTGCTACGCGAGAGTACGATGTCCCGCGGGAGCTCGTATTTCGGGCCTGGACAACCCCCGATTTGTTAGCCAGGTGGTGGGGGCCGAAAGGCTTCACCCATACGTTTCACGAATGCGATATGAGACCGGGAGGCACGTGGAAGTTCACCATGCACGGACCGGATGGCGCGGATTATCCTAACCATAACGTCTTTGTTGAGTTTGTGCCGCCGGAGCGGGTCGTGATTGATCATATCAACGTTCATGAATTTCGTGTAACGGCTACCTTTGAGGAGGTCGAGGGGCGCACAAGGGTTACTTTCCGTCAACGTTTCAAGATAAAAGAGGAATTTGAACAAGCTAAGTCGATCTGCATCGAAGCTAATGAACAGCAGCTAGACCGGCTTGGCAAGGTACTGGCGGAATTGGCCTAAGCTATATCGCTTTTGCCGAAAGAACTGCCACTTATGTGATGCTACTAAAATGGTCGCCGTTCACGTTCCGTGCCTGGGAATCGGACGGCGATTTTTATTGTAGTAACGGGAGGACGGTGGCGGAGATCTGACATCCTATCGCATAAGCAATGGCTGCCAATTTAGTGTGATACACTCATCTATTCAGATGGCAACCCTGAGGAGCTGACATAAAAATGCGAGTAGATCGATTACTCTCCATGTTACTAATGATCTCAAAAAAAGGTATGGTTACAGGCAAAGAGCTTGCGGAGCATTTTGAGGTATCATTGCGAACCATCTACAGAGATATAGAAAAGTTGGGCGAAGCAGGTATTCCGATCGCATCCATGGGTGGTAAAGGTGGAGGCTTTTACGTTATGGAAAACTATAATGTAGACAACCTTTTTTTGAAAAAGGATGAAGCTTCTACGTTTATGGCGATCATGAATAATCTAAGCTTTCTATTTGGAAAAAGCACAAATTTTAATGATATGGTTTTGAAAATCGAGAATACATATAGACGAGAAATAAATACGGATAAGCTCAGCATTAATATGTCCCATTTCAGTATGGAAAATGAACTGAAGGAATACCTGTTTCTGATGAACAATGCCATCGAAGAAAATAAGCTGTTGGTATTTGATTATAGTAACAGAAGAATGGATTATTCCGAAAGAATAGTGGAGCCGGTTCAAATCACATTTTCTACCGGTCAATGGTATCTGGTTGCGTTTTGCAGGTACAGAAGCGACTACAGAAGGTTCAAGCTTGTTCGGATCAGCCATTTGAAGATGGGTGACGGCTTCGAGAAAAGGGATATATCAAAGGAAGAGCTCGAGAAGATTTTTGAAGAAAGCTATCATAGGCGAAGCATTCAGGTCACTCTAAAATTCACCAATCGAATGGGTGAGCAGCTAACCGAGTATTTTCAAAAAGAGAATATTCAAAAAACAGAAGATAACGAGTACGTTGTTATAGATCATTTTCCGTATGAGGACGGATTGCTCAAATATATTTTAAGCTTTGGCAAGGAATGCGAGATTGTAGAGCCCCGTTATTTGAGGGATGAATTCAAAGAATATATAAAAGAATTATGGCTTACATATCATGACTGACATAATGGTGTCAGTCATTTTGCTTTATTGTAAGGTGTATAGCTGATTAAAAGATAAAAACAAAAATTTACAAGGGAGAGAAACATGTTCAAGAGGAGTGGCACAATAATGCATATCATTGAAGCCTTCCATACCTGTCATGCTCGCAAGTTGTTTGGCAAGCACTCGCTAAAAGGTACACCAAGTGTAATATTCATAGCGGGATTAGGCGATTGTTCGGAGTCATGGAATGTGGTGCAAAACCGGGTATCGCAGATAACATCAACCTTTTCATATGATAGGGCGGGCGTGGGTAGAAGCGAAGTTGCCTCCGTTCCACGAACATGCCTTGACTTGGTGCAGGAGCTTTCCGAATTGTTATCGGTGATTCCTGTGAAACCGCCCTATATTCTTGTGGGACATTCTTTTGGAGGATTGGTTGCCAGGTTATTTGCAAGTTGTTACCCGGGGCTGGTATCGGGTATCATCCTGGTTGATGCTGCACACGAATATAAAGAGCTCGCCTATGAAAAGATTCTGCCTGAGAAGCTGATCCCGAAAAATAGAGCCTATCTCGAGAATCCGATGTTGAATAGTGAGCAGATTGATAAATTACAGAGCTATAAGGAAGTCGTTGATCATTCATGGCAAAGCAGCATCCCTCTATCAATCATTACAAGAGGGCTGCCGGATCACAATGATGAGGAATGGCCACATCAAGAAATACTGCAAATTGAGCAATGGCTGCAAGCCGATTTTCAGCGACTGTCAACGGTAAGCAAGATCAGGATTGCCGGGAGAAGCGGGCATTATATTCATCATGATGAACCGGAAATGGTCATAGAGGAGATAATGAGTATGTTGAAGGGGATGGGATCGTGAGTAATACAAGGATGAAACTCATGTTAGACCTGCAAAGAATTGAGAAAGAGCATTACCGGCTTCGTGAAGGGGAGCAGCTGCAGGATTTCATGACTCTGATGCTGCAATATATCGGGGATTCAGACCCGGCATTGCGGGATGAGCTGATCTATCCTACATTCTATGAATGGATTCATGAAGAGGAGAGGCTTACGGAAACGGAATTACGCAGTCTTCTGGCTGTCCTGACCGATGAGCAGCATTTGTTTTATCATATGGGTATCGAGGATGACCAATCTGTCTTTACGAGGACGTTCTCTATCCTGCCGATAGCCTTGATTGTGCGGCGCCACAGGAAGCAGCCTTTTCTGGCTTATGCTGAATTTCAGCATCTCAAGCATTCACTGCTCCGCTATTATAAGGAGGAAAAGGATCTGCGCGGCTATCTGCCCAAAGGAGGATGGGCTCATAGTGCGGCACACGGTGCGGATGCCTTGGTGGAGCTCGTTCAGTGCCCGGAGAGCGATCCAGCCGTACAGCAAGAGGTACTTACTGCTGTTCAGGGGATGCTATATAACGGAATACATATTTTTAACGAGGAGGAGGATGAGCGGATCGTCAGTATCGTGGATACTATGATTGACAAAGGTCTGCTTCAGCAGCAGGAGATCGCCGACTGGATACGTGGATTGACACAATGCGCCGATTGGCCGAGAAGCCGTGGTCAATCGATCGCCCGTGTGAATAGCAAGAACTTTCTCCGTTGCCTATATTTCAGAAGAGGACTGGATAGCCGCGGCAATGATCTAACCGCTGTCCTGCTTACAGCAGAGGTTAAATTGAACAGGTTCTCGATAAGAAATTGCTGACCTTCACCAGAATTTGGGGCCCCTGCGTATAGCAAGAGCCCCTTCACCATATTGGCGAAGAGGCCCGAATTCAAAAAAGAGGTTGTACCGTTAGGGCAAATAAAAGCTGGTTATGCTCGGCTTTTCATTTGCTTTTCATGCGGATTCGTTGCTGTTAGTTTGTATAGTTATCAAAATATCCTTGAATATAGATAATAGGCGTACCCTTATCTCCGCTTCCAGAAGTTAAATCTGATAGGGAGCCGATAAGATCCGTTAATCTTCTAGGTGTAGTACCTTGTGCTTCCATAGCTCCTACGAGATCGGTTTCTTTCTCTCTAATATATTGAGATATAGCTTGCTTGAGTTCCTCGCCTTTTAAATCAGCGAAGTTATTATCCGCAAGATACTTTAATTTTACTTCATTGGGTGTACCATCGAGTCCTGATGTGTAGGCTGGCGATACAACCGGATCAGCAAGCTCCCAAATTTTACCCACAGGATCTTTGAATGCTCCGTCCCCATAAATCATCACTTCAACATGCTTGCCCGTTTTTTCGGTGAGCGTATGCTGTATTTTATCCACGATAGGTTGGCAATTACGCGGGAAAAGCTTCACACGGTCTTCTGTGGACTTATTTGATCCTAAGAGGCCATAGGTTTCATTATATCCGCTACCCTCAATAGGTGCTGCCAAGATGTCATCGAGGCTATATATTTTATCTCCGCCATTGGCTTTTAAGATTTTCTTCGTTCTGAATCTCGTATGAATATCGCATGTTAACACATTTTTGGTGTACTCCAGGATGGTCTTTGGATTATTCGAGAAAATGACTTCGCATTCCACGCCATATTCTTCTATTAACGATTTATAGTAATCGATATAATCGATACCGGTGAAGGTATGTTTCTTATATCCAAAATGCTCACGGAATTGCTGCTCTGACAAAACATCCGTCCAAGGATTTACTCCCTTTTCATCGAGCATGTCAAGATCTACTAAGTGATTTCCTACTTCATCAGATGGATAGCTAAGCATGAGAACAATTTTTTTAGCCCCTTTTGCAATGCCGCGAAGACAGACTGCAAAGCGGTTGCGACTTAAGATCGGAAAAATAACCCCCACGGTTTCTTCTCCAAATTTGGAGCTCACATCTTTCGCGATATGATCGATCGTTGCATAGTTACCTTGAGCGCGGGCAACGATGGATTCCGTTACGGTGATGATATCTTTATCTTGAATGCTGAAGCCTTCCACTTCGGAAGCTCTTAGCACACTATCCACGACGATTTCCTCTATGCTATCCCCTTGATTTATGATTGGGCAACGGAGGCCTCTAACGACTGTTCCTACCACTCTTTCCAAGTATAATCGCTCCTTAGGATTACTAAAGTGAATTGCATGAATTGGCGGTTCTATTTGTAATATACAGCTATTTAATGGTATAAGTGAAATTAATATATCGAATACCTGATATAAGAGGTGCTTATATAGTGAGCAAATTAGATTTATATAAAGTGTTTTGTATGGTAGCCAAGCGTAAAAGCTTTTCCAAAGCAGCTCATGATCTTTACATGACGCAACCAGCCGTTAGCCAAGCCATCATGCAATTAGAAAGGGAGTTAGATACGCGTCTGTTCACAAGAACTTCAAAAGGAGTATTTTTAACCAATGAAGGCCGTCTTTTATTTGAATACGCCAATTCGGCAATGAATTTAATTCACGTTGGAGAAGAAAAGATGCTGGAATTAAAAAATTTAACGACAGGTGAGTTGAAAATAGGTGTCGGCGATACCATCTCCAGGTATTTTTTACTTCCTTATTTAGAGGCCTTTTATAACAGATATTCCAATATTAAGTTCAAGATTGTGAATGGTACAACACTCGAGATTTGCGCCCTTATCAAATCGGGTGGGGTGGATATTGGCATTTGTAATTTCCCGCTGGATGATCCTGCATTGGAACGAAGGCCGTGCATTGATATTCAAGATATTTTTGTTTACGGGGAGAAATTCAAGAGCATATTATCTGAACCTGTTAGCCTTGCTACGATAGCAAAACTGCCATTAATCTTTCTTGAATCGAAATCGAATTCCAGAAAGTATGTCGAAGATTATATGCTGTCTAAAGGAATTCAGATTTCGCCGGATTTTGAATTAGGATCACATCATTTGCTATTGGAGTTTGCAAAAATAAATTTAGGAGTAGCTTGTGTGACGAAAGAGTTCTCTCAAGAGTATTTGGATAAAGGATTATTGCATGAAGTTCAATTAACCCAGGAAATACCCAAGAGAAGTATTGGAGTATGTTTTTTAAAAAGCGTATCTCTATCGCCAGCATCGACAAAATTTGTTGAGATTATTGAAAAAAAGTTATTGAAATAAATTAGGTTAGCCCTCCTATATAAAGAATGAAAGGTGATTCTACAAAATGATGATATATAATCGTCTTGCCATAATGATGCCCCCATTTCCCTAGCTAAGCTTATATTCTTTTAGTTCTGTGATATAAGCTCATAGGAGGGCGAAAATAAATGAAGAAATATGCAGCACCATCTTTACTATTAATGATTGTTCTGGTGGCTTTTCCTCAAATTAGTGAGACAATCTACACCCCGTCATTACCGGATATTTCTGCCGCGCTTGGTGTCTCAAATAGTTCCGTACAGTTAACGTTAAGCATATATTTTATAGGATTTGCATTGGGCGTTTTCTGCTGGGGTTGGTTTTCTGATTGTATAGGACGAAGGCCTGCCATGCTAGGTGGGCTTATTGTATACGGTATCGGAAGCTTGATGTGTGTTTACTCTGAATCGATTAGTTTGCTCCTCATCAGCCGTTTCATACAAGCATTTGGAGCAGCAACAGGATCGATCATTACACAAACGATTCTTCGTGAAAGTGTATCAGGAAATAAACGGCATGCTATGTTTGCCCAAATATCCGCTGTAATTTCCTTTACGCCCGCGGTAGGCCCACTTATTGGAGGGTGGGTTGACCAAGCGCTAGGCTTTAGAGCTGTTTTCTTTACGCTTGTGATGATGAGCATTTTGTTGTTTATGTATGCCTTTTTAAAACTGCCGGAAACAACGGATGTTTCCTCAAGGAAAAAGGTTACTATTCTACCTATTATTAGAAGAATGCTTTTATCACCACGTGTACTGGTGTTTGGTTTACTAATCGGCGGCATAAACGGGATTATATTCAGCTACTATGCTGAAGCTCCCTTTATGTTCATTGAGCACTTTCATATATCGCCGGGAGTCTATGGTTTTCTGGGTATTATTGTGGCCGTGGCATCGATTGTTGGTGCAATGATTTCTAAAAGATTATTGCCCGTCTTTGCAACAGAAAAGATAATTCATATTGGTTGTCTAGTGATGACAATCGGGGCATTACTATTAACATTCGCAAGTAGCCTTGTTAATTTGCCGAATGTCATCGTCATCGTATGTATTTTAATAACCATGTTTATCATGTTAATGGGGGCTGGCATTGCTTTACCTAACTGTCTGAGTCTTGCTCTTGTCCATTTTCATGATGTTGTGGGAACAGCAGGTGCGATATTCAGCTTAGGATATTATTTGCTAGTTAGCTTAACGACATGGGGAATGAGCGCTCTTCATAATGGCTCCTTGGTGACGATGCCTATATACTTCTTAGTCATAAGTGGCGGAATGTGGTTGCTAGGTAAAAAGTTTATTGTGGAGGAATAACTTATTTGAAGAAGTAATTTGTTTGAAAGTGCTTTTTTATTGTGCCTAAAAGGAGAAATGACGCGGGGCTGTTGTCATTGAATTTGTCTATACACCAGAGTATCCCTCAATATGGTCTTCTTTTGCAATTATTTCTAATTTTCAATCCTCACATTCTAAAAAGTTGAAAGGAGGAAGAAAGTCAGAGATAGGAAACCATGTCTGCGCCTGCTGGCCACCAAGGTCAGGGCGCAATCTCGAGCAATGCCAAGAAAAACGAAAAACGGCCTCTTCACGATCGATGCGAACAGAGGCCATTTTTTATTGACCTGATTTTTTCAAAAAAAGAAGCCCCGAAACTGGCGGGCTTCTTTTCCTGCGATACTAACTCCTCCCATCAAGTTTACTTGTTCCAATCTTCCGGAGAGGTGTTTACTTTGTATGCGACGGAGATATTGCTATCCTGATCTCCTAGTATATTCAAACGTAATTCAACATTTAATTCATCATCTACTTTCCAAGAATCAAAATACTCATAGGACGATTTCTTCGGTAAATCCTCATAACCTGGAATTTTTGAAATTCTGTCCGACACGCCAGGATTTGTCGTTGGATCACCAAAAGCCTTACTCAAATTAGTATATAGCTTTTTAGTAAGATCATATGCGCCTTGATTTTGATCCTTAAATCCTTTTGCATACATAAAACCATACAATTTGTCATTATTTAAATCAAACATAAGCGTAAGGGTAAGCGGTTCGCCGTATAGACTATGCTGCTTTTTGAAAGCATATATTCCAGCCTTTCCATTGAACTGCTCAATATCCTTTCCTTCCTCAAGCTTTAAGTTCTTAAATACGACTTCCTTTGTTTGCCCAATATTATTTTTTAACTCGTTTATCTCCTTAGCATTTGCTTGATTTTGTGAGTTACACGCTACAAAACTAAAGGCCACCACAACAACAAACAGCAGAAATCCGAATTTTCTTATTATAGTAACACACTTCCTCTCGTCCTCTCGTCAACTTGGATGTAATTATAAGAAAAATCAGAAGGTAATCAACCTCGACGCTCACTCAAAGGCTGAAAGCCAATGTTGATAGCCGAAGGAGCTTATCGAGGCTGATTACCAAAATTATTACTTAGAACTTAACGGTGTATCCATTATTAGATGAACCATCAGCAGTAAATTCAAATGTTATGGAATTTCCTGCAGAAGGAGAACCTGAAAGGAGAAGTACCTTCCCGGATTCAAAATATTTAGTGTTGGAATACATTGTGCTTGCGTTAGGGTTGGACTGACTTACTTTAACTGAGTGTGATGCGCTTCTATTCTGGTATTTGAAGCCTGGGTTAGAATATACAGCGCCATCGCAGATGTAATCAACAGAAATGAAACTTATATTATTAGCAGTGCCTTTAGTATAAGTGAAGTAAGCGCCCCATGGGCTATAGTAGGTATAAATTCCATCGCTATACGTATCATAAACAGCGGTTGCTCTTATTGTGAGTCTTTTATCCCAAGAGTCTGGCGGAAATTCAATTGTAGTTCCCGCAAAAGGTTGTACTTCACCCGAACCGGATTGCACTCCTTTTGAATTAACCGGCACATCCACAACAGACAATGAGCCATCCTTTTCATCTGCATAGGTAACGAGGACATCTTTATGAACTTCGCCATTTTCTACATTGGTGACACTAAGGACAGTGTGATATGGAGAATCCTGAGTAAGGGAATTGCCACTTTGGGTAAGAGGCAAAATTTCAATAATTGAATTATTATCTACAGGTACATCGTTTGCTTTGAAATAATCAATAACAGACTGCCCAACAAGCGATCCCTTCGTTTGGACTAAAGCACCTTTAGACGCCAGTAATGATGTATCAATTTCCTCAATTTTCTCAGCGCTTGCAGCAGCACTTGAAAATAGTCCGACAAATACGCTCATCACAGCAGCGAGTAGAATGAGGTCCACATGTGAACTTCCCCCTATGGCATCATCCCTTCCGACTTCAGAAGATATATGCAATTAAGGTCTTGATGTCTATACAAATATAACGTTTTCATTTCCATTTTCGTAACGATTTGGAATAAAAATATTTTTTCGGATTTCCAACTCCAGCTTCTAGAGGCCTGCAGAAGCATATTGTATAAAATGGTCCCTCAGAGGGCTTCCTTCACAGACATATGTACAAAATATTTCATTTGGTGAACATGTCCGGCCGTCCGATCCTCAAATTTGGCCATTTTTCGGCCCTGGAAGCCGATTAGCCTGCCGTGGAACAATCGATATTTTTAGACTATTTTGCTACTGTATAATCCGCCAGAGTGATCTGGCGGATTTATTTTTCGCCGGCAGACTCGTTAAGGAGAACTCTATTACAAGTAACGGATAAGCTGCCTCTTATTGATAAGTCATAAAATTTTACAATTTTATCAAGTTTGTCATATGACAGAATTCATGACAATGCTCACTACTAAACCGGATCGGAATTCATTAGAATTTGTATTAGAATGTCTATCGACAAACATTGAGACAGAGTTGAGACTGTGAACACAGCAAAATCCGATATAATCGGAACTGTAAATGCCGCTACCTTCAAAAGTCATCTTGCAACGCAAGCATTCGTAGCGTAAATGAATATCTTGGAGTGAATATAAACGGATGATATATGCATTAAGAGGATGTTCGGAGATGGACGATCGGCTAAAATACGCTCCTTGTGGATATGTATCCATTACGAATGAAGGCATGATTCGGGACGTGAATCAGACTTTTCTGGATTTAATGGGTTATGCACATGTGGATATGGTCCAGACACATATTGAATCGCTCATGTCTGCAGAAACCAGGCTTGTTTTCCAGTCCAACTTTTATCCACAGATCCATTTGACGGGTCAAGTAGAGGAGCTGCTTATCAGTTTAATGGACAGTAATGAGCAGCAGATCCCGTTTATATTGAATGGACGAAGGTTTAAGAATGATGGAGTGGAAATGATCGATTGCGTGCTCATACATAGGAAAAAAAGCATGGATGATGTGCAGGAGCTTTTATCTGCGAAGAAGCATATGGATTACTGGCAGATGGATCAGGCCCTGGTGAAGCTGGAACAAATACATAAGGAAATTGAACGGAAACAAGCTGAGCTTATGGAGATCAATGCTACTTTAGTAGAACTATCGATGACGGATAAACTGACCGGACTGCGGAACCGGCGTTATTTTCAAGAGAAGCTGGATGAGCAGATGAACCTTTACAATGAAACGCAGCAACCGTTCTCTCTTATTGTCATTGATATTGATTATTTTAAGCAGGTGAATGACAATTGGGGCCATCTAACGGGGGATGACGTACTCGAATCTCTGGGGAAAATCCTGTCCTCTCATGCCCGTAACGGGGATGTAGTAGCGCGGCTTGGCGGGGAAGAATTCGTACTGATTTTACCCCATGCAGATGGAACCCAATCCAAGAAAGCTGCGGAACGTTTGCGGCTCGCGATTGCCGCCTCTGACTGGAAGGCGGGCAATATTACCGTAAGTATTGGAATAGCCACAATTACCCCGGATGATACGGATATGACCCTCCTGCAGAAAGCCGATCAGGCGATGTATGCTTCTAAAGAAAACGGAAGAAATCAGGTTACGCATGTCATGGATTTGCGCTAGGGCACTTGCGTCGCCCCAAAAGCTGCCGTCGATGATGCTTTCTTGTCAATAAAGGTTGGCCAGTGAAGGACTACTGAGCCAATTTTTTTTGTGTGTTCAGCGACAAATATCGTTATTCTGGCCCGTTCCTACATCTTATTTTTAACCGCTTTTTCGAAAGAGATAAAAAGACCTTTCCTATTGACAACCGGAAAAATAAAAGATAAAGTAACCCTTATATGAGATTGATAATCATTATCATTATAAGGGGATTAAACATTGAATATGAACAAAAAGCTACTCTTCCCATTACTGCTGCTGATGATCGTAATCAGCGCGTGCGGAAACCAAGCTGTTAACGACAATAAGGCCGCCTCCACCTCTAGTGAGGGCCAAGCGACCAACTCTGCAACGAACTCCGGCACTGCGTCCGAAGCGAGTGCCGGAACAAAGACGTATCAATCTGAGTCCGGCCCTGTGGAGGTTCCGGCTAATCCGAAACGAATCGTCGCACTGACGAATGCGCCGAATGTGCTTTCGCTTGACGGTATGCTGGTGGGTGTTGACGAATGGACGAACAAGAACCCGTTGTTCAAGGACAAGCTGTCGGGCGTTAAGGTCGTATCGCCAGAGGATCTCGAGAAGATTATTGAGCTGGATCCCGATCTCATCATTACAGGCAGCGAGAGCAAAAATATAGACAAGCTCAAAGAGATCGCACCAACCGTCGCGTATACATGGGGAAAGCTGGACTACCTGAATCAGCAGCTGGAAATCGGAAAGCTGTTGAACAAGGAGAAGGAGACCCAGGCTTGGATTGATGACTTTAAGCAGCGGACTGCTGAAGTAGGTAAGGAGATCAAGGCAAAATACGGAGACAACATGACCGTGTCGGTTCTCGAGGGGGACGCCAAGAGCTTCTATGTACTCGGCAATAACTGGGCGCGTGGAACTGAAGTGCTGTATCAGGCGATGGGGCTGAACATGCCGGAGAAGGTCAAAGCCGACGCCTTGGGTCCTGGCTATTATACGCTATCACCTGAGGTGATAGGCGATTACGTCGGTGATTTCCTTGTGCTAAGCAGAAGCGCTCAGGGTGATAATTCGTTCATGAAAACGGCAACGTGGAACAATATCCCGGCCGTCAAAAATAAGCATGTCATCGAGGTTGACTCGGAATCGTCCAGTTACAGCGATCCGACGACGCTCGAGTACTTGCTCGGCGTTTTCAAGAAAGGCTTTCTCGGATAGGTCGGCGGCAAAACATTTCATAAAGAGCAGCGGGATTTCCGCGCAGTATGAAGGAAAGGAACTCAGCGTTATTAGAACGCATGGGTTCCTTTTTTTGGGCTGCCGCTAAAAGCGGCGTTTATGAAAACCATACCTAACTCCAATAGCATATCATCATTGCCATGTTATCAGCTTTGAAATGGTATTTAACAATCATTTAATACTCAATAAAATAGTGATATACTAGGATAAGGTTATAATTCATCTAGAAAAGGTGTGTGACCAGGTCGTACTTTGACTTGTATGGTAGCGCCTACATCTTTTCTTCAAATATTAGCGTGTAAGGACGGTAAACATGAGTAACAGACAAACCGAAACAGACGTTATTTTAATTGGTGCCGGAATCATGAGTGCGACTTTGGGAACAATGCTGAAAGAATTAGTACCTGACTGGAAGATTAATGTGTTTGAGAAGCTGGCAAGCCCAGGCGTCGAGAGCTCCAACGAATGGAATAATGCAGGAACGGGGCATGCTGCGCTGTGCGAGCTTAACTACACAACCGAAAAACCTGACGGATCCATCGATATTAGCAAAGCGATAAGCGTGAATGAACAGTTTCAAGATTCAATGCAATTTTGGTCTTATCTTGTGAACAGCAATCTGATTCGTAATCCGCAAGACTTTATCATGCCATTGTCTCATATGAGTTTGGTGCAAGGGGAAAGCGATGTCTCGTTTTTGAAAAAGCGTTTTGAAACGATGTCGAGCAATCCTCTGTTTCAAGGGATGGAATTTTCCGATAACCCGGACAAATTGAAGGAATGGATTCCGCTGATTATGAAGGACCGTACTTCAAATGAACCTATAGCGGCAACTAAAATGGACTCTGGAACGGACGTGAACTTTGGCGCTTTAACGCGCATGCTGTTCAATCACTTAACAAGTAAAGACGTCGATGTCCATTACAAACATAGTGTGGATGATATAAAACGCACTACCGATGGCGCGTGGGAATTGAAAATACGGAACGTCGACAGTGGCAAGGTTGAACGCCATACGGCTAAATTCGTCTTTATCGGCGGAGGAGGAGGAAGTCTTCCGTTGCTTCAAAAAACGGGTATTCCGGAAGGAAAACATATCGGAGGCTTCCCGATCAGCGGGCTATTTATGGTCTGCAATAATCCGGAAGTTGTCGCGCAGCATCATGCCAAAGTATATGGCAAAGCCAAGGTTGGTGCGCCTCCAATGTCGGTTCCGCATCTGGACACCCGATTTATCGATAATAAAAAATCGCTTCTTTTTGGACCGTTCGCAGGCTTCTCGCCAAAGTTCTTAAAAACAGGTTCCTTATTTGATTTGATAGGTTCCGTAAAACCGAATAATGTTCTGACGATGCTTGCGGCAGGAGCTAAAAATCTTTCGCTGACCAAATATCTGATCCAGCAAGTGATGTTATCGAAAGAAAAGCGCATGGAAGAGCTGCGGGAGTTTATCCCGAATGCCAAAAGCGAGGATTGGGATATGCTTGTTGCCGGTCAACGTGTGCAAGTGATCAAGGATACGGTTGCGGGCGGTAAAGGAACGCTTCAATTCGGTACGGAAGTGGTGACTAGCGCGGATGGATCCATAGCCGCATTGCTCGGTGCTTCTCCGGGTGCTTCTACTGCGGTTTCCGTCATGCTGGAGATCATCGAAAAATGCTTCCCGCAGCATCTAAAGGCGTGGGAACCGAAACTAAAGGAAATGATCCCTTCCTATGGCGTGAGACTATTAAACAATCCGGAGCTTATCCAAGAAATTCATACTTCAACAATGCGCACGCTCGGTCTCAACAGTAAACTGCAGCCCTCTAAGTAGACAAGTCTAGAATAAAATGAATGAAGCGGTGGATTTACCGCAAGTAAAACGGATAGAGGAAATCCCCGCTGTATACGGATATATTTAATAACAGGAATGGAAATCCGGCTTCTTGGTCCGGGTTTTATTCCTGTTTCTTTATGTGGGCTTGTATGATGAAGGACAAGCAAATATGTCACATGACAAATTCATGACAGCAGTCACTATTTATATGAAAATAGTAAATGTACAATGAAAATAATGCTGTAACAGCGGGATACGATACGTCATTGATATGAGAAAAACATTCACGGGGGGTTCATATGTATTTTGCCAAGCGAATAGGTATATTATTTCTATCATTATCCATTATAGCGGGGCTGGTGTTTATAAAGCCAATCGGTGTAGTAAATGCTGACACTTCCACGCCCCTGACGGCCACCATAGTGATCTCCAACTCGTCGCTGACCTTGGGTCAGACCTCAACGGTGACAATCACGTTTTCGGAAGCGGTGAGCGGTTTCACGCTCGCCGATCTGACGGTTTCGAACGGAACGCTGAGCAGCCTCAGTTCATCCAATGAGGTCACGTGGACGGCGACGTTCACGCCGATTGATAACATCTATGCGGCGAGTAATGTGATCACGCTAAACATGACGGGCGTGGTGAATGCCGCAGGCATTGCAGGGAATGGCTTTACTGTTTCCGGTAATTATTCTATCGATACGCTCCATACGGTTGCACCCATTGTTGTCAGCGTAGTGGTTCCGGCAAATGGAACATATGGTATGGGCCAAAGCCTGGATTTCACGGTGCAGATGAGCGAGCCTGTAACCGTGATTGGAACTCCGCAGATCGCATTGGTTATCGGGACAACGACTGTTCAGGCTGTATATGATAGCGGTTCGGGGACAAACACGTTGGTATTCAGATATACGGTGCAAGCCGGGCAAGAGGATACGAACGGGATCAGCATCCGTTCTATGACGTTGAATGGCGGTTCGATCAAGGACGCGTTCAATAATAATGCAGTATTAACGCTAAATGGCGTAGGCAGTACAGCGGGAATATTGGTGAGCACAACCACTCCGGCGATTCTAAATGTGAACGTACCATCGGCCGGTACTTATAAATCCGGCGATTCCTTGGATTTTACGATAACCATGAGTAAGAATATTACGGTTTCCGGAACGCCGCAGCTCATGCTGGATATCGGTGGAGTGAAGCGTGTGGCCCCCTTGAATGGCGGGACATTGTCCAATACCAACATGCTGCAGTTCCGCTACAATGTGCAATCCGGCGATCATGACTACGACGGTATTACCATCGAAGCCTTGACGCTGAATGGCGGTTCGATCAAGGACGGGCTCGGTAATGATGCGGACTTGACGCTTCGCAACGCAGGCAGTACAGCGGGAGTACTCATTGATACAACACTCCCAACATTCACAGGCTACGTTTTAGGCAAGGGTAATGCCTATATCGACGTGACGTTTAGCGAAGGCGTATTTGCAGATAATCACGGTGCTGGCGCATTGGCTCCAGGCAATTTGCGCCTGAATTTCGACAGAAATGGCGGAAGCGCAACTGGCGCTGCCATTCATTCGTTGAAGAGAACAGATGGAGGGAGCTTGACGGGCGGCGAGACCGTCATTCGAGTCATGCTTGATATCGTAGGGATCCCGAACGGTCAAGAGTCCATTGAAGTCGTGCCGGCGGATGGAGCATCCATTTATAATGTGGCAGGTAACGCCGTAGAAAGCACTCAGTCGACCGGAAAGATAAGGCTTCTTGATATGCGGGCGCCAGTGATCATACCGCCGACAGTTGATCCGCAGCCAGAGCCAGGGCCGCAGCCAACACAACCGACACAACCGGCATCGTCGCAGGTACCATCCGGCTCTCAAGAGGAAGGTATCGCCCTACTCGTGAACGGAATGCTGCAGAAAAATATATTTACAGTAACAACCCAAACGGTAAATGGAGTCAAAACGACGGTTATGAAAATGGATGAGGCGAAGATCAATGCGCTGCTACAGCAGGCAGATTCAGGATATGTGCTTATAAATCGGGTGACCAACCACTCCGGTCATGTCATCAGCGAGCTGAGCGCGCAGTTAGCCATGAGTTTGGAGGCCAAGGGAGCGGTACTTGAAGTGCAAACGGAGAATGCCGTTTATAGACTTCCTGTCCAGCAGATCCGTGTTCAGTCTCTGTCGAATTTATTCGGCCCCGGCGTTGCTCTGCAAGACATTCGAATCCGGGTTGAAATCACTAATGTACCTGCCAATCAAGTCAGATTCATACCTGAACAAGACAGCGGCATTCCGTTGGTCTCTCCTGCGGTGGATTTTAAAATTATAGCGGAGCATAACGGCAAAGAAGTTATGATTGAGAAGTTCAATGCTTATGTAGAGCGAATGATCGCGATACCAGCCGGAACGGATCCGGGCCAAATCACAACCGGCGTGCTGATAATGACCGATGGCACAATGAAGCAAGTCCCGACGAAGGTCGTTCAAGTCGATGGTAAATGGTTTGCTGCCATGAACAGTATGACGAACAGTACTTATGTGCTCATCCATAACAGCAAGACATTTGACGATATTGCCTCCCATTGGGCACGGAAAAGCATTGAAGACCTGGCATCGCGCCTAGTTATTAACGGTGTGAACGAGAACAGCTATGTACTGGATGAGGCCATTACACGCGCCGAATTTACAGCGATTGTCACACATGCGCTTGGGCTGCGGCTTGCCGATCATGAAATGCACTTCATTGATGTCAATTCCGGGAATTGGTTCTCCAACGCCGTTCAGGTTGCCGTATCTTACGGGTTAATCCAGGGTTATGGGGATGAGTCATTCAAACCAGACCAAAGCATTACACGTGAGGAAGCTATGGTCATGATTTCAAAAGCGATGAATATGACGATGCACAACGCTACACTGAGTATAGAGCAGCAAAATGAATTGCTAGCGCCATTTCGTGATCAAGCGAAATTTAGCCTGTGGGCGCGAAATGGAGCAGCACTGAACATCCAATATGGAATCATACAGGGTAATCAGCAGCAGGCCCATCCAGGTCAAAACATCACCAGAGCGGAAACGGCCGCGATCGTTGAGCGTTTGCTTAAAACATTAAAATTGATATAGTCAGAGAAGGGAGGGGCTGCGAATGCTCCTCCTTTTTCATACCGTGGTCTCGGCGCTGTCTGATATAGATAACAGGTCAAACCTCAATCGAGCAGGCTGCAATGGCAACACAAAAAGAAGCTGCCGCAGCAGCTTCTTAAGCGTGAACACAATCTCTACTTATTTGGACTCGGTGAGTCGGCCTACAAGCAGCCAGTACATTACAAGCGCAAGCAGTGTAATCAGGCAAAGGATAAACAACACCGTTCCAAATGATACAGCCTCCATCAAAGACGCCGTATAAGCAATACCAATAGAAACGGCCACATTCAGCACCAAATTGTAAAACCCAATCGCCGTTCCCGATTTTTCCACAGGAATTGTGCTTATGCATGAATCCAGCATAGGGGCGTACATGAAGGCAAATGAACCTGAGAATAGCAGCATCGAGAGAACATATACAATAACCGAGCTGTCTCCGATAAGGGCGGGCAAAGCCAGGCTGCACGCAATGATGAACATCGCAATGGAGACCGCTTGCTTATTGGTCAGTACCTTGGCGATTTTGCCGGACAGCGCGCCAACCAGCACCGCCGTTACATACCCGGGAATCAGCAGCAGCGAGATCGTGTCCAGCTGAAGCCCGTACATTTTCTGAAGAACGAACGGGAAAATGAAAATATAGCCCAGTTGAACCGAATAAATCACGAAGGCAATCACAAGAACGGCTACAAACCGCTTGTTTTTAAAAAAGGAGATGCCAATGAACGACTTCGTACTCTTGCTGATGTAGCCAAGGAATAACGCTGCGGCAATCGCGAAGATTACAATAAAGATCCAATTGAAATCCGTCAAATACAGCATGACCGACGCCGCAATCGCTGCGATGAGGAGCAGGCCGATGAAATCCACATGGCTCTTGCGCGATTGTTCCTTCGGTAAATATTTTAGAATGAAAGGAAGCAGGATCAAGGAGAGCAGCGGGATCAAGAATAACATCGCCCAACTTAAATACGTAGAGACGTATCCTCCCGTTATGGAACCGATAACAAGGGAAAGCGAGTAGCTGCTCGTACTGAATCCCAGAAACTTTTTCTGCTCCTCCTTGGGCAGATGCTTCGTCACATAAATCACGTATAACGTTTCAGCCGAGGCGAGCCCCGCCGTCTGAATCATACGCGCAATCAGAACGAAGAGATAAGAGTGCTGAAATACAAACCCGATGATTGAACCTATACAGATTAAGATAATCCCCGCACTCAGCAGCTTTCGGATACTGATGGAGTCGGCCAAAGAGGCATAGACCACAGCGCCGATACCAATCACAAGTCCCGCTAAGGAGGCCTGCAAGCTGACTGCGGCTGTCGAGATGCCCAGATCATTGGCGATTGCTACTGAAACCAATTTAAAAGAGTTATCAATGATCAAAGCAAACACGAAAAAGAGCAGAATTACGGGCACGGCTCTTTTCGCCTGAAAGGATGAGGTCATATTCTGTGGTTGTTCACTTATCGTAGCCATTTACCATTTTCCTTTCGTACATCCCAAGTATTAAGCAAGCTCGAGTGCAATTTCCATCATTTTAGTGAACGCCGTCTGTCTTTCTTCAGGGGTTGTGGATTCCTGTCTGAAAATATGATCGCTGATCGTCAAGATACACAATGCGTTAACGCCCGCATGGGCCGCATTCATATACAGGCCAGCCGATTCCATTTCTGCACATAGAATTCCCATTTCACTCCATTTCTTCAGCGCCGTTGGATCGGCGTTATAGAAAATGTCACTGGAGAGGACATTGCCGACATGAACCTTCTGCCCCTGCGCATCTGCAATCTTCTTGGCTTTTTCCAACAGCTCGAACGATGCCGTAATCGAATAGTGGCCCGGAAGATTGTACTGATGTCCATAATTGGAATCGGTTGCAGAACCCATTGCAAAAACAATGTCATACAGGTTCAAATGATCTTGAATGGCCCCTGCGGAACCGATTCGAATAAGATTCTTCACGCCGAAAACATGGATCAGCTCCCATGAGTACAGACTCATGCTTGGCGTTCCCATTCCAGTCCCCATCACGGATATTTTTCTTCCCTTGAACGTGCCCGTGTAGCCCAGCATGCCGCGCACGTTATTGAACTGAACGACATCTTCCAAATAATTATCTGCAATAAATTTCGCTCTTAGCGGATCCCCCGGCAAAAGAATCGTTTCGGCGATTTCGACGCCTCCAGGTTTAATATGCGGCGTTTCTTTATGCATAGATGTATTCAACTCAAATCTCCCTCTCTTTTACAAATTGGTATAGTTGTATAATAAGTTGTCTAATTAGTACATAATTAAAATACCACACGTCTCATGCCTTATCAACCTATCTTTTTTGGAAAAGCTTGCCGCATACTCTCTCCCATTTGGGCTCATATGAAAAAAAGGCAGCCGGCCTCCTTTAAGGAGACCCACTGCCCTGCAAGTACATAACGTCTTATATAAGTGATATCGGTTCGTAGATTCTGTCGATATCGGTATGGCTACTTCGTCGCATTGATCTTAATCCGGCTAAATTCTTTAGGAATATAATATTTGTTGTATACAATAGGATACTGTTCATTCACATATAGACTTTCCAGCAGCAAATCGCATACCTCGCCGCCATCAAGTTCAAATTTCTGAGACGTGGAATTCATCACCGTGGAATGTTTGACCTCCACCGTTGCCGAGTTCGCGAGCTCATATACCTTATTCTCAAGCATGTCCAGCAGCTGCTCTTCATTTTGGAGGTCCAGGTTCAATTCAGATGCAGCCTCAATGGCCATAAAGGTAAACGCGAAAGCCACCGCTTGTCCCTTACTCTTATACCAGCGTTCAATGGCTACTACGGCGGTCGCTCTTCTGTTCAGGACTTCCTTGGTGTAGTCACTCTCCAAATCCAGTCTGAACTGGATATCGACGTGGTCAATGTCCTCCGTATGGCACTTATACACCGGATTTCCGATTTTCTCGAGACCCACGCTTCTCTGCTCGATTCGAGACCCGGTAACAAAGTTTCCCTTGCCATGAAAGCTCTTCACGAGCCCGTCATCCTGCAATAGAGCCAGTGCTTGCCTTAACGTCATTCTGCTCACATCGAACATTTTGGCAAGTTCGGGCTCCGTTGGCAATTGGCTTTTGGCGGGAAAGGTACCATTCATGATTCTTTTGAAAAGTTCATCGTATACGGTAAGGTATAACGGCTTTTTTTCTTTGGCTGTATGTTCCGGCTTTATTTCCATCTGTTCACGCACCTATATTCTCTTAATTCATCAGTTAAGCATATTATACCACGCACCGTAAGCGTTAGCCCGGGATACTGCTGCCGGTGCATCCGAGGAGCCTCCTTTTGCGTCGTTGTCCATCATATTAGCCCGTCGCAAAATGGGAAATAGGCCTGTAAGGAAGAGGGTGCCGCAGCCCTCTTTTTTTCGTTGCGACGCTTGGCCATCAGAATTCATTCTATTTAAAATTCTCCGTTGCATAAGAATAAATATTCTGCTAGTATTTAGACGTTAAATATTTAGATATCTAAATTTTAGGTATACTACTCATACCATGAGTGTCGAAAGGAGCCTGGAAAAAATGGCAAAAATGAACGACAAGGTAGCGCTGATCACTGGAGGCGCTTCTGGAATAGGATTGTCCACTGCCAATTTATTGGCGAAAGAAGGGGCTAAAGTAGTCATTGCTGATTTTAACGCCGATGGGGCAAAAGAAGCGGCAGAGCATATTAAAGCCCAAGGCGGAGATGCGGTGGGCGTATTTCTTGATGCCGGAGATGGAGCTTCGATTCAGGAAGCGGTTGAATTTACGGTGCAGCACTATGGGAAAATCACGACCTTGTTCAACAATGTGGGCTTGACGAATCTGAAGAAGGATTTGGATGTCGTTAACGTGGATCTGGATGAGTGGGATCGGCTGTTGAATGTGAACCTTAAGAGCGTGTTATTGGGCTGCAGATTCGCTATTCCTCACATGATTCAAGCAGGTGGAGGCGCGATCGTTAATACGGCTTCCATGGCTGGTTTTGCCAGCGATGCGATTCGGGTTGCATACGGTGCCTCGAAGGCTGGAGTCGTTAATCTGACGAAGTATATCGCCACCCAGTATGGCAAACATAACATTCGCTGTAATGCGGTCGCACCGGGATTGATTTTGACGCCGGCAGCTAAGAATAACATGTCTCCGGAGCTGCTCGAGACGTTCGCGAAATATAACGCGCTGCCTTATCACGGTGAACCGGATGATATTGGACATACCGTCCTGTTTCTGACTTCCGATGCATCCAAGTTTATTACCGGACAGACCATCCAGGTCGAGGGCGGGCATTACATTGCGAATCCTACCGTTCCGGATTTCGAGCAAATGATGAAAATGGCACAGAGTTAATAGCAGCTATAGACTGCAACGGATATTAGAGAGTAGGGGAACGATAAACATGATGAGCCACAACAAGAAGAAAATTCACTATGCTTGGTGGATTTTGCTGGGGCTTTGCCTGATGGTCGGTTTGGGAAAGGCCGGTTTAAATAACTCCGCCGGGCTTTTTTTGAGACAAGTTTCGAATGATCTGGGCGTGGGGATGGGCAGCTTATCCCTATATTTTAGCGTCTCGGCCATTGTTACCATGATCTTTTTGCCCATTGGCGGCAAATTGATGGCGAAGTACGATACCCGGCTAATTTTGATCATTGCTATCATTTTGCAGGCCGGAGCATTTGCTTTATTCGGTTTGATGCATTCCGTATGGGGCTGGTATATCCTCGCTATTCCGCTGGCAGTGGGCGGCGTGTTCATTACCGTTATCGCGGGACCTGTACTCATCAATCAGTGGTTCAAAAAAAGCAAAGGTCTGGCGCTTGGAATCATGGGTGCGGCAGGCGGCGTGCTTGGCGCCATTACTCAACCGGTAGTTGGCAAACTGATCGCGGGTCAAGGCTGGAGAGCTTCTTATATGATTGTCGGGATTACGATCATCGTTATCGTTGTTCCCATCGTGCTGCTCCTGATCAGGAAATCACCTCAAGAAAAGAAAACGCTTCCTTACGGAGCGGAAGTACTGGACGGTACAAACGGAACTGCAAATAGTGCGTCAGCGGATGAAAAAGGGGTAACTTTAGCTGCTGCCAAAAAATCCTCTGCATTCTATGCGCTTATTGCTTTTTTCTTCCTGATTACATCTGCAGCCAGCTTTTCGATGCACATTCCAACGTATCTGATGAACAAGGGGTTCGATGTCACCTTTGCAGGTAATGTTATGGCAACCAATATGATCGGCGTGCTGATCGGCTCACTCGTCATCGGATATGCGAGCGATAAAATCGGCACCCGAAATACAGCGATTGCTGCCATGTTCCTCGGCTTGCTGTCGATCGGGCTGTTATTGTTCTCGCCATCAAGCACAGTTGTCATATCGTTGGCTGTTGGGCTTTTCGGCCTTGTTTCTGCCTCCATCGGAACATTGGGCCCGGCTCTTACATCGAGCTTGTTCGGCAATAAGGAATATAGTCAGATCTATTCCAATGCCTCCATGGGGCTCGCGATATCATCGATCGTTGCCTTGCCGGCCTATGGATATGTCTTCGATTATACCGGAAGTTACACCCCTGTTTTATATGCCATCGGCATCATGATGATCATTAACATCGGCTGCATAGGCATGGCTTTCAGAGGAAAGAAGAAGCTGGAGCGGGCGGGTTTGTGGAATTAATCCAATTTCGTTAGAGGCATAATGGTTCAATCAAATTACGTTAGGAGCATGGGATATGGGGAAATTGTCTAATAAAGTAGCTATCGTTACCGGTGGGGCTTCGGGTATCGGTGAATGCATGGTTGATCTGTTCGCACAAGAAGGCGCCATTGTGATTGCGGCTGACATTAATGAGGCAGCGCTTGAGAAAGCAAGCCAAAAAGAGAATGTCCACGGTATGAAATTGAATGTCGCCTCGGATGAGGATTGGCAGGCACTGGCGAAAGAGGTAAACGATCGATTTGGTAAAATTGATATCCTTGTCAACAATGCGGGCATCTCTTCCGAGAAGCCATACGAGCAAATTAATGTGGAGGACTGGCAGAAAATGCTGTCCATTAATGGCTTCGGCCCATTCGCGGGCATCAAGCATGTCGCTCCTTATATGGCAGCCCAAAAGAAAGGCTCCATCATCAATATCTCTTCGTACACGGCCATGATCGGCCAAGGCTTTAACCACTACTCGGCATCCAAAGGCGCTGTACGTGCATTGTCTAAAGCAGCGGCTACAACGTTTGGACGTCAAGGCGTTCGGGTAAATGCGCTTTTCCCAGGGATCATCGAGACGCCAATGACTCAAGCTTTAAGTACCTCGAAGGACCTGCTGGGCCAATTGATTCAGGCAACACCTTTGCAGCGTTTAGGACAACCTGATGATATTGCCAAAGCGGCATTGTTCCTGGCTTCTGATGATTCTTCGTACATTACAGGATCTGAGCTGGTGATTGATGGTGGATACTCAGCCCAATAGCGTGTAAGATGATGACAGCCCTTCATATTCATTAGGGGCTGTCGTTTATTTTTACAAGGAGGATCAAATGGAAGAGCAGACCATTTTTGAACTCATACAAAGTATGGAGAATTTTACGAACAAGCTGATCGTTCAGTGGAACAAAACATTCAATGAGGACCTTGGTGTCTCTCATGTTCTTGTGCTCGGCCACCTGAAGCAAAACGGAAGAAGCCGGCCCTCGGATATTGCGAAAACATTAGGGCTTTCCCCGGCTACGCTCAGTTATTTATCGGATAAGCTTGTCGCGAAGGAATTGGCCGTCAGAAATGTGGACGAGTCGGATCGGCGGATTATCTATTTGGAGATTACCGACAAAGGTGTCGAAGTTCTAAGACGAGCGACACTGGAGGGGCAGAGGCTGAAAAGGGGTTTGTTTGAAAAGTTAACCGAGCAGGATCGGGCGCAGATGGCAGCCATTTTCAAAAAGCTGGATAGTGAAGCTTAGATTCGTTATATGGAATATCATGTATTGGATACATAGAGCGCGTACCTAATCGGTAGCGCTCTTGCTTTTTTAGATAAAAAGCTTGCTGTTAGATTGACACCATTGATGTTGATTTCCGTCCATCGTTATTTATAGTAAGAGTATAATAAATGGGAAGAGGTATACCCTAAAAGGCATCTGTAATCAATTCTATTTGATGTATGCATAGAATTCCAAAACTAATGAAGAGAAGGTTATGCGATGGCAAAGAGAGATGAATGTTTGGAATCCGGTTGGAACTTTGATCATAGCTATACCCGTTTGCCGCAATTATTTTTTAGCCGTATGAACCCGGCCCCTGTAAGATCTCCGCAGCTAGTTATTTTCAATGAGAAGCTGGCGGCATCCTTAGCGTTAAACGCTGCAGCATTGCAAAGTGAAGAAGGCGTAGCGGAGCTTGCTGGAAACAGGGTTCCTGAAGGTGCTTTACCTATTGCTCAGGCATATGCAGGGCATCAATTTGGGCATTTCAATATGTTAGGGGATGGGCGGGCCGTATTACTTGGTGAGCATATTACTCCCCAAGGTGAGCGTGTGGACATACAACTTAAGGGTTCAGGCCCAACACCTTATTCCCGCCGAGGTGATGGTCGGGCGGCGCTTGGTCCGATGCTGCGCGAATACATCATTAGCGAAGCCATGCATGCGCTGGGTATTCCTACGACCCGCAGCTTAGCGGTGGTATCGACGGGTGAATCCGTGATCCGTGAAAAAGACTTGCAAGGCGCTATTCTTACTCGCGTGGCTGCAAGTCATTTGCGCGTAGGTACTTTCGAATATGCTTCCCAATTGGGGAATGTTGAGAATGTTCGGACTCTTGCGGATTATACGTTACAACGACATTATCCAGATATAGAAGATGATGAGAATCGTTATCTTCATTTACTTCAGGAGGTCATCAAACGTCAGGCTGTGCTGATTGCCAAATGGCAGCTGGTTGGCTTTATTCATGGGGTCATGAATACCGATAATATGGCGATTAGCGGGGAAACGATTGATTATGGCCCTTGCGCATTTATGGATACCTATGACCCTGCAACAGTGTTTAGCTCCATTGATCGGGAAGGTCGCTATGCCTATGGGAATCAGCCGTATATTGGTGGCTGGAATCTCGCACGATTTGCGGAAGCCATATTGCCGTTGCTTCATGACAATCAATCGGAAGCCATCGAGCTGGCTCAGAGTGCGTTATCAGAATATACTACGTTGTATTTTGATTCTTGGACTGCGGGAATGAGAGCGAAGCTTGGAATATTTAACGAGGAGCAGCAGGATGAGACCCTTATCAAGGATCTCCTCAGTATGATGCATAAGTATCAAGCCGACTATACGAATACTTTCCTGGCCTTAACCTTTAATACGGTGGATGATCTGGTTCTGTCTGGCACACCGGAGTTTACAGAGTGGTATATGGTATGGCAGGAGAGGCTAGACAGGCAGCAGGAATCCAAAGAATCAGCACATGAGTTGATGCGTAGCAGCAACCCTGCGATTATTCCCCGAAATCATCGGGTAGAAGAGGCGCTGGAAGCGGCGGAGAACAATGGAGATTATAGTGTAATGGAGCAGCTGCTTGAAGCGCTTTCCAGTCCCTATGCACATTCACCAGAACAGGCTATTTACGCTGCTCTACCTGTAGACTCTACCCGTCCATACCGAACCTTTTGCGGGACATGATATAGAAATACAGGTATTATTGGAGAGGGCCGTGCTGGAAATGGTATAATTTCTAAAAGGCTTAGAACTGGGAGGCATGAATGTGAGAGAAGATCTTTTGGCACAGCTGGATGAGTGGCATGAAGAGGATAAATTCGAAGAAATCGTAGATGCCATTATGGATATTCCTGCAGAGGATAGAGATGATGTACTGATTAGTCATTTAGGCAGAGCGATGAATAATCTCGAACGTTACGAAGAGGCGATTGAACAGTTCTTAACCATTGCAGAAGAGGGTAAAGAAGATCCGCTTTGGCACTACCGTATGGGACTTGCCCATTACTATCTGGACCAATATGATGATGCCTTAAGGGAATTCGAGATCGCAGATCAATTGGATCCCGGAGATGAGGATACGTTGGAGTTCCTGGATTCCATTCGGAGTAAAATGGCTGAAGAACAAGAACCGTTAGAAGATTCCGATGCCGAGCCTATTGCGCAGCCTATAATCATGCCGGTTCCCGATTTGGATACCAATATCGATTTCGCAAACTTTTGGGATGATAGCGAGCAAGCAGCCGAGCAATATGTTTCGGATCCGCCTACAGAGGATCTGATTGCTTCCGTGGAAGAAGAACTGGTCTTTAAGCTGCCGGCCTTCTATATTCATATGATGAAGCTACATAACGGGGGCATTCCTCAAAACAAAAGCTTTCCTATAGGAGGAGCAGCATCTGGAGCACAAGAACATATCCTGATTTCCGGTATTCTGGGAATTGGACGTAAGAAGCAGCACTCGTTATGCGGGGATTCCGGCAGCCGGTTTGTGATTGAACATGGAGGTTACCCTGAAGTTGGCGTGGTGATTTGTGATTGTCCTTCTGAGTCCGGAGTGGTGATGCTGGATTACCGTTCATCGGGAAATGATGGAGAACCAGAGGTTATTTATGTGGATAAAGAGAGTAATTATAAAATAACCAGACTCGCACCTAACTTTGAGGCTTTTATTCATGGATTGGTAAATGAAGAAGTGTACGATATCGAGCAGTAGCCAAGGCTTCAAAGAAAACCACTCCAGAATTGGAGTGGTTTTCATTTATATACTTACCTATATCCTCGGCTCAAACTGTAATTGGTGGCATAGAGTCAGTTATTGGATTTATATAAGGTCTATCAAAAGGATATAATGAAATGATGATTTACCTGTAATTTTTGCAATAGGAGAGAAGGTACTACAATGTTAAAAAAACTTGGAAATAGAGTGCACTACATGCCGCAGTATTCCGAAACGGACCGTCCCACGCTAGGATTGGTTTGTGGAGACAACTTTAGCCTAATCATTGATTCAGGCAATTCACCTGCACATGCAAGGGACTTCCTCAATCTCATCGCAAAAATGGAGATCGCACCGGCGAGGTTCGTTGTCATTACACATTGGCATTGGGATCATATTTTTGGCATGAAAACGATGGATTTATTAACCATCAGCCATGATGAAACGAAGAAAAGAATAGAATATCTGAAAACTCTAAAATGGGATGATGCCTCATTAGATGCTCGGGTTAAGACGGGTGAGGAAATTGAGTTTTGCAGTGATATGATAAAACGTGAAATGCCTACACGGGATCATCTGGAGCTGAGAGCGCCGGATCTTACTTTTAATCACAAAATCGAGATTGATTTAGGCGGCGTGACTTGTGTAGTGGAGCATGTCGGAGGGGTTCATGCACAGGATTCATCCATTATTTACATCCCTGATGAAAAAATAATGTTTCTGGGGGATTGCATCTATCAGGACTTTTACAGCGGAGAATGGAGTTATGATCAGAACGAGCTCACGATTCTATTGGATAAAATAAAAAAATACGATGTAAACGTCTATCTGACAGGACATCAAGATCCAAAAACGCATGCGGAAATGTGGAGCCTCCTGGATGACCTATCCAGTCTTGGGGAAATCGTAGGGAAAGAGACTTCTCTTGATTCAGCTGTTGCCAAATTTAATGAAATACGCAGCACGATGCCCAATGAAGAGCAATTGGAGTATATCCAAAACTTTGTATGTGGAAATCAAAAGAAATTAAGATGATTACACGGGCACAGCCAAAAAAGGATGATCTTGGCATAGTGCCGGGATCATCCTTTTATATGTCAGTTCAACTTTTACTTATTCCCTTTGCGCACCTTCAGCAGTTTGCCTTTTACCGTTGTGTCCTTCATCAATTCAAGCACAAGCGGTCCTTTGCCATTCAGAATCTCCACATCCGTCACAAAATCGAGGATCGTAATAATCCCGATATCGTCCGCGGTGACCCCTTCAAGCTTAGCAATCGTTCCGACAAAATCCACGGCTCTAAGCTTTTTCTTTTTCCCGCCATTGAAGTTA
The DNA here is from genome assembly GCF_018403225.1 of Paenibacillus sp. J23TS9. Classification (NCBI taxonomy): domain Bacteria; kingdom Bacillati; phylum Bacillota; class Bacilli; order Caryophanales; family Paenibacillaceae; genus Paenibacillus; species Paenibacillus sp. J23TS9. Next base: position 478,252 of record NZ_BOSG01000003.1, on the reverse strand, counting down.
AGCTTCATAATCTGTTTGTTTAATTGCTCACGCTTATCCTTCTTTAGTTCAGGCCGGATATTTAGTTTCTGTTCGAAATCTTCTCTGCGACGATCAACAGCCTCTTCGGAGGGAGCCTTCACGACCGGTATTGCAAATCCAATATATGCTTCAATATCGGCTAATCTCCTGCTATCCTTCGGCGTGACGAGGGTTATCGCTTTACCCGTCTTGCCTGCGCGTCCCGTACGTCCTGTACGATGAACATAGCTTTCCTTTTCAAGTGGAATATCATAGTTAATCACATGGGTAATATTCGTGATATCGATGCCCCTGGCGGCTACATCTGTCGCAATCAAGTAACGGAATTGGCCTCTTCTGAACGCATTCATGACCTCGAACCGTTCTTCCTGCTCCATCCCTCCATGGATGCGATCACACGGGTAACGGAGATCAGCCATTTCTCTGAATAGTTTATCCACATGCTCCTGCGTTCGGCAGAAAACAATGCAGCTGTCCGGATTCTCAACAATGAGCAGGTCTTGAAGCCGTGCCAGCTTGTCCGCTTCCGTCACCTGAATGAGAGAATGTTCAATCGTGGCCGTCGTAAGACCGCTCGCTTTGATCTCAATTTGGGCAGGGTGATCCATATACTTGCGTGACAGCTTGAGCACATCCTCAGGGAATGTAGCGGAGAACAACATGGTAACTCTGTCACGAGGCAGCGCTTGGATGATCGACTGAACTTGCTCAATAAACCCCATGTTCAGCATCTCATCGGCTTCGTCAATGACGAGATAGGCAATCCGATCCAGCGATAGCGTGCCGCGTTCAATATGATCCAGCACTCGACCCGGCGTACCCACAACCATATGCGTTCTTTGCTTTAACTCGGCTTTTTGTATGTGAAAAGGATGTTTTCCAAAAAGAGGCGTCGCCTTGATCCGCTTAAAGCGCCCAATATTCGTTATGTCTTCATTGACCTGCAACGCGAGCTCGCGGGTTGGCGTCAGGATCAATGCCTGCGGCTTATTCTCGTTCCAATCGACCAGCTCGCAGAGCGGGATGCCATAAGCAGCTGTTTTGCCGCTGCCTGTTTGCGATTTGACAACAAGATCCTGCTTCTCAAGCGCAACAGGAATGACCTCCGCCTGAACCTCGGTTGGCGTCTCATAGCCTAAGCTGCTCAGCGCTCTTAGGATCTCTTCACCTAATTTATAATCTGTAAAGTGCTTCTCACTCATCTTTAACCTCTTCTACGCTATATTCGAATACCTATACATACCGATTTCCACCGTATATCTATCGTATACTTATCCATTATACTCGAATCCAGTGAATTTTATCGGTTCATTCATGAACGAAAAGGACATCCGAGGTGGATGCCCTGAAATGGCAAGTGGTGCAGGGTGCTGATCATCATCTACCCGCAAGCATGCCTTTTAACCTCATTTTTACATCTGGCCATTCCGATGCGATAAAGCTATAGTAAGCCGTGTCTCTGATGTAGCCATCATTCAAAATGCGATGATTTCTGTGGATTCCCTCCGAAACGGCGCCAATACGCTCCATTGCCCTTAATGAGCGGGTATTGCGGGAATCGGCTTTAAGCTGTACGCGAACCGTGCCCAATGTTTCAAAACAATGCTGCAGCAGCAAATATTTACATTCCGTGTTGACAGGGGTTCTCCACACCTCTCGGGCAAGTGCAGTCCAACCGATCTCCAGTTGTCTATGCTGGGCGGAGATATCAGCAAACCGAGTCGTTCCAACTAAACGATCTGTTTCTATGTCGCAGATGACAAAAGGCATCGCAACCCCTCCAGCCCGTTCCTCTAATGCAGTTTCCACATAAGTTGTCATATCATCCATATTTCGCATACCCGGAGGGGAGTACGTCCATATTTCCGGATCGTTCAGCGCTTCGTAAAGCGGGGCGATATGAGAGGCTTCCATGGGAATAAGGATGACTCTTTCACCCTGCAAAATGGCGGGTTCGACTTTCATCGGCGTTATCTCCTTTTTTGTCCATGTTCAAGTCATTAGTAAAAAGGATACTAAGGAAATCGACAATTAAAAAGTGCCAATGTACGGTTTATTTTATGAGCCACTACATGCTTGATGGAGTCATTCAAAAATTGGATCGGACATCCATAATTAACAGCTTTAGCTTTACTTACAACATGTGATTAGCGTAATCTTCTATTGTATAGCTCGGAACCTGAAATATGATTTTTAGTTACAAAAGGCTGAAAGGAAGTTAACTGTTGTTTGAAACCTTACTTTTGAATTTCTTGTTTTTACTGTTTCCAGTTGTCATATCTCTGATTTTCTTTGAAAATAGAGCACATTCCTTTAATAGAAAGGCTCTTATTTTACTATCGGCCTTGACGATGAGTCTCTGTATTGCCAAACCCTTTAAACTCGAAATCGGATTTATTTTTGATTTGAGATATATTCCATTTATTATCATGGCTCTTTTTGGAGGGTATAGAAATGTTCTCCCGTTATATATCATTTTAAATCTTTACCGATTCTATGTAGGTGGAGCCGGTACGATCCAATCCTTTCTTTTTTCAACGACGGTCATGATTTTAGTGCCGTTATACAGCAAAAAATTCGTGAAATTAAGCTCGAAGGGCCGAATCATATGGGCCACGATGGCTTCTTTCATTACCATGGGATTTTACCTGTTTACATTAAGCTTTGCTCATGGAGCGTTAAACAGAGAATTCTGGGTTCTCGCCCTTAATGCCTTAACGACGCATGTTGGGGTGATGAGTGTCATTATGATTTTAATAGAAAAAATTATTACCAATATTAAAAATCGTGACCGGATTATGCAATCGGAAAGATTAAATGTCGTCAGTGAGCTCGCAGCTAGCGTGTCACATGAAATTAGAAATCCGCTTACGGTTACCAGCGGTTTTTTGCAGCTGTTAAACAGATCGAAAACCCTCACGCGGGAGGAAAAGGAATATGTGGGATTATCGCTGCAGGAGCTGAGACGAGCAGAAAAAATAGTCAGCGATTATCTCTCATTTGCCAAACCGCAATCCGAAAATATGGTTTATTCCAACATGAGTGCGGAGTTAGAGTATACCAAAAATATCATTATGCCTTATGCCTCCATACATGAAGTAGAGGTTAAATTCAGTTTTAATAACTCGCTCAATACACATTATGACCGGAACCAAATTCAGCAATGTTTTATTAATTTATATAAAAACGGTATTGAAGCGATGAAAGAAAAGGGTGGCGGTACATTATTCATCGATGTCTCGGAAAGAAAGCAAAATATTGTGATCCGCATCCAAGACACTGGCATTGGAATGACGAGGGAGGAAATATCGCGTCTAGGCAAGCCGTATTATTCGACCAAAGAGGAAGGAACGGGCCTGGGCATGCTCATGGTCTACAGTACCATCAATAAGGTGAAAGGGAGCATTGAAGTCGAGAGCGAAAAGGGCAAAGGCACAACTTTTCTTATAACCATACCTACCTAGATACCTTGCGGAAGGGATTATAAACTACAGGTGGGTGATGACATGGATATGAAAACCGTTGAATTGGGTTAGGATCCGATGATGGAATGACCATCTTGATAACGAAAGCCAGCTCCTCTACAAAGGGCTGGCTTTTTTGGTATGTCAGCCTAACTGCACATAAAAGCTTGTTTTGTCTTTCGGCGTGCTTTTCACATAAATTTTCCCCTTGTGCTGCTCCACAATCGATTTGGCTATCGCAAGACCCAGCCCATATCCGCCGTGCTTGCGGGAACGGGACGAATCGATCCGGTAGAAACGGTCAAAGATTCTGTCCACATGCTCGGAAGCAATGCCTTCACCCGTGTTGGTCACTTTCAGCAGCAAATGGTTGTACTGCCTGTTCAGCGTAAGATGGATAGATCCCTGCGGGTTGGTGTATTTGATGGCGTTATCCAGCAAAATCATGACCACCTGCTTGATCTGCTCGCTGCTTCCCATGATCGTCTGGTCAGGCTCAATTTCATAAGTGAGTGCGATTTCTTTCTCATAGATGACGGCTTCCATGGTCAAAATGACGCTCTCGACGGCTTCGCTGAGGTTAAACGGTACGAAAATCATTTGGCTTTGAGCATCATCCATCTGGGTGAGGTACAAGAGATCATTCGTGAGCGTCTTCATGCGCTCGGTTTCCGATTTGATATGATGCAGCCATTTGGACTGCGCGAGAATGGTATCTTCGCTATTGGCCAGGAGCACATCGGCATTGGTGTTAATGACCGCAAGCGGTGTTTTCAGCTCATGGGATGCATCGGCTATAAACCGCTTCTGTTTGTCGAAGGCTTCTCTGACAGGCGCGATCGAGCGGTTCGCAAAATAACGGCTGGTCAGGTAGATCACGACTAGCATAACCAGGGCGACGATGGAAAAGGTGTAGATCAGGTTGGTGATGATTTTCAGCTGTGCAGTGACATCCAGATAAACGATTGTACTGCCCTCCGAACCCTTCCTCACAGTGTAAGCCCAGCGCGTGCCGTCAAGCGTGAACCGGCCGTCACGGTCCGGATGAAGCACGGCTTTATCCTTGGCGGACTCGTAGAATGCATCATCCATATCAAAACGGGAGCTTTTCGACAGGAGGTTCCCTTCTAGATCCGTTTGCAGGGCAAAGGAAACCGATAGCTCAGGCGGAGGATTCTGGCCTCCGGACCGCGGCTTGGATGAGTTGATTCCATCCTGGGACATGTCAGGGGCTGGAGGCGTTATCCCGGAATTAGTCCCCCCGCCGGAAACTCCGCTCTCTGATGTTCGGGGGGAGGTACTTCCCAGCGGTCCTTGCCGGCCTGGCCCCCCATCTTTATGATAAAACTCCGAGACGCGCTGCAGATTCAACTCAATGTCGCGGCGCACATTTTGATACGTGATCGTATAGATCGCCGCGAAGGCGACAAGCATGATGATCGTAATAATGATCATGTTCATCAGAAGAAACCGATTGCGCAGCTTTTGGAACATTAAGCCGTCGCCTCCAATATATAACCCACACTCCGGATCGTATTAATCCGTACCGATGCATTTAGAAAAGTCAGCTTTTTCCGCAGAAATGAAATGTACACTTCCACGTTATTGTGCTCAGCCTCCGAATCAAAACCCCACAGCTTCTCGATCATCTGCTCTTTGGAGGTTACTGCCTGCTTCCTCGTAATGAGCAGCTCCAGCAGCTCACTTTCCTTCAAAATCAGCTTCAGCTCTTTTCCTTTGCAGCTCAGCTTAAGTGTCGATGTATTCAGCTCGATATCTCCGAACTTCAGGCCATCCTCCGGGACAACCTCGCCTTTGCGTCTTAGAGCCGCCCTGATGCGGGCCAGCAGCTCCCCTGTCGAAAAAGGCTTGGCGACATAGTCATCGGCGCCGTAATCCAGTCCGGTAATCGTATCCGAAATCTCACTCTTCGCTGTGAGCATAATGACCGGGGTCGCGATGCCTTCGGAACGAAGCGTCTTCAGCAGCGTGATTCCGTCTATCTCCGGCAGCATGATGTCGAGCAGCAGCAGATCATAGATGCCGCTGAGGGCATTGTCCAGTCCCGATTGTCCGTCGTGGACGGCATCCACGGAATAATGGTTTTTTTTCAATATTTGGGTCAGTGCCTCGGCAAGATACACCTCATCTTCAACAATTAATATGCGCATGGCTTTTGCTCTCCTTCATTCCGTCCTTAAACAGTGTTACATGCCCATTATAGGAAGCGAACCTTTAATCAACCTTAATCCCCGGCTTGCCGGCATATATCATCCGAATGTTAACGGAATGTTATCTGCGTGTTTAAGCTTCGTTAAAGGTTTGGGCTTTAAGCTACAGATATGGAAGGCGAGAGTCATCCGTTATCCGTGAAAGGAGCGTAATGAACGATGGCGATTGAAGTATTCAACCGTTATGAAAACAAGTATTTGATGGACACGAAGGCTTTCTACAATATTTATAACGACCTGATGGCATATATGGAACCCGATGAGAACAACAAGGATGACAAGTTCTACACCATCAGCAATCTGTATTACGACACCGAGCATCATTCGCTCATCCGTACCAGTTTGGCCAAGCCCAAATATAGGGAGAAGCTGCGGATTCGGTCTTACGGTGTGCCGGGCAGTGATGCCAAGGTGTATCTGGAGCTGAAGAAGAAGGTGTTCGGTCTCGTCAACAAACGGAGAACATCACTCAGGCTGGATGAAGCCTATGAGTTCATCCGGACTGGCGCAGCCCCTGCGTACCGAAAAGGCATGAATGAACAGGTGATTCGCGAAATCGAGTACTTCCTGAGCCGGTATGAGCTGCAGCCGATGGTTTATCTGGCGTATGACCGCATCGCGCTGTTCTGCAAGGACAACCGCGATCTGCGGATCACCTTTGACACCAACATCCGCTCGCGGCGTTATGATCTCAAGCTGGAGGCCGGCGATTATGGCGAACAGCTGATGGAGCGGGGCCAGTGGCTGATGGAAGTCAAAGCCGAAAAGACCATTCCGGTCTGGCTATCCAAAATGCTGTCCGAGCATCAAATGTATCGTACCAGCTTTTCCAAGTACGGCAATGAATACAAGAAATCGATTCGAAATGCACCAAACGTTGAAAGGGAGAGAGTTGTTTTATGATTGAATCCATTTTTACGTCGTCCGCTGCGGACACGAGCCTTTCTTTATCGCATGCGCTTTTGACACTGGTGATTGCCGTTGTACTGGGAGGCATTATCAGTTTCACGTATATGAAAACACAGCCGGCTTATTCCCCGAGCTTCACCCTGACGATGATGGTGCTGCCTGTGATTGTGGCAATCATCATCATGCTCATCGGCAGCAATATTGCCAGAGCCTTCAGCCTGGCGGGCGCCTTCTCCATCATCCGTTTCCGGAGCGCTCCCGGCGACTCCAAGGATATTTCCTACGTCCTGTTCTCCATGGCGGCGGGCCTGGCGGCAGGCGTCGGAGCGTTTGGTTACGCGGTGCTGTTCACGATCATTCTCTGCGCGCTGATGTATGTGCTGAAGCAGATCGGGTTCGGTGTGAAAAAGGATCCTCTGAAGACGCTGAAAGTCACTATCCCGGAAAATTTGGGCTACGAAGATGCTTTTGAAGAGGTTTTCCGCGTACACAACATCGATTATGAGCTGAAAAAGGTCAAAACAACCGAGCTCGGGAGCCTGTATGAAGTTGTGTATTCGATCAAAATGGGTCCAAGCACGAATCAGAAGGCATTTCTGGATGACATCCGGACCCGTAACGGTAATCTGGACATTACGCTGACGATGAATCCTGTGCTGCAGGAATATTAAACGAAAAGAGGTTGAACAAGTTGAAACAATCTTATAAAACGAAATTTGCCGCGATTCTGATCCTGACGGCCATGCTGGCCTCCGGCTGCACAACCAATGCGGCCAGCAGTACGACGTCTGGGGACAGTACGGCGGTGGAGACGGATACAGCAGCAGTGGACGCGAGCACGGCCAACGCACAGCTGGCGAGCCTCAAAATAAAGGATCTGGTGGAATATGATACTGATGATACGACCGTCGATTGGAAAGAAGGCGATGCCACGACCATTACGCTGAGCGGCACGAGCGCAACCGTGAGCGGGGAAGGAGCGCAGGCCAGCGGCGGTGATGTCAAGATTTCTTCAGCCGGAACGTATGCGATCAGCGGCAAGCTGACGAGCGGAAGCATTGTGGTGGAAGCCGGCAAGGATGATATCGTGCATTTGGTGCTGAACGGTGCGCAGATTATCAACTCTAGCGGTCCTGCGGTTCAGGTCAAGAAGGCAGGCAAAACCGTGCTGACGCTGAACAAAGGAACGAATAATTCGCTGTCGGACGGAAAAACCTACGCGGATACCTCGGAAGATGCCCCGACAGCGGCCCTGTTCAGCCAGGATGATCTGACGATCAACGGCGCGGGCAAGCTGACTGTGCAAGGGAACCATAAGGACGGGATTACGAGCAAGGATGATCTGAAGATTGTAAGCGGCACACTGGACATAAACGCAGCCGACGATGGGATCATCGGCCGCGACTTGGCAGCGATCAAGACGGGCGTCATTCACGTCAATGCCGGCGGAGACGGCTTCAAGACGACTTATGATGGCGACAAGGATAAAGGCTACCTGGTGATTGAGGACGGCATGTTTAACATCGACGCAGGCAGCGACGGATTCCAGGCCTCTACGACCATGCTGATTGATGGCGGCACCTTTGACATGGTAACCGGCGGCGGAAGCGCCAATGCGGAGCCTCACCAGGAGGAACAGCCGCCGCAGCGTCCAGATTTTGGTTCGCAAACCGGTACCGGAGCACAGAGCGGGCCGACCTCAACGCAGGCACAAGACGCAAAGTCACAAAATACGAAGACGAATTCCGAAGCACAGTCCCAGACCGAGACTCAAAAGACTGAGCAGAAGCAAATGGCCGCTACTGATACGAACGCAACCGCCCAAGCGGACACGGAGAACAGTGAAGAAACCGAAACGGGAAGTGCCAAGGGTCTTAAGGCAGACGCTGGAATATCCATATCGGACGGCCAGTTCAAGATTGATTCCGCTGACGATGCGGTGCATACCAATGGCAGCATTCGCATTGTGGGCGGACAATTCAGCTTGGCTACCGGCGATGATGGTATCCATGCCGACACGTCGATTGCCATTTCCGGCGGTACCATCGATATTACGAAAAGCTATGAAGGCATCGAAAGTGCGGATATCGCCATTTCCGGCGGTGAGATCCAAGTGGTTGCCAGCGATGACGGCGTGAATGCTTCGGAAGGAGGCGGCAGCGCGGAAGGGCCGGGCGGAATGTTTGGCGGCGAGCCGCCGGCAGGCACGCCGGGACAGGTACCGCCTGAGGATCAGGCTCAAACGAATGGCAGCCAAACGCAGTCTAATCAGACGCAATCGCAAACGGATCAAGCCCAATCCGGCGACCAGAGTGGAGAACAAGGCCAAGCCGGAGCGCAGCAGCCGCCGACAGGCGGTCAAGGAATGCCAGGCGGCCCTGGCGGTTCAGGCAATGCGAAGCTTACTATCAGCGGCGGACATCTCACGGTCGATGCCGCAGGTGACGGACTCGACTCGAACGGTTCCATCGTGATGACTGGCGGTACCGTGCTCGTGAATGGCCCAACGATGAACGGAAACGGCGCTCTTGACTACGACGGTACATTTGAACAATCCGGTGGTCTGCTGGTCGCAGCCGGAAGCTCAGGCATGGCACAGACGCCATCCGAATCTTCTTCGCAGCGATCGATGATGATGACGTTCCCGAGCACGCTGAAGGCGGGTACGCTGGTTACGCTGGCGGACAGTAAAGGGACGCCGATCCTGAGCTTTGCTCCGGCAAAATCCATCCAGAGTATCGTGATTTCCACTCCGGATTTGAAGGCCGGCGAGACCTACATCCTGTATTCAGGCGGAACGTCCACGGGTACGCCGAAGGATGGATTGTATGAAAAAGGTAAGCTGACAGGCGGCACGAAAATCGTCAGCTTCAAGCTGGGTGATACGGTCACATACGTCAATGAGTCGGGCGTGACAACCGGCGGCGGCGGCTTTGGCGGCGGCCGGGGGCAAGGTGGCCCAGGTGGCGGCCAACGCAAGGGAGAATCAGCCGGGAATGGAGCTTCAGGCCAAAGCGGCACAACCAGCCAAAATGGAGGAACTTCAGGTACAGACAGCACGCAAACGTCAGAAAAGGACTCGTCTGTTTGAGAATCCGCAGAGCAATAGTAAAGCCTTTGTAAGAAGCAAGAAGAGCCCCGTAATCATGCGGGGCTCTTCTTGCTATGCAGCGTGCTCAGAAGTACGCATGAAGATGCTTATATAAAAATTATTGGGATTCGGCGGTAGGAAAACCGATATCGTTCAAATACTTTGCTTGTGGAGCAGTCTTGGATTCATGGGGTTTTATGGTGCGGTGGGCTAGATTTCCGGGGCGGCATTGGTGAATGACCTCACGCCAACTGAAATCTCCACGTTCCAGCGCATGCACAAGCAGCTCTGCTGTTGCCATGTTCGTGGCTACAGGAATCCCATATACATCACACAGGCGGAGTAGAGCTGTAATGTCGGGTTCATGGGGCTGCGAGACAAGAGGGTCGCGGAAGAAGACTAACAAATCCAGTTCGTTTTGAGCCACCAAGGCTCCAATTTGTTGATCACCGCCAAGCGGACCTGACATGAATCTCACAAGATCTAATGTGGTATTTTCCATGATTAATTTGCCTGTTGTGCCCGTTGCGAACAAGGTATGCTCTTCAAATAATGACTGATAAGCAATGACGAACTGTACCATTTCTGTCTTCTTGCGATCATGAGCAACAAAAGCTACTTTCATAGACAACCACCATCCCACTCCAAATTTATGTTAATTTATTTAACATAATACTCCTTAATTTATATACAAACAATATTTATTTAGTGATTTCCAGAAAAAACGTCTTATTAATGTTAATATATATTACACATATATTACATTTGTGATCTCTTTGATAAAATCAACCGAAAATAAACCTGCCTTGCAACTAGAGGGAGGGTGACGGGACTTCATGATTTGTAAGACTCCGGCTGACATGTTAAAATGAAGATAACTTATATTTGAAAAAGGTTACCTAATTCAAAAAAGTGTGGAGGTGAATTGAAATGAGCGATAATGAAGTCAAAGTCGGGGTCTCGAATAAGGATGGTCAACTAGGTTTTTTGTTTACAAGAGGTGGTCTCCGGGAGGGGGCTGGCAGAAAAGGCATTGGAGTGACCAAGAAGGTTTCATTAACCTTAACGGATGAGATGTGGGCCAATATCGAAAAGCATTGTGCAGATCATCAAGTATCCCGCTCAGAGGTTATCCGCCATATGATTGAGTTTTATTATTCATCATAGTTTCCTGGAAAGATAGGTGAGGTCCTTGCGGGTCGCAGTAACCAGAGATGCTCTTATTAACGCTCTACAGCATGTACTAAAGGCAGTTTCAGCGAATAGTCCAATGCCGATTCTGAAAGGAATACATATTCAAGCAATTGTAAATGGTTTGATCTTTACAGCAAGCAATACAAGTATGACCATTCAATATACGGTTCCCCAAAATAGCAGCTCTCTGAAGGTGTTGGAGAATGGCGGTATTGTTGTACCGGCACGTTATTTTCACGAAATGATTCGTAAGCTTGATGATGGGTTCATAACATTGGAGATCCAAGAGCATTTCATTCTCACCATCACAACAGGGAGTTCACGAATTCGGCTATGCGGAATGGACTGCGCAGAATTCCCGTCTATGAATAGATCGGAAAATGGTTCTGTCCATAAATATCAAATGAACAATGCTTTATTGAAATCATCGATCGGGCAGGTGACAACGGCTGCCTCAGTATCTGATGCCAGACCCGTACTAACGGGGGTCTTTTTTGAATATACGGAACATCGGTTCAAGCTAACGGCTACGGATGGAATTCGTTTTGCCTCCCGGACTTTACATATTGAAGAGCATATCAACGCCGGCATAAATGTGATTATTCCAGCAAAAAATCTGAACGAAATAGCAAAAATGCTGAACGCTGAAGACGAGATCACAGATATTGAGGTGGGTGCCAATCAGATCAGGTTTATTGCCAATGAACTGCAGATTCAGTCAGTTCTCATTGGGGGAGCTTTTCCATCTGTAAACATCCCGCAATTATATTCTTCTGAAATTATGATGGAGACGGCTTGTTTATTGCGTGCCGTTGAGCGCGTATTTGTACTGGCTGGTTCAAGTATCATTAGGCTGGCAGCTGCATCGGGTAAGTTAGATATATCATCCGCGACCGCTGAAGTTGGAGATGTCCGGGATGAGGTTCCATTAATGGAACGAAGCGGCGAGGATTTTACCATAAGCCTAAACGGTAAGCTTCTCATGGATATACTTCGTTGCATGGATAGCGGGTATGTGCGATTAAGATTCGCCGGAAAAATGAGTCCAGTCGTTATTCTTCCCATGGATGAGCCATCCTCGTCCACGCTCTTCTTAATTACACCGGTAAGAACCGCGAATTAATTCAAATGGTCAACACCGGCACTATAACCACAACGACCGCCTAAAGAATATGTTAGCGATATATACAATAAAAGCCCGAAGGGACTTTACGTCCCCAGGGCTTATTTTCATTACAAAGATGCCGACTTGGAAGTTCCGTGGATCAGCAGCTCTTCGCTAACTGGATAATGTTTCTTGCGTAACAAGAACAAAAATGGTATCGCTAAGGCAACAAGTACAGTTCCGATCATGAAGACATCCTGGACCGATTGGGAAAGGGCCAATTCAGATGCGTTCGCAGAGTTCGCTTTGTTCTGACTAAGATGAGTTAGGGTACGAGCAGACAGGATGCTGCTGAAAATGCTGACCGAAAGCGCAGCCGTTCCCTGACGAATCCAGTTGGTGACGGCGGATGCATGCCCGGTAAACCGGGTGGGTACAGCGGTCATCGCGGAGTTCGTTACCGGCATGTTGCAGAGTGAGATCCCGACATAACGGATTGCGAGCCAGAGTGCGATAAAAAGTGTAGTTGAAGCCAGACTCAAACGGCTAAGCTCCCAAGTCGCAACTCCCATGACCAGAACGCCGATGAGAATCAGACGGAATGGCCCTACCCGATCGTATATTTTGCCAACTATAAATGAAAGTATGACCATCACCAGCGTACCCGGAAGCATGACAAGACCGGTGTGAAGCGTAGATGCATGCTGAATATTCTGCATGTAGATCGGCACCAGGAATGTTGCTGCATACAAGGAGATGGTGATAATGCAGTTAATAATCAGGCTATACGTGAATCTGGGGATTTTGAAGACTCGCAAGTTCAGCAGAGGAGCGCTAACCTTCAGCGTTCGAATGATGAAATAAGCTACAATGACAAGTCCTGCGAGTAACAGGGTGATCGTTTTCCAGGATGTCCAGCCCCAGGAATGACCCTGACTGAAGGTGAGCAGCAGTGAACTCGTACCCACGATAACCGCTATAAAGCCAATGATATCAAGCTTGACTGCACTGCTGATTTTATGAAAAGGTATAAATTTCAAAGCCAGCAGCATGGCTATGATTCCAATCGGCAGATTCATGATAAATAACGATTTCCAGCCAAAATATTCGGTCAGCCATCCTCCCAGCGTAGGTCCGAATGCCGGTGCGAGCATCGAGGATACACTCCACAAGCCGATCGCAATCGTTTGCTTATCCTTTTGAATCGTCTGATAAATAATCGTCATGGTTGTTGGCATAATGATCCCGCTGCAGAGGCCCTGCAATATCCGGAACACAATCAGGGACTCCATACTCCAGGCGAACGTGCAAAGTGCCGATGTCAAAGTGAATCCGAGCAGAGCGAATACATATAGACGCTTGTAACTAAGTTTATCGCCCATGAACCCGATGATGGGGGCGATAACTCCTGTTGCCAGCATAAAGCCGGACATCATCCACTGCACCGTATTTAACTCGGCATGAAAATCATTCATAAAGACAGGTAAAGCTACATTGATGCTGGTCGTGCTAAGCGTTGCCATAAAGTTTCCGAAAAACACAGCAAAAATAATGCTCCAAAACGGAGCGGGTCGTTCCCCTTGAATACTCAAAAAATCTTCTCCTCCAGCGTTCTAGTTGTTTCCATACATACTCCCCGAGTGGCGTATATGCGTATGCATAGTCATGGATCGAGCGGTTGGTCAAACCGATCTTCGTCGTACCCCATGAATTGAATACTAAGTAGCATATAAAATAATCACGTTAACGTCAACGTTAATAATTAAAAATGGATACTGCAAAATTTCGTTAAAGAATGAGAAATATATTTGAAAATCAATACAAAACCTTTCTAAACCTACAATGAAATCCGGTATTCCTATGCTGAAATTGGGAATATGGATGGGGGAATCCTCAATAACAAGAAAGCCAGCGCCTTTTATAAGGGGCTGGCTTTTTCGATTTGTATACAATGATGAATCTGCGTTATATAAGCAGCGCTAAAGTGTTATAGGCAATTACATCTCTACGGATGCGGATCATTCTTATGAACGCTGTTGTCCCCGGATTTCTTTAGAATGCTTGGTTAAACGGTTAAAATCCGGGGGCAAAGGCGACCGCTTCGCTTCTTCAGAATGATTCCGCCTCCTCCGCTGAAGTATGTCCTTCTTTACATTCATTCTATATATCTTCTTTTTAATTATTTATAAACAATACATCCTTTTCGCGCTAGACCATCCAGCAATTTTGAGGCTTTCAGGTTTTTGTTCCACCGCAGGTCAAGCTTCTCCAAATGCTCCAGATGGGCATGGATGAATGTGGAAAAATATATTACGAATCCCTCAGCATTCGATTGAATGACACTATACAATTTTGATGTGTTACTACAGGAGTTATATAACGCGGTCGTCGTTGAGAGTATATATTCGGACACAAAATGCAAAGACACACCACGCGCTGGGAGATGCGCGTGGTGTTGTCGCTGGTTAATTCCATCATCGCAATAATAGGTAGTAGCTTGAAAGCATCGAGAAAAAAGTGTGTCTTTAGCTGGTTGTTTGCTCCCAAAAAGGGGCCAAATTAACTGATATAACCTCAATGACTTCATCAAACATCGTTTCCATTGAGCTATCATGAGGGTTCCGGCTCCACTGTAAGGCCGATCCGAATATGCCCCAACTGATAACGAGTGCCATAGCTTCCAATTTTTCTTGCGAAAAGCCCTGTATGTCCACTTCATTTATCCGTTTAAGCAGGAGTCGCTGAAGATCCTGATGCATGGCATTTTCAAACATCGCTTCAAACTGCTTGTCTCCCGGAGTGCTATATTGTTGTTTAAACCGCAAAAGAAAATCGAATATGGTTTGAATAAGGATTCGCAAATTTTCCGCAGTGCATCTTGTTTCTACCGGAAGTTTATCCCTTAGAGTCATGTGGAACTTATCCGTCATCCAATATCCAAGAAAGTCATATTTATCCTGAAAATGCGCATAAAATGTGGTTCGGTTTACAGTTGCTTGATTCGTGATATCATGCACAGAAATGGAATAGACGTTTCTCTTTTTCCTAACCAAATCGTTAAAAGCCTGCACGAACAATTGACGGGTTCTTTTAACACGCGGATCCTCGGGATTTACCGACATTTTATCCCCTCTTTCTCTTGAACTCAAATAACAGACAAAAGGACAAAAATGTTGGGAACGCAACAAAAACTGCTTTTTGCAGGTTGTCCGCAAGGGCTCAATTCTTTTATCTTTTACTTAAGATGTTGTTCAAAAAGTCACTGAAAATCCACTGCATACCTCTGCGTTGTTTGTTTTAAAATCTTGCTCACGTACCTAGAAATGTACGTTCAACCGGTTTTAAATAAACGCCTTGATCTGTTTGTGTCTGATTCAACGAATTTTTTGAACACACACTTATACGATTATGATTGCACAAACAAAATTGTGTGACAAGAAACGCTTTATCTGATTTGCAAACGAAAGGATGAATGTAGGGATGATTGTTGTTACAGGCGCGAATGGAAAATTAGGCCGGAAGGTCGTAGAGGAACTTCTCAAGCGTGTTCCTGCCGGGGATATTGGTGTAAGTGTCCGTGATGTGAACACAGCACAGGATCTACAAGAACGCGGAGTTCGTGTTCGGGAAGGAAATTTCGATGATTCCGAAAGTCTTCTTCACGCCTTTGAGGATGCGTCTCAAGTTCTTATGATCTCGTCCCACTCCTTGGGAGAAGCTGCTGTTCGTCAGCATCAAACCGCAATCGACTCGGCCAAAAAAGCGGGTGTTATTCGACTGCTGTATACTAGCCAAATGTTTTCGTCTGCAACGTCGCATTTTCCTCCCATGAACGTTCATGCTGCTACAGAAGAGATGCTAAGATCTTCAGGAATGGCTTTCACGTCGCTGCGAAACGGCTTTTATGCCGCATCAGCGATCATGTGGATGGGTGATGCCTTGAAAACAGGGGAATTGATTGCACCGGAAGATGGTCCTGTTGCCTGGACCACTCATTCCGACCTGGCTGAAGCCACAGCAGTAATCCTGACAGAGCAGAGATATGATGGTATAACTCCCCACCTTACGGCTTCTGAAGCGATTGACATGGATAGGATCGCATCGATTGCTTCCAAGGTCTTGGATCGACTGGTTCGGCGAATTGTCGTGTCGGATGATGAATATCGGAACCACCTGATGTCGCGAGGACTGCCGGAAGCGATGGTCGGCATGCTTACAGGTATGTTTCAAGCAAGTCGGCAGGGAGATTTCTCGCAAACCAGTCCCGCTTTGGAAAACCTGATTGGCAGATCCCCAGTGGATTTTACGGATTTTTTAAAGGACTCGATTTCTCAATAACACGTTAAACACTGGCTACTTAAGAACATCGGAAGAGGGGTGTCCACTAAGGATGCCCCGATCACTGTTTTTTGACAAAAGACTGGTACTTTTGAAAAGCTATGAAAATCTGGCTGCTATAGTAGTAACAATGAAGTTCATGATCTGCAAAATACTTGTCCCTGCTTAATGATATACTATTCGAATGAATAAAATAAACAGCCGGGTGGTATAGGCAATAGATGAAAGGATGGGATGCTTCATGTTAAACCGCAAATGGTCGTTTGGGCTGATCGTCCTTGTCCTTATTTTTGGCTATGTTCTCCTCCGGTTTTTCTCCTCAACGGTGAGGATAGATGATTTGGTACGGCAAATGGAACAAAGCAACACCGAAGATACTTCCTTAAAACATGTTGTCCTTATTGCGCAGGAACTGGATAACCCTTTCTGGAGGGAGATGCAGCAGGGGGCGGATGAGGCAGCGGCCAAGCTTGGGATGAAAATGGACTATATGGGACCCATTCGGATTAATCCCCCGGAACAGATGAAGCTGCTTGAAAAATCAATTGCCGCGAGGCCTGATGCGATATTGGTGCAAGGAATCAATGACCCGGACTATGATCTTCTTATTGGCAAAGCGATAGATCAGGGTATACCCGTCATTACAGTAGATGCGGATGAACCTGGGAGCCGGAGGCTTGCTTACGTTGGGACGGATAACCGGGAAGCAGGCGTACGGATGGGAAAGCTTGTTGTAAAAGATGCTGACGGAAGCGGCAGGATCGGTGTCATGATTGGCAGTGAACTGGCAGATAATCAAAGGCTTCGTTTGGAGGGATTCCGCTCGATCATTTCAGCGACACCCGGCTTTGAGATTGTAGATGTGCGCTCATCCAATATCTCGCGCATTGGAGCAGCTAAGCAGGCGGAGGCCATGCTGAAAGAGCACGGCAGCATCGACATTATTGTTGGATTCAGTGCCTTGGATGCAGCCGGCATTCTGGAAGGGGTAGAAGCAGCCCGCAAGGAAGCCGTGCAGATTTATGGGTTTGATGATTTGGAAACGACCCGGAAAAGCATCTCGCAGGGAGAAGTGATGGCTTCCATTGTTCAACAGCCTAGAGAGATGGGCTCGCAATCTATTCGTTTATTAGATCAATTGTTCAAGGGAAAGAAGCTCTCCGCGCATCATTTTATAGATATCTATATTCTGGATCGAGAGCACATCAAATCCGGGGGGAGCGGCCGATGAATATGCGTAGAATGCTGTTCATTGTCATCCCTTTGTTGTTTGTTTTAAATAATGCGGCCTCTTTCTTTATCTTTCAAAGCGGACGGACCGTGCAGCAGAGCTATAATATGATGCTGGATCGGGTATTATTATACAAACAGATTGATGGGAAAACGCGTGAGAATCTTCGTGCTATCAATGGTTACATCATGGACCGCAGCGACAGCAGCATGGAGAAGTATCGAAACGAGAGTGAAGAATTGACGCAGCTGCAGACAAGCTTGTCTGCACAAAATGCGATTCCATCAACCGAGCTTAACGTCCGGAGTTACCGTCATATGCTGGATTTATTCATTTCGCAGGAAGCGAGCATGATGAATGCATTAAACAGCCAGACACCCTTGGCTTATGCCGTTTCTTATGCCGAGGCTGAGAAAACAGCCGCTTTCATTCAGGAAGAAGCCTATCAACTCATTGACCTGGAGCTAAGCTATTATCAGCCGCTATACAAGAAGATTCTGGTGCAGACTGAAGTCATGAATCATTGGGGAGTTGCTGTTTTTATTCTGAATACGATCGTCAGCGTTCTGTTGGCTTATTGGATTTCACTTCGGATTACGAGACCCATCAAGGAGCTGGTGCAGACAGCTCGGCAAATTTCGGATGGGAATTTACAAGTTATTCCTCCTCAGATGAGCGCCCATAATGAATTCCGGGTTTTATCCGAGGCATTCAGTCAGATGCAGGAAAACCTGAAGCTGCTCATCAGCAAAGAGAAGGAAGGCTTGGAGAAGGACCGTCTGGTTAAAGAGCTGGAGCTGGAAGTGCTGCAGAATCAAATCAATCCCCATTTTCTGTTTAATTCCTTGAACGTGCTGTCCAAGCTCGCATTAATTGAGGGTGCGGAAAAAACGAGTGATCTTACGGTATCCATGTCGAATCTGCTTCGCTATAATCTCCGGAAGCTGGACCGCCCGGTACCCCTCAGGGATGAGGTAGAGCATGCCCAGGAATACTTCATTATCCAGCAGGCCCGTTTCCGCGAACGGATCCGGTTTGTAACCGAGATTGAGGAGGCAGGGCTGGAGGTGCTAGTGCCTGTGCTGACGCTTCAACCTATCCTAGAAAATGTATTTGTGCACGCAATGGAAGGAATGGAAGAAGGGGCTGTGATTAAGCTTTCGATTTCATGCAAAGCGGATGAGACCTGGGTTGCAATATCGGATAATGGAGTCGGCATGAGCGAGGAAGTGCGCAAGTCTTTGCTGGATGTGGATTCGGAACGACCGGGGGGGCAGGAAATTCAGGGGAAGGGCCAATCTACCGGCCTGGGTACACGTAATGTATTCAAGCGGCTGCAGTTATTTTATAACAAAAAGGATATGATCAACATTCACAGTGAGCCGGGCAAGGGGACGACGGTCCTCATACGGATTCCTGCTGCAGGAAAGGAGGATGGGCATGTATCGCCTACTGATCGCAGATGATGAGGCATTGGAAAGAGAAGGTATCGAATGGATCGTTAACCGGATGATGCCGGATACCTTTGAAATTTCCCATGCGGAGAATGGGCGAATTGCCATTCAGAAGGCCGCAGAGTTCCATCCTCATATCGTGATGATGGACGTGAGAATGCCGGGTATTCAAGGGCTGGAAGCGTTAAAGGAAATCAAAGCACTGAATCCGAATGTCAAAATGATTATGATTACCGCCTATGAATATTTTGAATATGCCAAGCAGGCGTTATCCCTTGGAGTGCAGGAGTATTTGGTCAAGCCGGCCAAGAGGGAGCAGATCGCAGCCGTGCTGGAGCGGTTCGTGCATGAAATTAAGGAAGACAAAAGAAAGCGCGATGAGCAGCTGGCAATCAGGGATAAGTTCTTTCAATTGCTTCCGCTGGCGGAAACGGAAATGGCGCTTCATCTGATGTCCGATCAGGTGAATGAGACGGAAGTAGATTACCTTGCCGATATTTTGCAGCTTTCGATCCATAAAGGATGCGCGCTGGTGCTTGCCTTTCCGGAAATGGGGGATGAGAAGAAAAAGGTCTATGACACGGTCAAAACCTTAACGCATGGGATGGTCAAAGGCAAGTGCGGCTCCGTGGTCAGTTCCATGGTTCACAGCCATATGGCCGTATTTCTGCTCGGAAAGCTCCAGAACGGTGATGAGGCGATCAGAGATGGCGCTGTGCAAATTGGATCGAAGCTGGCAGAAGCCCTTTACGGGCAGTGCGGTATCACGGTTTCTGTAGGAATCGGGTCTGTGCGGCCGGAAGTAACGGGAATCAGACGATCGTATTATGAGGCTGTGTTCGCATCCAAATTTGATAACAAATGGGGCAGCCTCTACCGGTTTGAGGATCTGAAAATTTCTGATAAAGCTGAATCGGGATGGGCTGCGGATCAACCACTGCCGGCTGATGATGCTCCGGCTGGGGAGAATATATACGTAGAATTAGCCATTAGACAAATCCGCGAAGAACGTGAGCAGAGTACAACGAATATGCTGGACCGGGCTATGGTTTATATGCGTGAGAGATTTGGGGAGGAGCTTTCCCTGGAGGATGTGGCGGAGCATGTTCATTTGAATCCGTATTATTTTAGCAAAGTGTTCAAGCAGCAGACAGGGGAAACCTTTATTGATTATGTGACCCGGCTTCGCATTGATAAGGCGAAGGAACTGATGAAGGATGGAGAGCTCAGCCTGAAGGAGGTTTGTTATTCCGTCGGCTACAAGGATCCTAACTATTTCAGCCGCGTCTTTAAAAAGGTTACAGGAGTTACTCCCTCGGAGTATCGTTTACAGCTTCAATAGATGATGTTCCAAGCGTCCATGCCATGAGGTGTGGACTTTTTTGTTGTGGACAGGAGAATTTGTGCTAATATACTGAGCCGCGAGGAAACGAAAGGATCCGGAAGCGATTTTATGCTGGTATAACGCAAATTAGTGAAGGGATTTGGCCGTTAGTTTGAAGAGAAGCCATGTTAAAATAATTCTTGTCATCCCGATTATTCGAGACGGAATCTTATGAGTTAAATACAGCTTAGAAGGGACATCAGATGATGAGCTCAAATATAAAGGAACAAGGCGAACAACAGGTGAGCATGAAGTTCGTTACCTTGGTATCTATTGTCGCGGCATTAGGCGGATTGTTATTCGGATTTGATACAGCTGTTGTATCGGGCGCCGTCGGCTTTATGAAAGAACGCTTCAGCTTAAGTGAGTTTGAAGTGGGCTGGGCTGTGTCCAGTTTGATTATCGGCTGTATCGTCGGTGCGCTTAGCACCGGGGTGTTGAGTGAAAAATTCGGCAGAAAAAAAATACTGATCACGGCTGCGCTTCTCTTTATTATCGGGTCAATTGGTTCGGCGCTCCCGGATACGTTCAGCGGTTTTATCATTGCCCGTATCATTGGAGGTATCGGAATTGGTATTACTTCGACCTTGTGTCCTCTCTATAATGCAGAGATCGCACCCGCCAAATACCGCGGTCGGCTGGTAGCTCTTAACCAGCTTGCTACCGTGACAGGGATCTTCCTCGTCTATTTCGTTAACCTGTGGATTTCAGGTCTCGGTGACGATGCCTGGGATGTATCTACCGCATGGCGCTGGATGTTTGGATTTGGCATCATCCCCGGCGTATTATTCCTGGTGCTTCTGTTCTTTGTGCCTGAAAGTCCAAGATGGCTGATCAAGCAGGGACGGGCAGCGGAATCTCTTCCGATCCTGCTCCGGATTCATGGCGAGGAGCTGGCCAAGCAGGAAGTGTTGGATATTAAGGAGTCATTCAAGCAGGAAAACGGCTCATTCCATCAATTATTCAGCCCTACGGTGAGACTGGCTCTGATTGTGGGCGTAGGATTAGCGATTCTTCAACAGGTTACGGGCATTAACGCCGTGATGTATTATGCACCGGAGATTTTCAAACAGACGGGTGCAGGCACGAATGCCGCATTCATTCAGACCATTCTCGTCGGTCTGATTAATTTCCTGTTCACGATTCTGGCCATCTGGCTTATCGATAAAGTGGGACGCAAGGTATTATTGCTTATCGGCTCTTCGGCCATGACGATCTGTCTGGCGGTCATCGGCATTGCTTTCCAAACGGGACATACTTCGGGTCCGTTGGTACTCATCTTTATTTTAATATACGTAGCTGCCTTTGCTGTATCCCTGGGACCAGTGGTCTGGGTGGTGATATCCGAGATTTTCCCGAACCGTATTCGCGGAATAGCCACATCCATTGCTTCCATGGCATTATGGGCGGCGGATTATGTGGTGTCTCAAGCCTTTCCCCCGATGCTTACATCGGCAGGCCCGGCGATTACTTTCTGGATCTTCGGCCTTATGTCTCTGATAACCTTCGTGTTTACTTGGCGTGTCATTCCAGAGACCAAAGGGAAGTCGCTGGAGGATATGGAATCTTTGTGGGCTCCGAAAAAGGTTTAGGTTGAATCAAAAGAGGATGTTCCAAGGTCACTGGACCTTTGGAACATCCTCTTTTTTTAACTTCGCATATAAATTTACTTGCCGCGTATTCCTGTTGCTTATTTATGGAAGAATATTGCCTGCCGAACGGTAAATGTCGTACCACTCTTCACGAGTAAGGCGAATTTCGGATGCTTTACAGCAATCTTTCAGGCGCTCGATGTTCATCGTACCGATGACCGGCTGCATGTTTGCCGGGTGGCGAAGCAGCCAGGCGACAGCGATCGTCGTGTTGCTCACTTCGTATTTGGCAGCAACCTCGTCAATTTTTTTGTTCAGCTCAGGGAACTTAGCGTTGCCAAGGAATACGCCCTCAAAGAATCCATATTGGAACGGGGACCAAGGCTGAATGGTAATATCATGCAATCTGCAGAAATCGAGGACGCTGCCATCACGGTTCACGGCCGCATCATTCTCCATGTTCACATTGAAGCCTTGGGAGATCATGGTGGTGTTCGTGATGCTTAATTGAAGCTGGTTGGCTACAATCGGCTGCTTTACATACTTCTGAAGCAGCTGAATCTGCATCGGGTTCTGGTTGGAAACACCGAAATGACGCACTTTTCCTGAGCTCTCCAGCAGATCGAAGGCTTCTGCCACTTCTTCCGGTTCAACAAGTGTATCCGGACGGTGCAGCAGCAGTGTATCCAAATAGTCAGTTTTGAGCCGTTTTAGAATGCCGTCAACCGAATTAAGAATATGTTCTTTGGAGAAATCGAACATTCCAGGGCGGATGCCGCATTTCGATTGCAAAATAATTTTTTCGCGAATGCTGGGGTTCATATGGATTGCTTCAGCGAATCGTTCTTCGGACTTGCCTCCTCCGTAAATATCCGCGTGTTCGAAGAAATTTGCACCTTCTTCAAGCGCCGTCTGGACGAAGCGCTCGGTTTGCGGCATGTCCAGCGAATCGATACGCATGCAGCCTACTGCAACAACAGGCACCTCTAACGTACTGGTGCCCAGCTTTATCGTTCTCATGATATGTACCTCCGTTTTTTTATAATTGGACGTATGACGGCGTTAAAGACGTCTCCTTATATATTGTGGCATACACGAAAAACAGTTTCAATGCAAGGATGCGATAACATCTCAAAATCATTTGATGCCGGTGGTAATTCTTTAGATGGCAAGGGTATTCCGAAACATTGATGCTAAGCTCACCTGAATTGCATACCACCTGAATATATGCTATGACTGAACTACAAAATAAAGGGATATAGGTGTGGTTAAGGATGAAGATAAAAGCTCTATTTGTGGCCCCGTATGCGGCAATGGAGAATTTAATAGAAGAATGCCGGGAAGAAGAGCATGAGCTGGATCTTCAGATCCTGATCGGAAACCTGCAGGAAGGAGTTAAGCTGGCGAAACAGGCGAAGGCAGAGGGCTTTAATGTCATCATTAGCCGGGGCGGAACGGCAAAACGGATCAGTGAAGAAGTAGATATTCCGGTGATTGATGTCCATGTCTCCGGATATGATATGCTTCGGGTGCTTACGCTGGCCAATGATTTTCCCAGGAAGAAGGCAATCGTGGGATTCCCTGCGATTACGGGCGGAGCCAAAGCGATTATTGACCTGCTCGATATTCCGATTGATATGTTCACAATCCATGATGAGGATGAAACGGAGGCCCTCTTGAGAAAACTAAAGCAGGAAGGGTATCAGCTGATCATGGGCGACGTTGTCACTTTCGAGACGGCTTCCAGGCTGGGACTGCTGGGGATTTTGATTCAATCCGGGAGGGAGTCTATTTTTGATGCGTTCAAGGAAGCTAAGACGGTTTCCCGCTGGATGACAAAAAGCAGACTCGAGATCGACCGGTTAAAAGGGATATTACATACGACCGCACGGGACGTTATGGTTCTGTCGGAACAAGGGGATGTTGTCTATGAACAGTGGACAGATTTCAGCTTCAGACCCGTAGCGGAAATCCCGTTTGAGAAGGATGTAATTCAGGGCGGCAGCTCCGGTCCGGAAATCATCCATACAGCCGATCAGAACGGCCAGCCCATAAAGCTGATTACAACGAGGATGGTTATCCACGAATCGCCTTATCTGGTGTGTGAATTTTCACGATATCCTGTTCATCAGGCAGCTCATGAAAAGGTGAAGATCCTGATGCAGCCGGCGCCTCTGATTATTCACCAAAGCGAAGCGATGAATACATGCTTAACGATGATCCACCGCAGCCTGTCTTACAGCCAATTTATCTTTATCGGCGGAAGGGGAACAGGCAAGAAGATGCTGGCCCGGTATGTTCATGATCAAAAGTTTCATGGCGAGGGTTTATTCGCATCGGTTAAAGCGGCAGATTTACTGTCCATGAGTCCCGAAGAAATCGATGCGGAGATCAGAACACTCTACATTCACTCCTTCGGCCCGTCGGATGACGAATTGAAAAATGTCCGTTCGCAGACGATAGATGCTCTTAAGGGACGGGGGGTAACTCTGATTTTTTCCATGACTGAAGAGCATCCCTTTGGGGAAAACAGGATCTATGAAGATGAAATGATCCGTATTCATATCCCCGATCTGGCGGAGCGCAAAGAGGATCTGAGGGAGCTGGTGACATCATCTTTGCTCCATTTTAGCCAGACGCTGGGCACCTCGGCGATTCGAATCACCGAAAAAGGCTTAGCCTTACTTGCCGATTATCGCTGGCCCGGCAATATTTCTGAATTAAAAGCACTGCTTCAGGAGGCGGTTATCCTGGAAAAGGGCTATGTCATCGAACATCCTTTAATTGAGCGCCTGCTAAACCGAAAAGGCGTAGAAACGGCAGTGATTTCCTCTGGACTTCTAAGCGGCTCCTTGGAGCAAATCGAGAAGAGAATTATTGAAAAGGTACTGGAGGAAGAAGGATTCAACCAGACGAAGGCTGCTAAGCGGCTAAATATCAATCGATCTACGCTCTGGCGTAAATTAAAGGATTAGCTACACCGCGTCATCTTCAAATGTGTTTAATAATGCAACGTTTTTGATCTGTTACTATTTAACAGGCCGAAAACTGTTGCATTTTATTTTGTAAGCGATTAATATAATGAGCGTAAACGCAATCATTTATTATAACTGTTGAAAAATACAACACAGGAGATGACACAGATATGAAAATCAAGGCGGCCATAGACAAAATTCCTGGCGGAATGATGTTAATTCCTTTGCTGATCGGAGCCGTTATCCGTACGTTTTTTCCGGGGATCTTTGATTTGCCTGAGTTCAAAAGCTCATTCACAGGCGGACTCTTAACAGGTACCTCCGCACTGCTTGCAGCTTTTTATATTTGTTTGGGATCAACGATTCGCTTTCAAGCAACCGGTTACATTTTGAAAAAGGGCGTCAGCATGTGGGTAGGCAAGATCGGTACTACATTTATTATCGCACTGCTGATCAAAGCCATTTTCCCGGATCAAAACAATTTGTTCTTGGGTCTGTCGGCTTTGGCTATCATCGCGGCCTTCTCAGACACGAACGGTGGACTTTACATGGCGTTGATGGGACAGCTGGGTAAGAAGGCTGAGGATGTTGCCGCTTACTCCATTATGTCGCTGGAATCCGGCCCCTTCTTCACGATGCTTATTCTGGGTGTTGCGGGTCTGGCGAGCTTTCCGATTACGGCGTTCGTCTTTGCAATTTTGCCGCTGATCCTCGGCATGGTACTGGGTAACCTGGACGAGAAAATGCGCGAGTTCCTCAGTAAAGGCCAGGATGTCATGATTCCGCTCTTCTCGCTGGCAATCGGTGCAAGCATTAACCTTGCCAACGTCGTTAAAGCCGGATCCTCCGGCATTATTCTGGGGCTTGCCGTTGTTGTTATCACAGGCGGCATGCTGTTCTTGATTGACCGTCTGACAGGCGGGGATGGCGTCGCTGGGATCGCGGCTTCTTCGACAGCCGGCAACGCAGCTGCGGTACCCGTGGCGGTAGCGGCTGTATACACCGGCTATAGCGACATTGCAGCTACGGCTACGCTTCAAGTGACTGCGGCTGTGATTGTGACAGCCATTTTAACGCCGCTCCTGACCACATGGTTTGCCAAACGGGCACAACGCCGGAAAGCACAAGTATAAGGGAGTCGTTCAGATATGCAGCATTTTTACATTATTGCAGATGATTTAACGGGAGCAAACGATGCCGGTGTGCAGTTATCGAAGATCGGGATTTCCTCTACGGTATTTCTTGATTTTAAGGAGTCGAAGGTGCAGCCAACCGGCGATGTTGCCATTATAGATACGGACAGCCGTGCGGTTAGTGAACAGGAAGCGTATGATCGGGTAGCTGAAGCGAGTACTATTTTTCATGAGCAAGGATATGAGCATGTATATAAAAAAATGGACTCTACGCTAAGAGGGAATGTGGCTGCGGAGCTGGCGGCCGTTGTCTCGGTCCATCAACCGGAATTGGTTGTCGTTGCTCCGGCCTATCCGAAAATGAACCGCCAAACGCTTCAGGGCTCCCAATATGTGAACGGGCAGTTAGTATCCGAGACAGAATTCGGCCGAGACCCGAAAACGCCGGTAAAAGACAGCTTTATTCCCAATCTGTTTCAGCAGTATGTGGATATGAACCGGATATGCCTTATCGGACAGGAGCTGCTAGGCGGCACAGAAGAGCGCATGATGGAGGAGGTTCTGGCGAATATAGCACAGGGCAGAACATGGTTTATATGCGATGCCAGGACAGATGATGATTTGCTCGTCATTGCGGAGCTATTTGCACGGGTGCGGAAAAGAACGGTATGGGCCGGGTCCGCAGGCTTGATTGAATATTTGCCGGAGGCCCTCCAGCTGCAAAAGACTACCGGACAGTCGCAAGAACAGCTTGCAATCCGCAAAACATTGACCGTTTCAGCAAGCTTGTCGCATGTGACGAAGCTGCAGCTCGAGAAGGTGCGGGCCATGCCGGATACCTGTTTTGTAGAACTCGATCCGGTGGATCTCATCCGTCAAACGTATGTATTGCAGGACGTGATGGATGTACTGTCCGGGGAATCGGATAAGAAGCATTTTGTATTGTTCGTGGACTCATCGGATAAGAATAGAGATGCGACAAGGCAGCTGGAAGCGGAGCTTTCTTTGGGCAAAACAAAAATCAGTGAGGCGATATCGGGAGAGCTCGGAAAAATCGCCCGCGAAATCGTAAGCTCCTTCGATGATATTCACGGGTTAATCCTGACGGGGGGCGATACGGCAAAGGCCGTGTGTAACCAGCTGAACATGAATCAAATGCAGCTGTATACCGAAGTCGAAGCTGGACTGCCGCTCGGGAAGCTAAAGGATGCAGCGGGCACGAGCATGTACTGGACTGTAACGAAGGCCGGTGGGTTTGGTAACGAGAATTCTTTAATGAATGTTCTGAAATATATGAGTGGAGAGGATGAATGAAATGAATCATACAAAACCGATTATCGGGATTACAATGGGAGACGGCGCAGGGGTTGGACCGGAAATAATTCTGAAAAGCCTGCAAAGCCGGGAAATTTACGAGCTGTGCAATCCTGTGGTCATTGGGGACAGCAAAATCCTCAGCCGGGCACAGTCTTTTGTAAATAGTGATCTGCAGATCAAGACCATTACCGATGACCAGCTGGATCAGCTGGCGTTCGAGTTTGGAACCGTCTATTGTCTGGACCTGGATTTACTCCGTGCAGATTTGCCAATCGGGCAGGTCTCCGCTGAAGCGGGACATGCTGCATTCGAATACTTGGCCAAAGCGATTGATCTGGCTAAAAAGCAGCAGATTGATGCGATCTGTACAGCCCCGCTCAACAAAGAGGCACTGCATAAAGGCGGGCATCAATACCCTGGACACACCGAAATTTTGGCTGATTTAACGAATACAAGTGAGTTTTCGATGATGCTTTCCGCCCCTAACCTAAAGGTGATTCATGTGACCACGCATGTCGGTATCATCGATGCGGTAAGAATGATTAATCCGGAGCGGGTCTACCGTGTTATTCAATTGGCACATGAAACGCTGACGAAATCGGGTATCGAAAATCCGAGAATCGCGGTCTGCGGAATCAACCCGCATGCGGGAGAGAATGGTTTGTTCGGTTACGGCGAGGAAGACGAGAAAGTGGTGCCCGGCGTCAAAAAGGCGCAGGAAGAAGGCATTAACGTTGTCGGACCGCTGCCGGCAGACACTTTGTTTTTCCGCACCGTACGCGGAGACTTTGACATTGTCGTTGCCATGTATCATGATCAGGGGCATGGACCTGTTAAGGTGCTTGGCCTGGATGCAGGCGTAAACATTACCGTAGGCTTGCCGATTATACGGACCAGTGTCGACCATGGAACCGCGTTTGACATTGCCGGCAAAGGAATCGTTGAAGAGAAAAGCATGATGGAAGCGATCCGCCAGGCGGTGGAGCTTGCGCCAAAAAGAAAGTAAGCCGGATAAACGGTTGTAACGAGACGGGAAAGACCATTCCAGTGACGGGATGGTCTTTTTTGGCATGATACCAATCCTCAAGTATTTACTTGATATTTCCAAGCCGTACCTTCAGAATGATAGGAAAGCTATTGATAAAGGGAGTTATACGAAATGATCGATGTTGCAGTACGCAATAATGTGAAAGTGATTGGCGAAGGAGAGCGAACCATCATTTTTGCGCATGGATTTGGTTGCGATCAGAGCATGTGGCAGTATATTGCGCCTTCATTTGAGAAAAAGTTTCGAATCGTTCTGTTTGACTACGTGGGCTCCGGAAACTCGGATTTAACCGCATATTCCTCAGAAAAATATAGCTCGTTTCATGGTTATGTCCAGGATGTACTGGATATTATTGAATCGCTACAGCTTAAAAACGTGATTTTCATAGGTCATTCGGTGAGTTCGATGATCGGGATGCTGGCATCCATCGAGCGGCCGGATGTTTTTGATAAATTGATTATGATCGGACCATCCCCGCGTTATTTGAATGATGGGGAGGATTATTTCGGAGGCTTCGATCGAAGTGATATTACTGAACTGCTGGATATGATGGAAATGAATTTTGCAGGCTGGGCCAGCTTTTTGGCGCCGCTTGCGATGAACGCCCCAGAGTCGCCAATGTTAACCAAGGAACTGGAGCGGAGCTTTATTTCGGGAGATCCGGTCATTGCGAGAGAGTTTGCCGAGGTAACCTTTTTATCCGATCATCGACAGGAATTATCCAATTCTACGGTCCCCACACTCATTATGCAGTGCTCGGATGACAGTATCGTACCGATTCAGGTTGGGGAATATTTGCATGAGCATCTGAAGCACAGCACGCTGCGTCTTATGGAGGCCAAAGGCCACTATCCGCATATCAGCCATCCGGAGGAAACGATTCGTGATATTCATGAATATCTTGGAGTGGATTTGCTCTGATGATGCGTATGGAAAGGATATTGGATCATGGATGAGCGGCTGAAATATGCACCATGTGGATATGTCTCTATTACTCATAAAGGAACAGTAACAGATGTGAATCAGACCTTCCTGGATTTGATGGGATATCAACCGGAGGACTTGGTGGATCAGCATTTGGAATCCATCATGTCTACGGCCAACAAGCTTATTTTCCACTCCTACTTTTACCCGCAGATCAATCTGAATGGACATGTAGAAGAGCTGTTTATCAGTTTGAAAGATAAAGAAAAGCAGTCGATACCCTTTATACTCAATGGAAGACGATTCGAAAACGATGGCGTAGAGGTTATTGATTGTGTACTCGTACAGATGAGAAAACGCATTGACTACGAACAGGAGCTCCGATCTGCGAAAAAGCAAATCGAAGAGGCCTATTGGGAGAAGGATCAGGCGCTGGTGAAGCTCGAACAAATCCATAAGGAGATCGAGCAGAAACAAGCTGAGCTGATGGAGATCAATGCGGTCTTAGTCGAGCTGTCTATGACGGATAAGCTGACGGGGCTCAAGAATAGAAGATTTTTTCAAGAGAAGCTGGAAGAGCAAATGAATCTATACAGCGAACAAGGATTGCGTTTTTCACTGGTTATCATAGACATTGACCATTTCAAGCAGGTGAATGACACATGGGGACACCAGGCGGGTGATGATGTTCTGGAATCGCTCGCGAAAATCCTTACCTTCCATGTCCGTGAAGAGGATATGGTGGCACGGCTAGGCGGGGAGGAGTTTGTGTTGATCCTGCCTAACACCGCTGGACCTGACTCTAAGAAAATAGCTGATCGTCTACGGACTGCAGTCGCCGAATCCTCTTGGGAAATCGGCCGCATTACGGTGAGTATGGGCATAGCTACATCGAGTCCGGGTGATTCCGAGACATCCATACTGAAGAATGCGGATCAAGCCTTGTATGCTTCAAAAGAAAACGGAAGAAACCAGGTTACTCATATCATGGAAATTAAATAAGTCATACAAAAAGAGCTCTTCTCCACACTGGGAGAAGAGCTTTTTGCGGTTTGAGAAACTCTGTATTTACTTAGAACAAATCCCCGGCCTGATCCGATTCTGTATAAACCGCGATCAGGATAATGGCCAGCTCATCACCAATATTTTTCACTAAATGCGGTGTACAGGCATTCCACGAGAAGGAATCCCCTTCGGTAAACTCAGCCGAATCCTCTCCTTGCTCAGCATAAATTTTCCCTTTTATTACTACATGCACCTCTTCGCCCTCGTGAGCATGGGCTTCTCCGGTTGAGGCTCCGGGAGGGGCCTCGACGATCATCATTCGTACGTTCTTTGTCGAGCTGAGATGGGCCACCTTGAGCTTTTCGATGCCGCTAGTCGTAATCTTCCGTTCGTCTTTACGGACAATATGCATGCGGTCTTCTTTTTTTAGCAGCAAATAAGCCAAGGGAACCTTGAGAGCCTGTGCAATATTTTCTAGTGTGGCAATGGATGGCGAGGTTTTATTCGTTTCAACCTGGCTTAAAAAGCCTTGCGAAAGTCCTGTTTCCTCACATATTTGGGCAATGGTGATATTTTTTCGTTTCCGGATTGCACGGATGTTGGAGCCGATGTCCATGGATTCACGCGTCCTTAAAAATATTTGTAATACTGATTTAATATTTATATTAACAAATAAATTGTTGACATGCCAGTAAATGACGAGTTATATTTCTTATATAAAATATATTTTATTATTACTAATATTTTAGGATGGAGAGGATCAAATGATTAAGAATATATGGGTACCAACTCTACTGCGTGTGGTACTTGGAATTATATTTCTCGCGCACGGCATCAGTAAATTTCAGATGGGACTTGGCAATGTGGAGGCGTGGTTCAGCTCCATGAGCGTGCCCGGATTTATGGCTTATGTGGCGGCGATTGCCGAAGTGGTTGGCGGTATTTTGCTGATTATCGGATTGTTCACCCGTGTGGTATCTGCGCTGTTTGTCGTATTGATGATTGGAGCGATCGTGACAGTGAAGCTGTCTGCCGGTCTGCTCGGTCATGATCAGGTGGCCGGTTATGAGCTGGAGCTAAGCCTGATTCTCATCTCGGTATATCTGCTTGCATCGGGACCAGAAGCTCTTTCGGTGGATCATTTCATTTATAAAAAGCGTAGTAAGGTCCAATAATATAAAAAAGGGAGTGAGTTCATATGATGCCATCTTACTTTTTCGCGCATGGTGCGCCTTCGCTTGTACTCGAGGAGCATGCATATACAGATTTATTAAAAAAATTTGCAGCAGGGATGCCGAAACCAAAGGCCATTGTGATCTTTTCTGCCCATTGGGAAGAATCGGTTCAAACGGTGAGCTCAGTGGATCGGTATAGTACCATTTATGACTTTGGCGGGTTCCAGGATGAGCTGTACCGGATGACCTATCCGGCTCCAGGGGAACGTTCACTTAGCGAACAGATCCGGTCGCTTTTCACCAAAGGCGGAATCCCGAGCAAGCCGGATGAGGCAAGAGGGCTCGATCACGGTGCTTGGGCAGTTCTGAAGCTGATCTATCCGGATGCGGATATACCGGTCGTGGCGCTCTCTGTTAACCGTTACCTCACGAATGAGCAGCAATATGAGATCGGCAAAGCATTGTCTGAGCTAAGAGAGCAGGATGTGCTTATTATTGGCAGCGGCGGGACCGTTCATAACCTGCGGAGCGTCAATTGGCGTGCGCAGGGTGTTGACGAATGGGCGGGAGCATTCGATAACTGGCTGCAGAGCAAGCTGGAGGCTTGGGATACGGCTTCGCTGTTTAACTATGAGACGCTTGCTCCTAACGCCCGCATGGCGGTACCGACAAGCGAGCATTTTATTCCGCTGCTGATCGCGATGGGTACGGGGGATGCGAACCGGAAGGCAAAATTGCTGCATCGCAGCTATCAGTACGGTAATTTAAGCTTAAGCTGCTGGCAGTTTGATTAATAGAAAGAAGAATGATTTCTGAAAAGACCACCCTGATGCGTTCATCGCATCAGGGTGGCTTTTTTTGTCACATGACAAAAGTCATGACAACGCTCACTATATTACTTCTAACAATTGCAATATATTAGAAGCGACAATTGAAATAAGAAGGAGTGATGAGCGTGCACCCGATCCCGAAGAAGTGGAGGATACTTCTCAGTAAGACATCTGTGATCCATTTTTATCCGAAATTTTCGATCTCCAGGGCAGATTCAGTCGCCCAGCTGAGTGTCACAGAAGTTAGCGCTGCAGAAGACCACTTCCTTGCTCTGATGAGTGATGGAACGGTGATGGCTATGGGCTGCAATCAACACGGACAACTGGGAAACAACACATGGATTACCGGGCAGGCGGCGTCCTTTGTAGTAACCAATGAAGGGGAAGATCGTCTCTCTAACATAAAGGCAGTTTCGGCGGGGAACTTTCATAACCTCGCACTCGATGAGCAGGGTCAGGTTTGGGCTTGGGGAGATCATCGAAAGGGTCAGCTTGGTATTGGCCAAATGAATACGGTGAGATCGATCGCTGCTGCAGTTCAGATTAAGTTTCCTCATCATGCGAAAATAGCAGCTATTGCTGCGGGTGCCGAATTCAGCCTGGCGCTGGATGAAGAAGGACAGGCCTGGGCCTGGGGAGATCATGAGGAAGGCCAGCTGGGCACTGGACATCAACCATGTGCACAGCAGCAATATTCTCCGGTCCGGGTGGAGACAGAGCAGGGACCCTTAAACGGCATCCGCTCCATTTCCGCGGGCTTGTATCACAGTCTCGCACTGGATGAAGAAGGACGGATTTGGGGATGGGGAGCGAATTGGGAAGGTGCACTGGGATTTGAAAGAGGTACTCATGCAGACTTTCTCATTGGAGACACCGTAAGCACGAAAGATTTCTACGCGTTCATAGATCATATGACTGAGCATGACGCACAGAATATGATTTGGACGCTTGCCAGACCAGTAACGGGTGCCGGGGATATCTTTACGGGAATATCGGCAGGATTAATGCAAAGCCAAGCGTTGAAGGCAGATGGCTCGGTGTGGGCTTGGGGGTATATGAAGGATCAAACGAATGATGCAGGAAGATTGGTGAATGGTGAGAGACTGGAGTCAAGGGCTGAATCGACTGGAACGAAAGAAAACGGAGGGAATATGTCACAGGCGTATGGCGATTATTTCCCGCCTCGTACCGGATCAAAATGGAGCCTGATTCTATGCGCGGATGAGCCGGATATTGAAGCTTACCCAAGCCCATATGTCCCCCTTCAAATGAGTGAGTCGGTTGATTTTGGTACAAATGGTCTGGGATATTTCAGGGCTGGCCGCAGCAGATATACGACAGAATGGGTATTGGGGAAATCGGTGGTTCATCTGGGCGGTCTAATGTATTCAGAGTATAATGGGCTTAATCTATCATCGGAGTTGTACCAGTGGAGGGAGAGGGCGGATTTTGAAAGTTCCAGGGCATCAAATCATAGAGGAAATGGGGCATAACGGTGAAGTCATACTCTACCGGACGGTAAGGATCATTGACCAGAAAAGATTTGTTGCCAAAACGACCTGTGACGAATATCCGCCTTTTGCTCTTGCAGCTTCCTTTCAATATGAATATGAAATGCTTCAAAAATTGAAAGGTAAAGGAACTGCAGCAGCATACCACCTGGAAAAGGTGGGAGAGCGGCCTGTAATGCTGCTGGAGGATACCGGGGGAATGACGCTCGAACGGTTCATACATAATCATACCGTACCCATAGAGCTTACGGACTTTCTGCGCATAGCCGTGTCTGCGGCTGATTGTCTCAGTCAGCTGCACAAGGAGCATATCACGCTTAATGAGCTGACTCCCTTTCACTTTGTGGTGAATCCGGATACTTGCGAGGTGAGGTTGACCGACATCCGGATGTGTTCGAGTGATAGCGGTGAAAGTCCGCTGGCACAGGTCAAGAGCAGGCCTATTTTCGCCCTGCCATACATTTCTCCGGAGCAGACGGGCAGAACGGGGATTATTCCCGATGATCTTTCGGATATCTACTCATTTGGTGTGATTCTTTATGAATTCTTTTCGGGACAGCTGCCGTTTGAGTCCGGGGATAAACTGGGGACGATGTATCATCATCTTGCAAGCGTTGCCTATTCCGTTCATGAAAGATCCCCTTTTATTCCGGAGATTGTGTCCGAGATGATTGGCAAATGCATGGAGAAAATGCCAAATGCACGATATGCCAGCGCATATGGGATTAAGCATGATCTGGATGAGTGTCTGATCCGGCTTTGTGCCTCGGGGCATATCGAACCTTTCAAGCTTGGGGAACGGGATGTTTCGGACAGATGGGTATTTCCCTCCACTTTTTATGGGCGGCATGAAGAGCGGCAAATCCTTCACGAAGCAATCCACCGGGCTGCCAAGGGGGCTGTGGAAATCATATGGGTTAGCGGAAGCGTGGGAAGCGGGAAGACGACCTTTGTTAAGGAAACTCTGGATCGGGAGAATGCTTTGATTGGCTTTATGGCTTACGGTAAATTCGGTCCGGATGATGAAGCTGGGCCCTACCACAGCTGGGTTCAGGTGCTGGATGGTCTTGTGCGGCAATTACTGACAGAGAGCGAACTGCAGCTGGAACTGTGGAAGCTGCGGATCATGAATGCGGTAGAGGCTTACGGGCAGCTGCTAATTCAGCTCGTTCCCAGGCTGGAACTCCTCATTGGAGAGCA
Organism: Paenibacillus sp. J23TS9; assembly: GCF_018403225.1. NCBI lineage: Bacteria > Bacillati > Bacillota > Bacilli > Caryophanales > Paenibacillaceae > Paenibacillus > Paenibacillus sp. J23TS9. Next base: position 443,120 of record NZ_BOSG01000003.1, on the reverse strand, counting down.
GCCCAAGGTTCCGGAGCTTCCGCCTTTCGAAGCGCAGCAGCGGTTTCATTTGATCATGACCCGGTTTATCAAGCTCTTTCTTGACGAGGAGCATCCTTTAGTTATATGTCTTGATAATCTCCAGTGGAGCGATGAGGCATCTCTGCAGGTGCTTAATTATTTGTTAGGCGATAGCGAAATGAAAAACCTCATGGTGATTGGTATTTACCGGGGCGTGGAGGTTGCTTCGCAGCATCCATTTTATCAATTCATGACGGAGCAGGTCATTCAGAAACGAAAGACAGAATCCATCCATCTGAGGGAATTAACCATGACCGATTTGATGGAGCTTCTTGGAGATGCGATGCACTGCGAGCAGGCAAAAACCCATGATCTGGCCGTGGAACTGCTGTATAAGACCGACGGTAATCCATTTCTTCTGAAGCAATTGTTACAGGATATGATTCAAGAGCAGCGGATAAGCTTTGATCAGGTCAGCCGCTGCTGGCAGTGGGAATTAAAGGGGATTTCCGATATGAGTGTTCCTAATAATTCGGCTGCGTACCTGCTGGAAAAATGGGTGCATCTCCCGAACCAGATGATTCAGGTTCTTAGACATGCCGCACTCTTAGGTAACCAAGTCCATGTGGATGCCCTGTCCTCCATTATGGAATGCAGCAGCGCCCAGTTAAAAGAGGTGCTTGATTATGCTGTACGTGAACGCCTGCTGCAGTCGGCCGATGCGAATGGCCTACACTATCGTTTTCAGCATGACCGAATTCAACAGATTGCCTATGGACTTATTCCGGAATCAGAGCGGTCCGGGCTGCACTTACGGATGGGGCGCATCCTCCTGGAACGGCGTAAGGCGGGTGAGGATGTAAATGTATTTGAGGTTGTTCACCAGCTAAACCGCGCTATAGAGTCGATCGACAACAGGGATCAGAGGCTGGAGCTTGCGGAATTGAATCTACAGGCGGGACTTGCCGCCAAACAGTCGACGGCGTACGAGAGATCCCGGGTTTATCTGCGTCAGGCTACGGAGCTGCTGGACGGGGAAAGCTGGAATACTCACTACAAACTGGCTGTTCAGGCATATCAGGAGTGCGCTATGGCAGAGTATCTCTGCGCCAGCTTCGAGGCGGCGAATGAACTGTTCGACCTGCTTCTTCATAAAGCAGCTACCCCTTTAGATCAAGCGCGTGTTTATATTTTAAAGATACAGCTCGAGTCTAACCAGGATAACTATGAGGAAGTCATTTTCATGGGGAGAAAAGCGCTGAAGCTGCTGGGCATCCATAACGTCTATGAATCAGGAAAAATCAAGGCGTCGCTACGGTGGATACGACTGCGGCAGCGGCTTCGCAAGCACAAAAGTGAATCTTTGGATCTGCTGCCCCCCATGGAAAGCGAAGTTAGCAAGGCTGCCATGTCAGTACTTGATTATACAAGCCATGCCTATTATACGGTTGATCCCACAAACTGGGCAGCCTCGGTACTTGCAATGGTGGAATTGACGCTGAAGGAGGGCTGGACGCCAGAGTCTTCGGTTGGATTTGCGGGGTATGCATTGATGCTAAACTATGTTTTTCGGGATGATGAAGCAGCTTACTATTGGGGGATGTTTGCTTATGAAAAGTCCCGGCCGTATCCGATGCTGCATACCAAAGTGCTTTCAGCCTTCTCGATTTGCTTTGACAGCTGGCGCCGCTATAATCCGAATTTGCTGGAAGCCTTCAGCGAGCATGCGAGCAGAGTGGGTCTGGAGTCTGGCAATCTGTGGCATGGCAATCAATCGGTTATCTTGATTAGTGTCTTGCTGTTTCAATACGGTTATCCGCTCGGGGATATTTATGATCGCTTGCTTTCCCAGGCTTCCAATCTCCGGAGAAACAACAACAGCTTGCACTGGAGTCAAGCCGTCATCTTTTCGGCATTACTCGCCAAGTTAACCGGGGAACGGGCTTCGGATGATCCGTTTATGATTCAGGTTGATGAAATGAAGGACTTTGCTGCCAATGTACAGGGGGATCCCCATCATATCGTACGTGAACTCGTATATACGTTCCACTATTTAACGGCATATCTCCTTGGGAATTATCCGGCCGCGAATGAAGCTCTTATACAGGCAAGATCGGTCTTAAATGGGCGGAGGAAGGATATTTCCGAATCCTTTGTATGCAGTCATTATGAGTCACTCGTCTGGGCGGAGCTGTGGGAGGATGCAGAACCTCACGAACAAAAAGAGTATGTGGCCAAGATCCTGGATCGATTGACTTTGATGAAAGCGTACGCTTCGCGTTGTCCGGAGAATTACAAAGATAAATATTTGCTGGTTAAGGCAGAGCTGTCTCGTCTGAAAGGGGAGTATAAACAGGCAGAGGAGCTGTATGAGCAGTCTATTGAGCTGGCAAGCCATCACGGACATCTTCACGATGCGGCGATTGCTTCAGAATGCTATGGCAAATACGGACTCCGTCAAGGGAAAATGAGGCATGCCAAGGTTTATCTGACCGAGGCGTATGACTACTATTCTAAATGGGGTTCCAAGACAAAGACAGAGGATTTGCAGCGGAAGTATGGGCATCTTCTGCAGGTGAAACGGTATTCGGAGCTCGATCAGACGGATTATCTGTCCGTTGTATTGTCGGCGCAGGCTTTATCGGGTGAAATGGAAATGGATCGCTTGCTAAATGCACTCTTGCGTATTATGCTGCAGAGCGCTGGAGCGGATTATGGCGCCCTCGTTTTCATGAACCAGGAACGATGGGTTGTGGAAGGGTATGGAACGGCGAAGGAAACGCATCTGGAATCCGTTCCGCTGGAGGAAGCGGGCCGCATTGTTTCAACGGCTATTATCGGGTATGCAGCCAGGACGAAAGAGGAGGTCGTATTGCATGATGCTGCGCACGGGGGCCTATTCATGAGGAATCCTTATGTGAAGGACAGCGGGCTGAAATCCGTCCTTTGTCTTCCGGTTATGCATCAGAATAAGCTGATCTGCCTGCTGTATATGGAGAATAAGCTGTCGGCGGGCGTCTTTACACCGGAGCGGATGGATGTGCTGAGGATTCTCTGCTCGCAATGTGCCATTTCCATTGAAAACGCCAGGTTATACTCCGGTATACAGCAGCTCAAAAATAGCCTGGAAGCACAAGTGAAAGAGAGAACGCTCCGTCTTGAACGTTCGATGCGCGAGACGTCTGCGGCATTGGCTGAAAAGTCTATTTATGAGGAGCGCAGCCGTATTGCCAAGGAGATCCATGATATTGTCGGTCATACGCTGACTTCAACCATATTGCAGATTGAGGCCGGGAAGCGCCTGCTTCAAAAGGATATGGACAGTGCGGTGGAAAAGCTGCAGGAAGCGCAGCAATTGGTCCGTCACAGTCTTAATGAGATCCGCGGCTCAGTGCACATGCTCAAGGAGGACAAATTCTATCAGCTGGAACAGGCCTTGCATCAATTGATCCGGAATACAGAACATAATACAGGCGTAACGATACATGCCATGATCCATGAGCTGCCGAATCTATCCATCGCTCATAAGAAGGCGATCTACTTCGCATTGCAGGAAGGATTAACCAATGGACTTCGGCATGGTGGGAGTACGGAGTTCCGCTTTAGTCTAGAGCATACAGAGGATGCCTTGGTGTTCCGGCTTGCAAATAACGGGAGAAGCACAAGCGGGATTGTGAAAGGATTTGGTCTCAAGGCTATGGAGGAGCGCGCAGAGCAGCTGGGCGGAAGTTTATCATTCGAATCCGGATCCAATCAGGGCTGCCTGCTGCGAATCGAACTTCCCTACCCGAAGAGTAGAGTGGGGGATAGAATATGAAACCAATAAGGATCGTCATTGCCGACGATCAAATGTTAACCCGTGAAGGACTTCGAACCATTCTCGATTTGGAGGATGATCTGGAGGTCGTCGCGCTGGCCAGGAATGGGCTGGAGGCCTGCGAGATAACGGAGGAACTGCGGCCCGATCTGGTGCTGATGGACATCCAAATGCCCGAAATGAGCGGGATCACTGCCCTCAAGAGAATTAAGCGGAGCTGTCCGGAAACGTCGGTCCTCATATTGACTACTTTTATGGAAGATGAATATATCATTGAAGGTCTGGCTAGCGGAGCCAGCGGTTATATGCTGAAAGATATGGAAAGTGACAAAATGATTGCTTCGATCCGGGACACGGTATCGGGTCAGTTTATTTTACCGTCAGCAGTGGCTTCCAGATTGGCGTTAAGAATGACTCGTCTTACGGAAGAGCATGATCTGTGGCAAAGGAATAGTCTGGAGCGGATTAAGCTGACGGAGCGGGAAAAGGAGCTGGCTCAGCTTATCATCAGGGGATTGAATAACCGCGAAATAGCTGATGAGCTGTTCATTGCTGAAGGTACGGTCCGCAATTACATCAGCAGTCTCTACGGAAAGCTGGGAGTAGTCGATCGGGCGCAGGCTATCGTTCGTTTGCAGGGCTTGATCTAATCAGAACAGTTGATTTTGTTCCGCGGGTACGTAGCTGCAGACTTGGATTATATTAGACTTGGAATGAATGATAAAAAGGAGTGTTGATGGATGAGCCGGACTATCGCTATAACAGGTGCCTCTTCAGGAATCGGATTAGCCACAGCCCTGATGCTGGCTGAGAAGGGATGGCGTGTATATGCCGGGACACGGCATGTTGACCGGGATCAGGAACAATATGCAGGAATAGACAACCTCCATTTTGTTGAAATGGAGGTCACAGACCCCTCTTCGCTGCAGCTGGTGTTTGATCGAATCGATCATGAGCAGGGGAAGCTGGATGTCCTGTTTTGCAACGCGGGCTTTGGATACTTACGTGCCTTGGGACAAGCTGATCCTGCTGATATTCAGCGTGTGTTTGATACGAACGTGCATGGTGTCATGCACAGCATACGCGGAGCTTTGCCTCTCCTGCGCAAGTCAGATAACGGTTATATCATTGCTACATCCAGCGTTGGCGGTCTGGTCGGGCAGCCTTTTAACGAGATTTACTGCGCCAGCAAATTTGCCATAGAGGGTTTGCTTGAAAGTCTTGCAACATATTATAAGCCGGCATTCAACATTGATATTACGCTGCTTGAGCCAGGTGCGATAGCGACGAATTTTACAGATACCGTCATGGATCAATTGAACCGGACAGGCGGTATTTTGGATGATGAATACAAACCGATTCTAACGAGCTACCTCGATGCATTCAGCAAACGAACCTCCGTACCGCAAACGGCAGAATCCGTTGCCGAGGTCGTGTGTGATTTATTACAGATGGATACGAAGCCGCTGCGCCAGCGGACCTCCGAGTCCGCGGAAACCTTTGTCCGCTTCAAGGCAGAGAATGATCCGACAGGCCTCGAAGGGATGCTCAATACCCGCAAGCTTCATTTGAATATGTAGGCAGAATGTACAGATATAAAAAAAGACTATTCCGATGGCAGCCGCAATCAGCGCCAAGGGATAGCCTTTTTTTGAGAGATGATTTGTTATTTAACAGGTTACTCGGATATAAAGGATTTTTCATGCTGCAGCAGCCAGTCTTTACGTGTCAGTCCGCCGCCGTAACCGCCCAAATCTCCGCTTGAATTAATAACACGGTGGCAGGGGATCACCAGCGCAAGCTGATTCGCGCCATTGGCCTGGGCCACAGCCCGATAGGCGGTGGGCTTACCGAGCGAAACAGCGATTTCGGCATAGGACCGTGTCTCTCCCGGAGGTATTTTCATGAGCTGCTCCCACACGCTTTTTTGAAAAGGTGATCCCAGTAGATGCAGCGGCGTTGTAAATTGGCTCCGCGTTCCGTCAAAGTATTGGGTGAGCTCATGCTCAATCGAGCGGATCGGCCCCGTGGTTCCCGGGATAATCGCTGTTTTCGTTCTTTGCCGCAACCGTTCCACTTCGCGCTCAAGACCCCGGCGGTCTACAAACTCCAGCAGATACACGGCTTCGTCATCCCCAATAGCCATCATGGGGCCAAGCCGCGTATCGATCCAGGAGGCTTTTAGTACCTTGCCATCCTCGAGCAAAGACGGGGCTGCGCCCATAATGCGGGAAAAGGCGTCCCTGAAGCCGCTGCTGGATTCATAACCGGTTGAGAGCTGCGCATCCAGGACCGTTTGTCCTGAGCGGATGTTCTTCATCGCAAGCCCCATGCGGCGGGCACGGGCATATTCTACAAAGGTCATGCCGAAACGCTTTTTGAATTGGCGCCGCGCAGTGGATTCATCCACCGAGAGCTTCTTGAAGTCTTCTTCCTTCCACCGCTTTTCGGGATTTTCCTCAACTGCCTCGACAAGCAGACGGACAATGTCAGAGACATGATTCGGATGCGATAGCGGCCGACAGCGTTGACATGGGCGGTAGGAAGCCAAAAGCGCCTGCTGGGCATTGTCAAAAAATTCGCAATTTTCAAACTTTGGCTTCCGGGCCGGACAAGTCGGGCGGCAGAATACGCCGGTTGTCTTGACCCCTACATAAAATACGCCTTCATATTCCGTCCGTTTTTCCAACAAGGCTTTGTAGTATTCTTCATTCCGTGTGTCTGTCGCCATGCTTACACTTCCTAACCTCGGATATTGTCCTTATTATATCCTCTCCTTCACATCCATGCGGCCGAAAATCAGGCATCTATTTTTAGAAATGGGAACCGTTTTTGTCTTCTAAAAAACCCGGCGTGCGGTGACGAACCGCTTTTTCCATTGTCCGTCAAAGGTTTCCACATGAACGCCAAGCTCTTTGGAGTACGTGTGCAAAATCTGATTGTTTCCTGCATAAATGGCAACATGGCCGATATCCAGATTCCGGGCGCTGAAGAATAGCAGATCGCCTTTACGCAGCTCGTTTATGCTGACTTCTTTGCCAGCCTTGGCTTGATCATAGGAAACCCGCGGAAGATCGACCGACAGTGTATCCTGGAATACACGCTTCACAAAAGAGGAGCAGTCAAAGGTATCCGTTTGATCTGGGGAAGCCCCGAACACGTATGGCGTGCCCAGATATTTCTTGCCGTAAGCAATCAGTGCATCACCCTGCTGGTCAACAAGAGAAGGGCTCGAGTAATTGGTATATTTTGGTTTGGCCGATATGTATCCGGTCTGGTTATCCTGGGTTCGCACCTCAAGCCAAGTGGCGTTAACTTCCCGGGTGACATGGACCTTCTCACCTGCAGCCAGCATCTTCAGGGAGGAGCCTTTCCCGGCATCCGGTAAACTCCGCAGATTGACACCCCACAGGATGGATGTTTCATAGTTGACTGTGGATGTGATGCGGACTGTCTTGGTGGCTGGATCCCACTTCACGTTGCTACCCAAGGCTTCGCTGACAAAGCGCAGCGGGATTAAGGTATACCCATTCGTAATTTGACCGGGAACATCCACGGTGAGCGCTTGTCCATTGAGAGAAGCCGTATGTTCGCCAATACGATAGGTTAACGTTGTATTTCCTTTGGTTGCTGTAACGGTTTTACTTGTGTTATTCCAGGTTAGCTTGGCACCCTCTTCTTCAAATACTCCGCGCATCGGAACGAGTACCGTTCCCTCTACATTGAGCGGGGCTACTTCAGGTTGAAAATGGTGTCCATCCAGATAAATGGTGACCGGTTTAGAAGCCCCTTGAGCTTGAGTTGCCGTTTCTGCATGAGTAGGGACCGAATATAACAGGGAAGCGGTTAGTAGAAAAAGAAGAGCGGGTTTACTTTTTGTCATCTGTTCATCACCTTACTGTTAGATTTGTTCATTCTATATATTGGACGATGGCTGGCATCATTGGTTTTGGTGCCAAATGATGGTAATGGGTTAGCGGTTATCTTGAAAATCAGTAACATTATCCGTTTTACGAGCGTCTGAAAGGGTAAGTTTGGAATAAAAGGGGAGGGAGCTTATGGCAATCGCAAGAAGAATGGGATGGATAACCGCGGTCGCTCTCATACTGCTGATCGCTGCGTGCAGCGGGAAACCTAATACGACAACGGAGCCGCAGCAGACGCAGGGAAGTCCACAGGAACAGCCGCAGCAGGAACAGCCGAAGCAGGAACAGCCGCAGCAGGAGCAACCGCAGCAGGAGCAACCGCAGCAGGAGCAGCCGCAAAATGAGAAGGCGCCGGACCCAAACGATCAAGAAGGAGTCCCGCCGACGGCACTGGAGGCGGCGGCAACGGTGATGACTGCGCTTCAGAATGGGAATATGAAGGCTCTTGCGTCATGGGCACATCCCGATAAAGGGATACGTTTTTCGCCATATGCATATGTCGATACGAAGACAGACCTCGTGTTTAGCAGGAATGAAATTGAAGGTTTGATGCAGGATTCCAAAAAACGCGTTTGGGGGACATTTCCCGGCTCAGGCGAGCTGATCAAGAAGACATTTGCCGATTATTATAAGAGCTTCGTTTATGATGCTGACTTTAAAAAGGATGGAGAAATAGCGCTTAACAAAGGACTCGGACAAAGTACGATGATCAATAATTTGAACGAGGTGTATCCCAAGGAAAGCTATGACTTCGTCGAGTACTATATCGACGGTATCAGTCCCGCGATTGATGGGACGGACTGGCGCAGTCTTCGGCTTGTTTTCGAAAAAATAGGCGAAGATCATGCACTGGTAGGCATTATTCATGATCAATGGGCGCCTTAGATTAAGGCTATCTGCCATCAGCACTATTCCCCGGCTTTTGTTCCTTGGAAACGGGGAATTCTTTTATGGGAAGTTTTTTAATGATCTGATAACATTGTGCTGATATAACCGAAATGCTTCACTGATAGGATAAATGAACCAAATCCTATTTGTGAGGTGTATGGAATGCATGAACAGGGCAAGGCGAAGTGGTTCGCGGTTCTGATGATGTTATCCGTTGCATTTGCTGCGGCTTTTCACGGATCGAGCATTCAAGCGGTTGCTGATTTTTTCCCGGGAGGAACTTCGGCAGAGGTTCATAATCAAAGTTTGACCAGCTCGGAAAAAACCAACATCCAACTTCTGCATTCAAACTCCACCTGGAGATATCTCGATAATGGCTCCGATCAGGGAACGGCATGGCGGACGACGGAATATAACGATTCGGCATGGAATGTAGGAATGGCTCCTCTTGGCTATCCGGTATTCAAGACAACCTCCTTGTTTGGCGGCATTAGAAAGACGATCAGCTACGGAGCAAACAGCAGCATGAAGCATCGGACATCTTATTTCCGGACAGCCATAAACGTCTCCGACCTGGCCGATTACAGCAAAATCATAGGGACCTTCGGGATGGATGACGGGGTAATTCTATACGTTAACGGACAAGAGGTATACCGTTATAACATGCCGGAAGGCGAAGCGAATGATCAGACGCTTAGTAGCGCGACTGTAGAGGAACCTGTCACGGAAACGGCCGACTTGACCCAAGCTTTGAAGGAAGTTTTACATGAAGGTGTTAACACATTTGCCGCAGAGGTCATCAGCGCAGCGACAACAGCTCTGACCTTTACTGGGAAATGCAGCTAATCGCGAATCCAGCCGGGAGCATCTAAGTGTTCCTGGCCTTTTCTTATTAGCAGTAGCCGCCCCCATTTCGGACTTCAATCCAACTTGAAATTTACCGCATAATAGTTCAATATAAAGATATCAATTATTAAAATTTACATGCTTATTAAAGTAGCTTATAAAAAACGTGTTGATATAGGAGGGACTGCTCATGGAGATCGGAATTAGTACATTTGTAGAAACAACGCCGGATGTTCATACCGGTGAGGTGATAAGTCATGCACAACGTCTGCGTGATGTTGTGGAGGAAATTGTCCTTGCAGATCGGGTGGGGCTGGATGTGTTTGGTGTAGGTGAGCATCACCGGAAGGATTATGCGGCCTCTTCTCCAGCAATGGTGCTCGCAGCAGCAGCGCCGCAGACGAAACGTATTCGTCTGACCAGTGCAGTAACCGTGCTTTCGTCCGCAGACCCAGTGCGCGTATTTCAGGATTTTGCCACACTTGATGGCATCTCGAATGGACGAGCAGAGATCATGGCAGGCCGTGGCTCCTTCGTTGAATCCTTCCCGCTGTTTGGCTATGATCTGAACGATTATGATGAACTGTTCGACGAGAAGCTCGAGCTGCTGCTCAAAATCCGGGAGTCCGAGAAGGTCACATGGAAAGGCGGACACCGGCCGGCGATTAACAATCTGGGCGTATATCCGCGTCCGGTTCAGGATCCTTTGCCGGTATGGATTGGAAGCGGGGGCAACCAGGAATCCGTTATCCGTGCGGGTCTCTTGGGGCTGCCGCTGGTGTTGGCGATTATTGGAGGAAGACCCACGCAGTTTGCGCCTCTGGTCGAGCTCTATAAGCGAGCGGCTGCTCATGCGGGCCATGACATATCGAAGCTGCCTGTAGCATCTCATTCCCATGGCTTTATCGCTGAAGAAACAGAGCTTGCTGCAGATAAATTCTTTCCGTCCACACAGGCCAGCATGAATGTGCTCGGCAAGGAGCGGGGCTGGGGGCCTTATGACCGTTCGAGCTTCGACTTCGCGCGGAGTTTTGAAGGTGCGCTGTATGTAGGTGATCCGGAGACGGTTGCCAAGAAGATCATTCATCTCCGCAAAAATGTAGGTATCTCGCGCTTTATGCTCCATGTACCGGTGGGAACCATGCCGCATCAGGATGTGATGAAAGCCATCGAGCTGCTTGGAACCGAGGCCGCACCCATGGTGCGCGAGGAAATCGCCAGATGGGAAGCTGCGGGTGAACCGAAGGAATAAAGTTAGCTATAATAACGAAGAGGGGGCGCTGAGCCTCCTCTTTATTTATTGTGCAGCACCTCATGCAGGATGCCTACCCGTATCGGCAATGATTAATCCGGAGCAGATTTCAGTAATATTTTCCCATTGTCGGGAATCGTGGATAGGCGTAGAATAATCCCTAATTATTACGTAGATGTTTACATGGGAAGTGAGGTTTGGTGCGATGAACACCGTTGCAAAAGTAAGCCGTTTTGTAGGAGGAACATTTTCTCTTTGGGTCATTCTATTTGCTTGCTTAGGCTTTTTTTTACCCGAGGCCTTTAGCCATTTAAAGGGGTACATTTCTCTTTTTCTCGGCATTGTTATGTTCGGAATGGGACTTACGCTATCTTCGGCTGACTTTCGCGAAGTTTTCCGCCGCCCCCTGGAAGTGTTGATTGGCGTTGTCGGCCATTTCGTGATTATGCCGCTGCTCGCTTATGTACTGGCACTTGTGCTGAATCTGCCGCCCGATATCGCAGTAGGAGTCATTCTCGTTGGTTGCTGTCCAAGCGGCACCTCCTCGAACGTCATGACACTGCTTGCCAAAGGTGATGTTGCGCTTGGCGTTTCTATTGCTTCCGTGTCCACGATAATCGCTCCACTGGCCACACCAGCTCTGATCAGTCTGCTTGCGGGACGCTGGATGCCCATTGATGGGGGAGCGCTTATTAAAGACATTCTGATGGTCGTTATTGTTCCTATTATCTTAGGTGTTATCGTTAAGACGCTGTTTAAAAAGCAAGCCGAAGCCAGCGTTCAGGCGCTTCCGCTCGTATCCACACTGGCGATTGTCCTCATCGTGGCGATTGTGGTCGGCGGCAGCAAAGCCAAAATTATCGAGAGCGGCATGCTGATCTTTGCCGTCGTTATTTTGCATAACATGCTCGGTTACGCCCTGGGATACTTATTTGCCAAGCTGTTCCGGATGAATCTGGGCAAACGTAAGGCGATCCTTTTCGAAACAGGAATGCAGAATTCCGGACTCGGAGCTGCGCTCGCAGCAGCCCATTTTAACCCGGTCGCGGCCGTTCCAAGTGCGATCTTCAGTGTATGGCATAATATTTCCGGCTCTCTGCTGGCCACCTGGTTTGCACGCAGGGCTGAGAAAGAGAACATGAAGGTAAGCCAAACGGGTTAAGACGGACTGTGAAATCTATCCATTCAAAATCACAAATAAAGGCCATCCCATAACGGGATGGCCTTTTCAAGCTAAAACAGTTATCGATTATATATGGATCGCCCGGCGGCATTGAACTACCATTCCACGCCGTTTTTCTCCAAGAACCGCTGACTGACTTCGAGCCCTTGTCTTGCAGCAGCCTTGTACATATCCAGCGCTTCCTCGATTTGTCCGATTTGCTGGAGCATGATGGCATAGTTATACTGCGCCATGGAATCTCCCTTTCGCGCAGCTTGCCCGAACCACTCAAATGCTCCGTTGGTGTCTCCTTGTTCGCCCAGGAGAGAAGCCAAATTATATTGTGCGTCTACATTTCCTTGTTCTGCAGCGAGAGTATACCACTTGATGGCTTCCTTTGGTTGATTCTCCTCTTCAAGCAGGGAGGCGATGGTAAACTGGGCACCAACATGACCTGCATTCGCCGCCAGCGTATAGTGCTCCAGTGCTTCCCTCATCCGGCCTTGCTTTTCATACAGGGAGCCAAGGTTATAATCTTCGAGTGGATTGCTGCTTTCTGGCTTCTCCTGTTCATGACTGTCCTCTGAAGCATCCATTAATGCCTGCTTGGCCTCTGGATGTCCATGCTTTACGGCCTCTTTGAGCCACGGAATGGCTTCATTCGTATACCCCGCTTCAATTAAGAGAGAACCGATATGATAAGAGGCCTGCAAATCCTGATGATCATAAGCTTTTTTATAGTAGATGATGGATTGCTCGGGATTTCCTTCATTTCGCTCCAACATGCCAAGGCTGTTCCAGGCATCCACCTCACCGAGTTCAGCAGCCTTTAAATAATATTCCCTGGCTCCGGCGATGTGTTCTTCTTCATAGAGCAGATCCCCATAGGTATGAAAAGCAAGAGGGTAATTGTCTTCCAGCGCTTCTTCAATAAGTGTTAGACCCGCTTCACGAGAACCGGATTGTATATATAGGATGCCCAAATTATATTTTGCCGCAGTGTTATGGTCCTTGATGGCAAGCTTGTACCACTTTTCCGCCTTCTTCGGCTTGTCCAGTAAGCGGTATGCTTCGGCAGCTCCGTTTTTGGCTTGGGCATTGCCCTGCTTGGCTGATTTTTTATACCAGTTCAGGGCACTTTTATAATCACCCTCGTCCATATAATAACTTCCCAAGGCGCACTGGGCGTGATTGTCACCCCTCTTGGCTCTACGCGTCATTTCTTCAATTTCCATGTGTTCTTCCACTTGCATACTCAAGCCGTATCCATCTCCTTTTCTTCTCCTCTTAAATTCATGGTAGCAGGATGGTCAGACCGATAAAGATATACTTCATAATTTACACTATAAAGATAGGTCATGGAAACCTTAGGTTGTTTTCATGCATGATAGTTGACATAGAATAATCATCGTGATATTATTATCTTAAATTAAAGATTCTTTATTAGAAGTTATCGACGTCGGTTTGTTGATTTTAAATATTCATTTGGGAAAACCTAAATACGAGGAGGAAATGATGATGAACGGATTAAAAGGTATACACCACGTGACTGCGATTACAAGCAGCGCAGAGAAAAACTATCAATTTTTCACATATGTGCTGGGGATGCGTCTGGTTAAGAAAACGGTAAACCAGGATGATATACAGACCTACCACTTATTTTTTGCGGATGATAAAGGCAGTGCGGGAACGGATATGACGTTCTTCGACTTCCCCGGAATTCCCAAGGGAGTGCATGGTACGAATGAGATTTCCAAGACCTCGTTCCGGGTACCCACGGATGCAGCGCTCACTTACTGGGAACAACGCTTTGATCGCTTGAATGTCCAGCATTTTGGCATCAAAGAAATGTTCGGGAAAAAGACGCTGTCCTTCGTGGACTTCGATGATCAACAGTACCAGCTTATTTCTGACGAACATAACAAGGGCATTGCTTCCGGTACGCCATGGCAAAAGGGACCGATCCCACTGGAGTATGCCATCACGGGTTTGGGTCCGATTTTCGTACGGATCGCGAATTTCGATGATTTCAAAGAAATGCTGGAGAAGGTCATGGAGTTTAAGGAAATCGGGCAGGAGGATTCATATCACTTGTTCGAGGTGGGTGAAGGCGGCAATGGAGCGCAGGTCGTTGTAGAATATAACGCCGTATTGCCTCCTTCCCGGCAGGGCTTTGGCACTGTGCACCATGCGGCGTTCCGGGTGGAGGATCGCAAAGTGCTGGAACAATGGATTACGCGCTTGGATCAGTTCGGATTCTCAACCTCCGGCTACGTAAACCGCCATTTCTTCGAGTCGCTGTATGCGAGAGTGGCTCCGCAAATCCTGTTCGAGCTTGCTACCGACGGTCCGGGCTTTATGGGTGATGAGCCTTATGAAACGCTTGGTGAGCTATTGTCTCTGCCGCCGTTCCTGGAGCCTAAGCGTGAACAGATCGAGAAGCTGGTTCGTCCGATTGACACGGTTCGCAGTACGATTGAATTCACCAAAGAATAAGGGAAGCAGCAAAGAGGAGTGCATATACACATGCACTCCTCTTTGTAATACATAATCGATGAATCTGCAGTTAACGCGCAGCGCATGACCTCTTCCCGTACAGCCAATTCCCCTAGCATGATAACAGGATCCTTCTAATATATATGGCGGAGGGAACGTCAGATGATGATTAGGGGGATCCAGGATGACAGGAGCGAAAGATGAAGCCCATGCGACGCTTGTAACGGGCTCAGGTCCGGAGCGGAGCCTTCTTATGGAACGGCTTCAGCATCAATTTCCGGAGCGGCGGGATGAGTGGGGGAAATTTATGATTGGAGCCTATACCTACGGCATGCCGGTCGTCCGTTCTTGGGGAGAGGATGCCATACTGCAGGTGGGCAAGTTTTGTTCCATTGCAGATCAGGTAACCGTATTTCTTGGTGGCGAACACCGGGTTAACTGGGTTTCAACGTATCCATTCAGCGCACTGCTGCCCGAGTTTTCCCATATTCAGGGACATCCCAAGAGCAAGGGAGACGTCATCATCGGCAATGATGTGTGGATTGCCCATGGAGTGACGATTTTGTCGGGTGTACATATCGGGGATGGTGCTGTCATTGGGGCTAAGGCTGTGGTATCCAGGGATGTTCCGCCTTATACGATTGTAGCTGGAAATCCGGGTGCGATTGTGAAAAACAGGTTTGAGCCCGGCGTTATTGCCCGTTTGCAAGACATCAGGTGGTGGGACTGGGAGCTTAAGTATATTGAAGAAGCGGTTCCGCTGCTGCTGAGCCAGGATGTTGAAGGGCTTATTCAATATGCAGAAAATCATGCCCTCGGCCGTAAACTTTCATTATAAGTAAACTCTCCCGGGAATCGCGAATGGCTTTCCTATACAATCAAAGACAAATCAAGCGATGAAGGAGCCTATGCCATTGAATAAAAAGGAAGCCCCAACCATCGAATCGGTCGCAGAACTTGCGCGTCCATTTTTTCATACTTCCCATTTCCGGATTGAGAGGGAGCTAAGCGGGGTCTCCACTTACGTGTACCGTATAGATGCAGGGAAGGAAGTTTTCTATTTGCGGATTCTTCCGGAACAAGGCATGAGCTTCGGGGTGGAAGTCCAAGTACATCACCTGCTGCGGCAACAGGGAGTACAAGTTCCGGAAGTGATAGGTTATGAAAATCAACACGAGACGCTCGGAATGTCCATCATGCTTGTCCGTGAAATTCCCGGCTCGCAGGCCGGACAAGGGATGGCCAAAGAAGGATACGAGCATACCTTAAGGGAAGCCGGCAAGCAGATTGCCCTTGTGAACCGGGTTCCGGTGGATGGCTTTGGCTGGATCAGTCGGGGAGCGGGTGAGGACAGCACAGTTTTACGGGCGGAGAAAAGCGCAATGGATGAGTACCTTAACGAGTTTCTGGAGGGAGATTTATGCTTTTTATCCGAACAGATTCTCCGTGAGACAGAAGCTTCCCGGATTCAAACCGTTTTGAAGAGCGGTGCCTCACTCATGACAAGACATGAATCGAAGCTGGTTCACGGGGATTTCGATGATTCGCATATTTTTCAGCTGAACGAAAGGTATACAGGCATGATTGACTTTGGTGAAATCCAGGGGAGCAGTCCGCTGTATGACCTCGGTCATTTCAAGCTGCATGATGGACAGCATCACACGGGATATCAGGCATTAGCCGGTGGTTATGGAGAACTCCATCCCCTCACGGCTGAGGACCAACTGGAGATTGACCTGTGGGCTTTGTGGATTGGGGTGAGGAGGCTGGGAATCGTAGGCCGGAGAACCACCGGAAGCTACCTGAATCATTTGACGAAAATGGTGCGGTATGAATTGGACATGATCAGCAGCAAGCTTTGATATTTGCCTTTGCTATTTTCAGGAAGCTTCAATCCACCTGCCATTGGGTTATTTAACTTACATCAGAGAACATTTTGAACTCCAATGGAGCAGGAGAGGGTTATAGATGCAATGGAGAGGCAGAAGGGCAAGCTCGAACGTGGAGGACCGCAGGGGAAAAGGTGGAGGACTTGCGATTGGCGGCGGCATCGGCGGAATTATTCTGGTGCTGCTTGTGACGCTGCTGGGCGGGGGAAATGGCGGTGATATCCTGAATTCGCTAACGGGCTTAGGATCGGAAACCAGTACACCATACCAGGAAACCGCTGAAGAAAAGGATCTTTCGCAGTTTGTGTCCGTGGTTCTGGCCGATACGGAGGATGTGTGGACGGATATATTCAAGCAAAAGGGCTTGGTTTATGAAAATCCGACGCTCGTATTGTACACAGATCGTGTCCAGTCGGCATGCGGCACCACGGGTTCATCGGTGGGCCCCTTTTACTGTCCGGGGGATCATAAGCTGTACATTGACTTGAGCTTCTACGACGAGCTGCGGCAAAAGTTTCAGGCACCTGGCGATTTTGCTATGGCTTATGTGATTGCGCATGAGGTAGGGCATCACGTACAGACCCTATTGGGTGATATCAACAAAAAGGCGGCAGGAGGCCAGAGCGCAAACCAGCTTTCCGTGCGTACCGAGCTTCAGGCAGACTATTATGCCGGGGTGTGGGCGCATCACGCGCAGGACATGAATGTGCTGGAGCAAGGGGATCTTGAGGAGGCATTGACCGCAGCCAGTGCAGTCGGCGATGATACGATCCAGAAAAAAGCTCAGGGGTACGCCGTACCGGAGAGCTTTACGCACGGAACAGCCGAACAGCGTATGCGATGGTTTAAGAAAGGCTTCGATTCCGGCACCATCGAGGGCGGAGATACGTTCCGTGCCAATAAACTGTAATTTCTCAATGAGCTCTTGCTGAAGCAGCAGGAGCCTTTTTGTTGCAAATTTCGACAGTGAATTTCGACAAATTCCGAAAAATAGCTATAGCAATTTTTAACGTTTGCCACTAAAATTAAGTTAGTAGATAAAATAAATTAAAGTCGAAAGACAAGCTTTAGTTTCATTTTAGTAGATAAAATAAACTAAAGTCGAAAGACAAGCTTTAGTTTCATTTTAGTAAATAAAATAAACTAAAGTCGAAAGCAAGCTTTAGTTTCATTTTAGTAGATAAAATAAACTAAAGTCGAAAACAAGCTTTAGTTTCATTTTTATCGAGATATTTTATCCGAGTACCATGTTAAATTGGCAAAACCTTGTATAATCCGGATTGACATTGCAATTCCTAGTAATCCGATATACAATAAAAATCAGTTTTATAGAGAGATGGAGGATAAGACATCATGCGTAAATATTTTTCAGGGGTCATTATTTTGGCTTTATTGACGATGTTGGTCAGTGCGTGCTCGGGAGGTAATTCCGGCGACTCTGCTTCATCGACTGACGCTCCTTCCGATGCGTCGCAGACATCCAGCGGGCAGCCGAAAGACGGCGGTAATCTGATTATCGGCGTAGCGGCCGATCCGGTCATCCTGAACCCGAACTACGCAGGCGACCGTGTCAGCTTGACGATTGACCAAGCACTTTATGCACCTCTTTTCCAAGTGAATAATGGTAAAAAAACGTTCTATCTCGCGGACAGCCTCGAGCCATCTGCAGATAACTTAACGTATACGATGAAGCTCAAAAGCGGCCTGACTTGGCATGATGGAGAGAAGCTGACGGCTGATGATGTTGTGTTCACGATCGACAAGATTTTGGATGAGAAACAAAACAGCATGCTGAGAGGCAACTTCATTATCGGGGGCAAGCCGATTAAAGCGGTGAAAGTCGACGATACGACGGTAGAATTCAAGCTTCCGCAGGTAAGTCCGGCATTCGAAGCAACATTGGTGCAGGTATCGCCAATTCCGAAGCATATTTTTGAGAATGAAGCGGATATCGAGAAAAGCCCTAAGAACAACACACCTGTAGGTTCCGGACCATTCAAGTTCAAGGAATATAAAACAGGCGAGTATGTCACTCTGGATCGCTTCGATAACTACTTCGGCGGCAAACCGCATCTGGATTCGGTCACATACCGGATTTCCAAGGATGCGAATGCATCGAATCTGGCACTGCAAAACGGCGAAATCAACATGAAATATGTAGATCCGCAAGATGCAGCGACGATTGAAGCCACAGGCAATTTTGATATGAAGAACTATAGTGAAGGCCGTCTGTCTTACCTGCTCTTTAATGAGAAGAGTGACACAGGCCTCCTTGCTAAAAAAGAAGTCAGAGAAGCATTGTCCTACGCTCTGAACCGTGAAGAACTGATCCAGGTAGCTTATACTTCACCTGATTATGCGGATCCGGCCAAATCATTTGTTACACCTGACGGCCTATACCATGACAACAACGTGACGACGTATGATAATGATGTGAATAAAGCAAAAGAATTGCTGCAAGCTAACGGTGCAAGTGGAATGAAGCTGCGCTTCATCGTATCCGGCGGCAACAAAGCTCAGGAAGCTATCTCCCTCTATGTCCAGCAAAAGCTGAAAGAGGTTGGGGTGAACGTGGAGATTCAATCCATGGACGCTTCCGCATTTGGTGACAAGTTTACAGATCCAAACGCAAGCGATTATGAACTGTCGGTAGGCGGATATATTATGGGCTTCGATCCTGACGCATACTCTATGCTGTATACAACAGGCAGCGACTCCAACTACAATCATTATTCGAATAAAGAAGTCGACGAGCTCTTCAAGCAAGGCGCCGGCGAGGCTGACACCACCAAGCGTGGAGAGATCTACAAAAAGCTGCAGGAAACCATCGCTTCCGATGCGGTTATCTATCCAATCGCTTATACGAAAACGATCGTTGCTGTAGATAAAAAATATGGCGGTCTGGATGAAGCTGTACTGAAACCCGTTGTAATCTTTGAAGATTTGTCTAAACTTTACCTGAAATAAAACGGTTATATTCGAAGTTTATCGTGAGTGGAAACGGAGCTGCGCCTTAGGGTGCAGCCGTTTCTGTTCTACTTGATGTATTCAGAAAGATCAAAACCGTATTATCAGAACGAAGCTAGGAGACTAAAAGCATGAGAAGACTGATCGTCAGAAGATTATTGCAAACTTTGCCTATGCTGTTTTTTGTGTCGATCGTCTGCTTCATTTTGGTGAAAGTGGCGCCCGGAGATCCCGTGCGTTCTTTTGTTACACCGAACATGCATGCGGCGGACATTGAGCGCATCAGGCATAACCTCGGTTTGGATAAGCCGGCATACATTCAATATTTTATTTGGCTGAAGGAATGCCTGACCGGCAATTTCGGCTATTCGCTTGTGAATCATAAACCGGTGCTGGGACAAATTGTAGAGCGCTTGCCTGCAACGGCCGGACTCATGGCATCAGCCATCGCTTTGGCCGTCATTCTGGCTATTCCCATGGGCCTGGTTGCGGGAGCAAACCGCAATCGCTGGGTGGATAAGCTCGTCAATATGATCGCGTATATTGGTATTTCGCTGCCTCTCTTTTGGCTGGCCATATTGCTGATGTACTTTTTCTCCATTAAAATGCACTGGCTGCCGAGCATGGGGATGCGCACGATCGGCACAAATTCTGCGCTTGATGTGATCAAGCATGGTCTTATGCCGTGCGTGGTGCTGGCCATAGGCTTCTTGACGGTATACGTGAGGTATATCCGTTCAAGTACGATCAGCCAGCTCAAAGAAGATTACGTACAAATCCAGTATGCCTTTGGCTCGGCCAAGCGTATTATTTTGTTCCGGCATGTCCTTAAGCATGTTCTGCTCCCTGTGATCACCTTGCTGGGTATGTCCATGGGCGACCTGGTCGCCGGGGCAATCGTGACCGAGACGGTATTTTCCTGGCCGGGCATTGGCTCGCTCGGTATGACAGCTGTACGGGGGATGGATTACCCTGTCATTATGGGCATTACATTATTTTCTTCCGTTCTGCTGATCCTGGGGAATTTGCTCGCGGATATCCTGTATGGCATCGTGGATCCGAGAATTAAAACAACGAGGTGATCTCATGAAACGGAGTAAATGGGTTAATGTAGCCCGTGAGCTTAAGGGAAACAAGCTGGGGATCGCCGCCGTTATTCTGCTGCTTGTGATTACCCTGGCTGCGATATTTGCATTTTTGTCCTCCAAGGACCCGAACCAGATTAACGCTTTGGAGAGGCTGAAGCCGCCAGGTCAAGGACATTGGTTCGGTACCGATGATTATGGACGGGATACGTTTGCACGAGCGCTGTACGGTGGCCGCGTCTCGCTAATGGTTGGTTTCTTATCGATGATTATCGCAACGGCGATCGGCGTAACCGTCGGCATTATTAGCGGTTATTTCGGCGGATGGATTGACAGCCTGCTGATGCGCTTTTTGGATATTATCATGTCTATTCCGTCTTTTCTGATCTTGCTGCTGCTCAGCGTGTACTTGAAGCCGAGCGTGGGCAACATTATTATTATTATTTCACTGCTCATGTGGATGAGCATCTCCCGGGTAGTCCGGGCAGAGACGATGGCGCTCAAACAGAGGGAGTATGTTCTGTATGCCAAAGCATCGGGTCAAAGCTCATTCGGGATCATCTGGAAGCATATATTACCTGGTCTGCTTTCCGTTATCATTGTTAGTGCAACCAATAACATCGCTTCGGCGATTATGATGGAATCATCCCTCAGCTTTCTCGGCTTTGGCGTGCATCAGCCGGATGCGACATGGGGCAGCATGCTGAACGGGGCGCAAGGCTATATTGCTCAAGCGCCTTATATGGCAGTGTTCCCGGGTCTGCTGATCTTCCTGACGGTACTCTGCTTTAATATACTCGGTGATATTCTGCGTATCGGTCTAGAACCGAAGCTTGGCAAAAGATAAACCCGCCGGCTCCAGGCGGCGTGAAGGAGTGAGAAACGAAGATGACTAAACAACTGCTAAGCGTGGATGATCTGAGAGTTTCATTCCAAACCCGTGACGGGCAGAACCAAGCGGTACGCGGTGTCAGCTTTCAAGTTGGCGCAGGCGAAACGGTAGGCATTGTTGGGGAATCCGGGAGCGGCAAGAGCGTGACGGCAAAAGCGATCATGGGTCTGATCGCCCCTCCAGGAAAGATAACGAATGGCGAAGTTCTTTTCCAGGGGGAGAACCTGCAGGAGTTAAGCGAGAATGAATGGCGCAAGCTGCGGGGAAATCGGATCGCCATGGTGTTCCAAGATCCGATGACTTCACTGAATCCGGTGAAAACGATCGGTTTTCAAATGGCGGAGGTTATCCGCCGCCACCGGGGGCTTGGGAAAAAAGAGGCGATTCAGGAAGCGGTAGAAATGCTGCGTAAGGTGGGCATCTCCGAGCCGGAGCGCCGCGTGAAGCAGTATCCGCATGAATTCAGCGGAGGTATGCGTCAGCGGGTCATGATCGCGATGGCCCTTTCTTGCAGTCCGGAGCTGCTGATTGCCGATGAACCGACAACGGCGCTCGACGTGACGATTCAGGCGCAAATTCTTGATTTGCTGAAGCAATTGAAGGAACAATCCGATACCGCAGTACTGCTCATCACCCATGATTTGGGAGTCGTTGCTCAGGTATGCTCCCGCGTCGTCGTCATGTACGGCGGAATGGTCATGGAAGAGGGAACGGTTGAGGATATTTTCTATCGTACGGGACATCCGTATACGCAAGGCTTGCTTCGTTCGGTACCGAAGCGTGTGGGCGCGAACAGGGAACGGCTGGTGCCCATTGAAGGCTCGCCGCCGGATCTGATTGATCCGCCCGCCGGCTGTCCGTTCAGAGAACGCTGCCCGTATGCTTTTGAGAAATGTGGGGAGCTTCCACCCATGGCGGAGCTTGGAGAAGGGCACCGGTCCCTTTGCTGGCTTGTGCAGGATAAGAGCACGCTGGAACAGGCATTGGCGGAGGGAGGAACAGGCAAATGAGCGAAAATATCATGGTCGATGTACGGAATCTGAAGAAGCATTTTACAAAAGGCCCTGAAGTGCTGAAGGCTGTCGATGGTGTCAGCTTTCAGATCCGCAAGGGTGAAACGTTTGGCCTTGTAGGCGAATCCGGAAGCGGCAAATCAACGGTTGGACGCTGCCTGATCCGTTTGTATGATTATACGGACGGAGAGGTTTATTTTGACGGGCAGAAGCTGTCCAAGCTCGGAGATAAGCAGCTGAAGCCTTTCCGTCGGCGGATTCAAACGATTTTTCAGGACCCGTATTCCTCGTTGAATCCCGGCATGAGCGTGCTGGATCTGATCGGTGAGCCGATGGATATCCACGGCATCTATAAGAAGGCGGATGAGCGCAAAGAATTCGTCGCCGGCTTACTGGAAAAAGTCGGACTCAAGCGCGAGCATCTGTACCGTTATCCGCATGAATTCAGCGGCGGGCAGCGCCAGCGGATTTCGATTGCACGGGCCTTATCCGTGCGTCCTGACTTTGTTGTTTGTGATGAGCCGATTTCGGCGCTCGACGTATCCGTGCAGGCACAGGTCGTCAACATGCTGGAGGATTTGCAGGCCGAATTTGGTCTGACGTATCTGTTCATCGCGCATGATTTGTCCATGGTACGCCATATTTCCGACCGCATCGGAGTGATGTACAGAGGGCGCTTGGTGGAAGTGGCGGAAAGTGATGAGCTGTACGACAATCCGCTGCATCCGTATACGAAGGCGCTTCTCTCTTCCATTCCGATTCCCGATCCGCGCACGGCAAATGAGAGATTGGCGATTAAATATGAAGTGCCCACAACGAATGAGGGTACGGTGCCGGAACTGCGGGAAGTAAGTCCGGGCCATTTTGTGGCGGATCATTAAGTTAGGGGAGGAACCTTGAACATGGGAGCTAATCATCGCGTCAAATTATCACAGTGGGATGCATTAATGCTGGAAGGACTTCGGGCATACGGCTGGTCCAATGAGGAACTGCTGCGGAGAATAAGTGAACGGGATCTTCCGGTGGATACCAGTATTTTCGAATTTGATTATCTGGCATTGGCTGAATTTGCTTCTGCAGAGCCGGTAACCTTTGAGTCGGCAGTCAAGGATGGTTATTCCATCAAGTACAATACGCTTGGCGGCCTTCGCTCCTGGATCGCGGTAGCATACGGCTTGGAGCCGGAGGTCGTGCGGGAACCGGGGCAAGAGGCCGTCATCGCGGAATTGACTCCGGAACAGAAGGAACGGCTCGCGTCCGTGATCTCATTCGGGTGGTCGATTCAGGATGAAGCCGGCAAGCCCGGAGTGTACCGTATGGAGCCCATCCAAAGATAACGATAAACGTAACATGCGCTTTCTCAAGTCAACGGCTTGGGGAGGCGCTTTTTTTTTGGTTGTATGCATGCACAGTTGGAAACCTTCGTTAGACCGACTGATATCCGGGGATCAAGAAGCGCACGGTTTTTTAAAGTCCATACTTCCCTGCCATCTCCGCGATATGCCGCTTAAGCTCCTCGATCACCTCCGTCGGTTCCAATACCGTCACGCTGCTGCTATAACTCAGTATATTTTGCATCGCCTTATCCATGGAGGAATAGTGGGTGGTCACGGAGACCGTGCCATCCGGATGGGCATGGACTTGGTCGAATCCGTATTCATCCCGGACGCGTGTCTTCACTTCCGGATTGAAATGCAGAACGGCTCTAATCTTCTTAAAATTGGCCATGCCCATAAACTGCTGCTCCACATCCTGGAGGGTGTAAGGGCGGCGCAGGAATGTCTGGGGCAGGCTTTGCAGCTCGGTCATGCGGGTGAGCCGGAAGACACGAATGTCAGAACGGGTCAGGCAATACCCGTACAGATACCAGACGTAGCCTTTAAGAAAGAGACCCATTGGCTCGATGGTCCGCCCCGATTCCTCACCCTTGTTATCGAGGTACTGAAACCGGATCAGGTGCTGCCTGCTGAATGGGCGTGATTTTCTCTTTCACCATCGGTTCGGGCTGAAAGTCTAGATCGACATGCCCGCTGCTTATGCTGATTAAGCTGCCAGGTGCAGGCATTAATGCTCCGATTCGGTCCAGCAGGCCGTCAATGTCCGTGCTGTCCGTGGCCGACCGCGCGCCGCGAAGGGCGGTACAAATCGATGAGAAATCCTCCAGGGATAGGACCTGTTTGTCAATACGGTAGCCTGACATAATCTCATATCCCCCATCCGAACCGGCAAAAGAAACGATCGGAATCCCGGCCTGGTTAATCGCATCCATATCTCGATAGATCGTTCTCAGGGAAACCTCAAAGCGTGCAGCCAGCTCGGTTGCGCTGACCCGGGGCTGATTTAACAGAATCATGGTAATGGCGAGCAGCCGGTCCAGCTTCATAGACAGTCCCCCTCCTAACCGCTAATCAGACGGTCGATTCATTGATTTTTTCTATCTTCTGCATACAATGGCTCAAGACCTGCTTGGCTGAAAAGGAGAGAGTGGCCCATTAAATCTACTTTGCTCTTAACGGACGGAAGAACGTCTGTATATCGGAGGAAAGCGCCTCAGGCTCATCCATGGCGGCGAAATGGGTACCGCGCTCGAATTCCGACCAGTGAACAATATGACTGTTATCGCGTTCGGCGAAGCGCCGGATGGACTTGAAATCATTGCCGAACACGGCAACGCCGGTTGGAGCTGTATTCACGCCTTGGGCTGCATCGGGATTTCGAATGTTTTCATAATAAATACGTGTCGAGGATTCTGCGGTATTCGTCAGCCAATACAGCATAACATTGGTCAAAAATGCGTCCCGGTCGATAAAATCCACATGGTCTCCGAAGCCGTTGAACAGATCCGCAATCCAGGCAAGCTGGCCAACAGGGGAATCTGCAAGGCCATAAGCAAGGGTCTGCGGGCGTGCCTGCTGTATGGCGTTAAAGCCTGCATTCTCGAAAAACTGCCCCAAGAATTGAAGGCGCTTCTGATCCTCCTCGGTCAGATCAACCATTTCCGCCGGATCACCGGAAGGGAAGGAGAACAGCTGCAGCACATGGATGCCGCGAAGTCCTTTCGGCTGCTGCAAGCCCATCTCTCGGGAGACCAGCGAGCCGCAATCACTGCCATGGGAGCCATATTCTTCGTACCCGAGACGTTTCATGAGCGTATCCCAGGCTCTGCCAATACGGGAGATATTCCAGCCGGCATCCAGAGATGAACCGGAGAAGCCGAAGCCGGGAATGGAAGGTATGACCAGATGAAAGGCATCAGCCGGATTCCCGCCGAAGGCCTGCGGATTGGTCAGTGGACCGATCAACTCCAGAAACTCGACAATCGAGCCTGGCCAAGAATGTGTAAGGATCAGCGGGAAGGCATCCGGTTCAGGGGACTTAATATGCAAAAAGTGAATATTCGCTCCATCAATTGTCGTTGTGAATTGCGGGTATTCATTCAGGCGCGCCTCATGCTTGCGCCAGTCATAGCCTTGCTGCCAATAGGCGGCCAGCTCTTTCACATAATCAAGGGATACGCCATATTTCCAGCCTGCACCCGGTAGAGCATCCATCCAGCGGGTGCTGGAGAGACGGTGCTTTAAATCATCCAGCTCGGCTTGCGGAATGTCGATCTGGAACGGGCGGATTTCGTTTTCTGCGGCTTTATGGCTTTGGTTTGAAATGGTCATGGATTGGGCCTCCTTAATAGGCAGTGGATTTGTTTTGCTTATATATCCATCTTAAGCCAGGCACCCTGACAGCCTTATGTCAGGGTGGAGAGGAGGGTGAATTTTTTAATTATTTTGCAAATATAATATCAGCTCGGCCCGGCTGCTCAGTTCAAGCTTGTCGAGGATATGCGAGACGTAATTTTTAACAGTGCCTTCTGCCAAAAATAACGCATCACCGATAGCTTTATTGCTTTTCCCCTGCAAAATCTGCTCAGCGACCTCAATCTCCCTTGGAGTCAACAGCAGGGTCAGATCCTTTTGAACCTTAGACTCACTTCCGCTCATGGCTGCGGTATTGTCAGTGGTATGAAGTGCTTGAATAATCCGGTTTGTAATTTCCGGCTGGAGCAGCAAATTGCCTTCATAAGCGGCGTGGATAGCTTTAATCATTTCCTTGGAGCTTGTGTCTTTCAAAATATAGCCGTCGGCGCCATTTTTCAGACCGCTGAAAATATACTCATCCTCATTAAAGGTGGTCAGGATAAGCACTTTTACGCCCGGATACTGCTGTTTTACGATTTTGGTTGCATCAATTCCGTTCATGACAGGCATGCGGATATCCATAAGAATCACGTCAGGAACCTGGCTTTGCAGCAGAGCGAGAAGCTCTTCCCCATTGGCGGCCTCCGCAATCACATTGATTTCCTCATATAAGCTCAAAATCATGTTTAAGCCGTCTCTCACAATCCCTTGGTCGTCGGCAATCATTACTCGGATCATTTAGTTCAACTCCGAACCTGTAAAATATGGAATATGGGCCATCACGGCAAACCCGCGGTTACCTGCGGATGAGAAGTGTACGGTTCCCTGCAGGGAGTCAATACGTTCTTCCATTCCGCGAAGCCCATGTGATTTATGGATATGCGTGCAGCCGGCCCCGTCATTTTCAACAAGGATATGAAGCAGGGAGCCTTTTTTTTCGACAGCGATCACAAAGGATTCGGCATCTCCATGCTTCAATCCATTGGTCACGGCTTCCCGGACGGTATTATACACTCCTTGTTTGATATCCGGGCGGGCATCCTCTACGGATGGATCGAATTGCAGGTCGAATTTCAGCCGTTCGGCAAGCCGGAGGCTATCAATCATGTCCTGAAGAGATTCCTGCAAATGCATCACGGGAGGAATCTTAGCTTCCTTGAGAACAGAAACAGCCTTCCGGAGATCGGCAATGCTTTTTTGGGATATGGATAGGGCTTTGTGAATGACCTCTTTGGATTTCTCCGGCTTTTTGTCCACCGTATTCTCGGCAAACTCCAAGTGCATCCGGATGGCAACCAGTCCATGACCGATCGAGTCATGAAGCTCCTGGGCGATCCTTGTCCGTTCCCTGACAATGGTGATTTCCTTCAATTTGGCATTGGCTTCGAGCAGCTCCGCACTGAGTGTGACGTTCCTTTTGCGCTGCAGGCTATTGTTGCGGAATAGATATACGAGCATAAGCATGGCCATGTAAGGAATGACAGAGCTCACCACACTGGCTTTGAGCATCATCATGGCCGTCAGGAACACCAGAATATGCACAATGACCAGACCAACCTCCAATCGGGCGCTGTATAGAAACATTTCGGCAAGCGGGAAGAAATAATAGAGATCCGCCCCAGGACTGTCAAAGAAAATCATATACAGACCAATGCCGATGATGCTAACAACCATGGAAAGGATATACCAGGCTCGGTTTCTTTTAAAAAGGGGGAGGGTGGCTCTCCCGAAATCATTCGCCTGGATAGCCAGAATACCGGCAATGGCGGCGGCTTTAACAACCGTTGATAGCTCGTAGCGGGTCACAACGTCGACGGCGACAATGAGGACGATCACAATTCGGAACAGCAGAAGCAGGAATAGGGGCTTATCTTTAATCATCGCATCACTTCCAGAACGATTCATATTTCCTAAATTATACTATTCCAGATGCGAAAAGGGATAGATTACTAAAGTCATATTCCACATGTTTACGAAAGTCACGGTGAACAGATGACTTAAGTTTCTTCAGACCGCCTTTTAATCGCTCTACAATGGGAAATGTAAGCAAATGAATCCCGTGAGGAGCGTTATGATGATGAGAAAAGAAATGTCCCCGAACAAAGCTGCCCTATCCTATATTTTTACGGTACTGGTCGCTTCATGGCTGATCACCATCATTCTATTTATCAAGCCGGAGGTCGGCATCAAGACGTTTTCAATCATCATGTTTATTCCTGCGGTGGCAGCGATTATATTTATCAAGCTGCAGGGAGGGAAGCTGAGAGGCCGCGGGAAAAGAATGAATGCCAAAGCACTCGGCTTCGGAATTTTATTCCCGCTTTTACTCGTTGCGATGTGTGCCGTGATCTCCATCCTTTCAGGAGCAGGGTCGTGGCGGCCGGTGCAGCCGGTTGATTTGAAGGCCGTCATCACGGTGGTTGTGACCATCGTTGTCAATCTTGTCGTGGTATTAGGGGAGGAGTACGGCTGGCGCGGTTATCTGCTGCCTGAGCTCACCCGGATTTATGGAAAATTAAAAGCGACATCCAGTGTAAGCATCGTATGGGCTCTGTATCACATGCCTGCTGTCTATCTGTTGGCTAAAGCCACCGATATGAGCCATCCGCTGTTAACCTGCGCCGTGCAGGCCGGAGTGGTTTTTGCCGTCAGCTTTGCCTTCTCATACGCATACAATTTGTCCGGCAGCCTCATTCCTGTACTGTTCTTCCATTCCGTATGGAATGTGGTCAACACGACCGCACTCGGCGATATCTATACCAACAAGCAGGGTCTGCTCCAAGGGAACCTGTTCATCATGAACGGGGAAGGCGTGATAGGGCTTATTGTGAGCGGGGTGCTGATGTTATGGTTTATCTGGAAGCTGCATATACAAGGAGAAGCGAAGGCCATAGAAGCAGGGACATTGCAACGCGTCGTTTAAAAATAAAAATGCTCAAGCAGCTTACGGAATCAATCCGTGCTTTGCTTGAGCATTTTCTGTAGCTGGAGCATTTTATTTTTTTAGCAATAAATAGATAAAATAAGGTGCGCCGATAAGGGCAACCACGATACCCGCCGGAAGTCCATCCGGATCAGCTACCTGGCGGCCAATGGTATCAGCAAGCACCAGCAGCCAGCCCCCGGTCAGAATCGCTACAGGGATAAACATTTGATTCCGGGGTCCGACGAGCGCCTTGGCGATATGCGGAGCCATCAGCCCGACAAATGCGATGCCACCCGTAACGGATACAGCAGAAGCGGCGAGCGCAACGGCGGTTAACAGCAGCACGATCCGCTCCTTGTTCAGCGAGATGCCAACACCAATGGCTACAGGCTCGTTCAGAGACAGCAGGTTTAATCGATTGGCCTTATACAGCGTAAAGGGTATCAGGATGACCAGCCAAGGCAGAAGCGCCCAGATAAAGGGCCAATCGGCGCCCCAGATGCTGCCCGCAAGCCACTTGGAGATAAAATCGACCTTTTCCCTCGGAGCCGAAGAAATGAGCACGACCATCACGCCGGAGAGTGCCATGGAGAACCCTACCCCCATCAATACCATCTTTACCGGCTGCAGGCCCGTCTTCCGGTTATATGAAAAGAAATAGATGAGGCAAGCGGTAAGCACGGCTCCGATAAAGGCCATCACTGGCAGCAAATAAATAAACGAACCGGCATGAATTGGCGCGAACAGGAAAAACAGTGCCACCGCTACGCCAGCCCCGGAGTTGATGCCGACAATACCGGGGTCTGCCAGATCATTGCGGGTGATCCCCTGTAAAATCGATCCGGACAGCGTCAGTGCCATGCCCGCCAGCAGTGTAATAACAATCCGCGGCAAACGCACGGAAAACAGCACGAAGTTCTCTTTGAACGTTCCTTGTCCGAACAGCGTCGGCAGGAGCCGGTCAAAAGATAAGGTAGAGTATCCGAGTCCCATGCTGACGATAATAGTCAATACGATAAGTACGAACAGGATCAGCATAATAAGGCGGTGTTTCTTGATGAGAGATGGATGAATCATGAGAATGCTCTTCCTCCTTTACGCACAATGACGAGGAAGAAAGGTAGGCCCAGGACGGCCACAATGGCAGCCACCGGTGCCTCGTAAGGCGCGCTGATGGTCCGGGCCAAGGTGTCGGCGAACATCATGAACGCAGCACCCACGAGGCCGGACATCGGAATGGTATAACGGTAATCAGTTCCGACAATCGCCCGCACGATATGCGGAATCATGAGTCCGATAAAGGTCAGGCTGCCGACCAGAGCGACAGAGGCGCCTGCCAGCATAACCGTTACGACAAACAAAATGGTTTTTATACGAGCGGTCTTTTGGCCGAGACCCACGGCAACTTCCTCGCTGAGACTTAAGATCGTCAGCTGTTTAGATAACAATATCGCAATAATGATGCCGACAACGATAAAGGGTACGATGACCTGAAGCTGCTCCCAATTGGCTCCGACCAGACCGCCGGAGGTCCACATGGATACGTCCTTCGAAATCTTGAAAGTAATTCCTACACCGTCCGCGACGGCATATAGAAAAGCCGAGATGGCAGCACCGGCCAGAACGATGCGCAGCGGGGAGAAGCCGCCTCTTTTGACTGCGCTGATCCCGAATACCAAAGCTGCACCGACCGCAGCACCGATAAAGCATGCCACCATCAGTCCGAAATAATTGACTGAGGGAATAAAGGCAATCGTCACCGCCAGCGCCGCATTGGCTCCGGCCGTCAGTCCCAGAAGCCCTGGATCGGCCAGCGGGTTGCGCGTCATGCCCTGCATAATCGCACCGGAGACGGCCAGCGCCGCCCCAACGAAGATCGCGGCAATTTCGCGAGGCAGGCGAATTTCACGGATGATGGATAATTTTTCCCCGTCATTACTGCTTGTTAGAGCTGACCATACATCTTTGATCGAAGTATCTGCTGCCCCTAACACCATGGCGAGCATAAAGATAGCAATAAATAGCAATACCGCCGCGAGTATTTTGTAGATAAATGGGATGCGTTCAGCTTTTGTCTTCATTACGCTTACTTCCCTAGAAAGCTTTTAGTAAAGAATTCCAGCTGGTAATCCAGCGTCAACGGATCATTGAAATAGAATGCTTTGGCATCCGCAACATACACATGGTTGTTTTTAACGGCAGGAATATTTTTATACGTGTTGGTTCCCTCGAACGAATTATCCGCATCCTTATTTTTGCTGAAAATCACATAATCACCTGCGAAATCAGGCAGTACTTCAGGAGATATGGCGTAGTAGCCTTCCTTCAGTGCTGCGTCCTTCACTTTTTGAGGCATTTTCAGCTTCATTTGCTGGTATAGAATCTCTGTACCGCGGCCCCAGTTATCGCCGAAGACATACAGCTGCTTGTCGAAACTTTCAATAACGGAAACGGTAGCATTCTCGCCAATCTTGGCTTTGATTTCATCGCCGGCTTTTTGAGTGCGGGCCTTGAAGTCATCCACCCATGCCTCTGCTTCCTTTTCTTTGTTCAACAGCTTGCCGATTTCCAAGTGCTGCGTTAAGTAGTCGACTTTACCATAGGTATAAGTAACCGTCGGAGCAATTTGTTTTAGCTTATCGATATTTTTGATGTTGGAGAGACCGATAATCAGGTCCGGGTTCAGCTCAATGATTTTTTCCAGATTCTCATCGGATACTTCCTGAACATCCTTCAGTTTATCCTGGAAATTCGGATTCATTTTCGACCAGGAGTCGACGCCGACCAGATGGACGCCCAGGGACATCACATTACCGGTAAAAGAAGAGAGAACCACGACACGCTTCGGATCAGCCGGAACTTCAACGGGGCCGTCTTCTGACTGGTATGTGATGGTTTGCGGCTTGGCGCTTTCAGCGGCCGCATTGCCCTCGACTTTATCGACGGATGGCTCGCTGGTGGTTTTGTTGCCACAGGCGCTTAAGATAAGAATGAAGCATAATAAGAGTGGTATGAAAGCTTTTTTCATGAGAGTAAACTCCTTCTTGGGATAAAGTTAGATGGGATCCAAGTTCAGGATTAGTAGCATCCTTTATTTAATAAGGTTATATGTGACGCACATTGGCTTATCAGTACGGGGATCAAGTCCGATGGCCGCGTCAATTTGATACACCTGCTTAAGTACTTCGGGACAAATGACTTCCTCGCTGCTGCCGGTTTTGACGATTTCACCGTCTTTTAGGGCTACAAGATAGTCGGCAAACCGCGCCGCCTGGTTGATATCATGCAGTACCATGACAATCGTCCGTTCTTGTTCCAGATTCAGCTTTTGCAGAAGCTCCAAAACTTCAAGCTGATGCGCCATATCAAGGTAGGTAGTCGGTTCATCGAGAAAAATGATATCCGTCTCCTGAGCTAGCGCCATGGCAATCCATACCCGCTGGCGTTGTCCACCTGATAACGTATCAACCGAACGGAACTTAAAGTCAAGGGTACCTGTTTTCTCCAGTGCCCAATCGATGACCTCATAATCTTGTGTCGTCAGGCGTCCAAAGCCCTTTTGATATGGAAAACGTCCGTAAGATACCAGTTCACCGACGGTTAGACCTGCAGCACTTTCCGGTGTCTGCGGCAGGATGGCCATCTTTCTCGCCAACTGCTTCGTATTTTCCTTGGCAATATTTTCACCGTCCAGAATAACCGTACCGCCTTGATGCGGAATGATCCGTGTGATGGCTTTCAGCAGTGTGGATTTGCCGCATCCGTTGGAGCCGATGATCGCGGTTATCTTCTTGTCGGGAATGTTCACACTGAGATTCTTCACAATGGAGCGTTCGCCGTATCCAATGTTTAATTCCGTTGTGTACAGTCGAACCATGACTTTGTCCCCCTATTTTTCATGTATCTTTTATTTTAAATAAATAATTGATAATGATTCTCAATATCGACTAAATCATAAGTAGAAATTGAATAAATGTCAATACAATCTTGAAAAGTAATCGTAGTAAGTGTATATTTGATTGAGAATGAGAATTGTTATCAATAATAACACTGCAATTAACAAT
This sequence comes from Paenibacillus sp. J23TS9, assembly GCF_018403225.1. Taxonomy (NCBI): domain Bacteria; kingdom Bacillati; phylum Bacillota; class Bacilli; order Caryophanales; family Paenibacillaceae; genus Paenibacillus; species Paenibacillus sp. J23TS9. The sequence goes on along the minus strand of NZ_BOSG01000003.1, from coordinate 410,205 downwards.
AAATTTCTGAGGAGCGAGCGGGAATGGTTCAAGAAGAAATTTTCGATATGACAGTGATCGGCGGGGGTCCGGCCGGACTTTATTCCGCATTTTATAGTGGCTTGAGAGAAATGAAAACCAAAATTATCGAATTTCAGCCCGAGCTTGGCGGCAAAGTTCACGTATACCCGGAGAAAATGATCTGGGACGTTGGCGGCTTGACACCGATGCCTGCCGCGAAGCTGATCGAGCAGCTGGTGCAGCAGGGACTGACGTTCAATCCCGAGGTCGTGCTGAATGAAAAGATCGAATCCATCACGCGAAGCTCGGACGGAATTTTCGAGCTCCACGCCGCTTCGGGGCGCGTCCATCTCTCGAAAACCGTCATCGTGGCGGTCGGAGGCGGCATCCTGAACCCGCAGAGGCTGGATATCGAAGGTGCAAGCCGCTTCGAAGTCAGCAACCTTCATTATACGGTGAAGTCCTTGAAGCAGTTCAAGGATAAGACCATCATCATTTCCGGCGGTGGCAATGCGGCCATCGACTGGGCGAACGAGCTGGAGCCGATCGCGAAGAAGGTCTATATCACATATCGCAGGGAATCGTTATCAGGTCACGAGGCAACGGTGGGACATCTGCTGAACAGCTCGGTGGAATGCCTCTCCCATACCTCCATTTCGAAGCTGCATGCACGCGGCGATCATGAGGTGATCGAGCGCGTGGAGCTGATGCATCACCAGACCGGTGAAGTGCTGGAGCTGGAAGTGGATGAGGTAATCATCAATCATGGCTATGAGCGCGACGCTTCCCTTTTGGAGAACAGCACGCTCCAGATCGACATCGCAGAAGATTTCTACATAGCAGGCACGGCCAGCAGCGAATCCTCCGTTCCGGGCCTATACGCAGCGGGAGATATTCTGAAGCATGAAGGCAAGCTGCACCTGATCGCGGGAGCGTTCCAGGACGCGGCGAATGCCGTCAACAAAGCGAAGATGTTCATTCAGCCGGATGCCGACGGATACGCCATGGTCTCCTCGCATAATGAACTGTTCAAAGACCGCAACAAAGAGCTTGTGAAGAACATGCTGGTCTGAGCCCTTTTCCGCATATACACGCAAAATAATAGTTGAAAGTCCCCTCGCGCGAGGGGGCTTTTTATGTAGACCAAGACTCCCATGTCTAAACCACTAGTAAACCGCGAAAAAAGCCCTAGTACGACAGATTATTCCACTCTCTAAGCCTATCTATCGCTTACTTTGTTAAAATAACTAAAAATTACTATTTTTTTAGGATTGGATATATAAAAAAGATACCGATCTGAGTTAAAATAAGGAAAATAGGACCTTATATCAGAGAAAGTATGGTAGAAGTTTAGGATTGAGAGATCATACGCTTGTATAACATAAGTAGTTCATATTTAGCAGGACCATACATCGATGCCAAACGAAGATGACAAGGGGAGAGCGTGTGATGGTGAAGGAGCAAACGAGGTATTCCCGGCTTGCGAACATTACGAAATTGATCAACACCAAGCTGGAATTACGAGAGGTACTACAGCATGTAACGACTGCAATCTCGGAGGAAATTGTCCAATGTGATTCGGTGGGAATTTATTTGCCGCAAGAAGATGGGACTTTCAGAGGATATGTCGGCAAACCGGAAACCATTAACGGCATGACGCTGGACATGCACATTATCGATACCCGACGTGATCAGCTGGCCAAAGAAGTGATCGAAACGCAAAGAACGATCTACATTCCCGACACATCACAAGATGAACGCCCCGACTCCTGGGCTATCGAGGGATTTGAGATCAAATCACTGCTCGTTCTTCCCATCTCGTATGAGAAGGAGCTGTTTGGACTCGCATTTTTGTTTGATTACGGCATTCCGATGAACCTGACAAATTCGGAGATTCAAACCGTCGAGGCTTATGTCAATATGGCGGCTGTTGCCATCCGTAACGCCAACAATTTGACGCATAAGGAAAATTTGATCGCTGAGAAGCAGCTCCTGCTCGATGTGACACGCAACCTGTCAATGTGTTCTACCATGCAGCAAGGACTGGATACAAGCTTCTACTATATTGCTAAAGTACTGAACAACTATAACGTCGGAGCGCATCTGCTGGATCCGCTGGCAGGTAAACGAATCAAACCGGCTAAGCTCAGTAAGGACAGCGACTGGACTGAAGAGGACTGGATGCGAACGCATCAAAAAATCAAAATCGACCCGGAGAATGACGCGGTTTTTCAAGAGGTTATTAGCACCAAAAAGGTAATCATCATTCCCGATGTCTTCGAGGATGACAGACCGAACCATGACGCTTGCCGCGATTTTGGGATCAAAGGGATGTTCATGTTCCCGCTCGTGTCCATGGGAGAGGTACTGGGTGTCATTGCCGTCGTAAATCTGGGGGAGAAAATCACAGCGTATTCCGAAGCGACCGTCCAGCTGTGCCAATCCATCGTGGAAGCCACAGCCTCAACGCTGTCCAATCTGCTTTATATGGAGAAGCAGGAGGTCATTATCGAGGAGAGAACCTCGGAGATTACTTTTAAGAACAAGGAGCTTGAACGGGTTATTGCTGAGCTCCAGCATCTGAGCCGGGAGAAGGAATTGATTCTTAACTCGGCGGGTGAGGGGATTTTCGGCCTGGATCTGGAGGGCAACATTACATTCTGCAATCCGGCCGGTGAGGCCATGCTGGGCTATGAAATGAAGGGCGAACTGATCGGGCAGCCGGGCAGCATTGTTTTCAATGGGAAAAAAGCGAGGAAACAGCAGGAAACCTATATCAATCAGCGCGCATGGAGCAACTGTCATACCGATGACCGCTTCTACCGCAAGGATAATTCCAGCTTCCCTGTAGAGTATGTCATCTCTTCTATTAAGGAAGGGGAGGACATCGTGGGGGACGTGGTCACCTTTAAGGACATTACGCAGCGGAAGCAGATGGAAGAGGAAATCAAGTACCATGCTTATTTTGACAGCGTGACGGATTTGCCTAACCGGGTTCTACTCAAAGACAGGCTGAATCAGGGCATCAAGTATGCCCAAATGAATGGGGGAAAAGTAGCGCTCCTGTACCTGGATTTGGATCGCTTTAAATTCATCAATGATACGCTGGGGCATTCCTACGGGGATCTGCTGCTGCGCGATGTAGCCAAGCGCCTGAGCGCCTGCATTCCGAAAAGTGCTACGGTTTCGCGCCAAGGCGGAGACGAATTTACCATCTTTTTACCGAACATCATGAGCAGAAAAGAGATTCTGAAGGTCGTCAATCAGGTCATTGCATCATTCGCCGAGCCCTTCTATGTCAAGGATAATGAAGTATATATCAAAACGAGCATTGGCGTCAGCCTGTTCCCGGATCATGGAGATACCAGCGAAACCCTAATCAAGAATGCGGATACGGCAATGTACAAATCAAAGGAAATATCCGGGAATAGCTATCATTTCTTCAGCACGGGCATGGATACGAGAACCTTTGAAATTGTTAAATTCGAAAATGCTTTATATAAAGCTCTCGACCAGGACGAGCTGTTGATCTACTATCAACCGCAAATTAATTATAATACCAATACGATCGTCGGCGTGGAGGCTCTGCTGCGTTGGAACCACCCGACGGAGGGGATGGTATCGCCGGATGAATTCATTCCGATTGCCGAAGAAACGGGACTGATCGTCCCGATTGGAGAATGGGTTCTGAGAAATGCCTGCAAGCAGATCAAGGAATGGCATAGACGGGGCTTCCCGCTCATCAGTGTATCGGTGAATCTGTCTGTCCGGCAGTTTGAACAGGATAATTTATTCGGTATGGTTAAAAGCATCCTGAAAAAGACGGATTTATCACCGGAATACCTTCATTTGGAGGTTACGGAGAATCAAATCATCAAGAACACGGAGATTACGCTCAAAACCATGGAGCAGCTAAAGGGACTTGGTATCAGTATCGCTATCGATGATTTTGGTACGGGATACTCGTCACTCGGATATTTGAAGAACTTCCCGATCAGCACGCTGAAGATCGATAAATCCTTCGTGCAGGATATCATCAAGGATGATGATAATGCGGCCATTACCAACACGATCATCACGCTGGCGCAGAATCTGGACTTGAATGTAATTGCCGAAGGGGTCGAAACGAAAGAGCAGGCCGATTTCCTGGCTGCCCGCGACTGCTACCTGATGCAGGGTTATTATTTCAGCCGCCCGATGAGGGCGGAGGATATTGCTGAATTGTACCTATCCTGTGGGGTGAACTAAAGCCCAGGGGCATTTAGTTCACTCTGTTACACCATAGATGAATATAGAAATAGAAATTCTAGGAGGTTTTTTTATGAAAGCGGCACGCGCAGTATTAGAGTATTTGAAGGGTCAAGGCGTCAGACATATCTTCGGCATTCCGGCTGGCTCGGTTAATGTACTGTTTGATCAATTGGTGGAAATGCCTGAAATTACGCCGGTAGTCACGAAACATGAAGGGGCTGCGTCGTATATGGCGGCGGCCTATGCCAAATATTCCAACCAGATGAGCGTCGTTATCGGCTGCAGCGGTCCTGGCGGTACCAATCTGGTGACCGGCGCTGCCAATGCGATGCGTGAGCATCTGCCCGTTTTGTTCCTGACTGGCGCGGTTCCGGTAAATACACTCGGACTGAATGCATCGCAGGAGCTGGATGCCGAGCCGGTGTTCCGTCCGGTGACCAAGTACAGCGTGATGGTACGCGAATCGAAGGATCTGCTGGCAGAAGTGGTCAAAGCAGTTGAAATCGCGGTCTCCGGAGTGCCTGGACCTGTTCATGTGGCCATGCCAATCGATGTACAGCAGGGAGAAGTTCAGCATGTGATGATTCCCGATCCTCCCAAAAGAGCGCCAATGGTGCCGGATCTTGATACCATCAAGCAGGTGGCACAGGAGCTGGTGCAGCGCGAGAGCGGGTATATTTTCGCGGGTCAGGGCGTTCGAAATTCGGTGGATCAGCTGCTGGAGCTTGCGGAAATGCTGAACTGGCCCATCTTGACTTCTCCACAGGCCAAAGGGTTTATTCCTGAGGAGCATCCACTGCAAGCTGGCGTTTTCGGCTTTGCGGGGCATGAAGGTGCATCCGCTCTGATTAATGAAGGGGATGGACAAGCTCTGCTGATCCTCGGTTCAAGTCTGGGAGAGACTGCGACAAACAACTGGAATGCGAATTTGACGAAGAACCGGTTTTGCGTACAGATGGATTTTGACCAAACGGTATTTAACCGTAAATACGAAATCGACATTCCTGTTCTAGGTGATATCAATTTGAGCCTGATGTTCCTACTGGAGGAGCTGAAGGCACTGGGACTGCCAAAAGAGGCCGCGAAAGCTTTGGAGAAGCCGCAGGGCTATGTGGTTACGGAAGAATACAATACGCAAAATGTGCTCAAGAGCCTGCAGAAGCAGCTGCCTGTGGATACTCGTTATACCGTGGATATCGGCGAGTTTATGTCTTACGTCATCAACTATATGAATGTGCTGGATTACAATACATTTGATATCAACGTGCATTTTGGCGCAATGGGCAGCGGTATTGGCTCGGCCATCGGCTCCAAGCTTGCTGAACCGGATCGTCCGGTCGTATGTATTACAGGTGACGGCTGCTTCTTCATGCATGGTATGGAGATTCTGACAGCCAAGGAATACAACCTGCCGATCCTGTTTGTTGTCATGAACAATGCCCGCCTCGGCATGGTTTATCATGGCCATGAGCTGCAGTATAAACGTTCGCATGCCTCCTTCGGTCAGAAGGAGATCAGCATTGCAGCGATGGCGGCGGCGATGGGGATCCCAAGCTTCCGCGTGGAAGAACTCGGCGACCTGAATCAGGAAGCGCTGAGCAGTCTGCTGAATGCAGGCGGTCCGGCGGTTCTGGAGGTCGCGCTTGTGGATAACAATACGCCTCCAATGGGAGATCGGGTGAAGTTCCTGTCTTCGTTCGGCAAATAAGAATTATCAAAAGGGCTCTGATCTGTGATCAGGGCCCTTTTTTTGTATGATGAATGGAATTTTGCTTATAAATGCGCGTAGTCGCTCCGAATGGCTGCCATAATGGCCCCCATAGTTTGCCCTTTAAAAGCATCCGGTACGGCTTGTCCGTCAGGATCAGCGTAATAGCAGGTTTTCTGGTTCGCATCCAGTTGATAACCCAGAGACTGAAGTATGTGCCGGAGCTCTGCCGGAAGTTCATTCTGTCCCGTTTGCTCCACAAAATAAGAGGTCGGGTACACTTTGACATCCACATCTCCCTCGCCGGTGTATACCACAAACAGGTCATGTTCATGCTGTACAATCCATTGGTCTTTGGAAAATAACGAGATTCTTGCTTTTTCCAGCGAGGATATGGCATCCAGATTCACGCCAAACATTTGATTCAGCATGCTGCGGATTTCGGGGCCTGTAATAAGTCCGCCGTATACAGTGAGACGGGAGTCCATGACAGCACGGGCCAATGAGCCGCTGTAAGGAGATGTTCCCGCTTCCGTGTTTTGGGCTGCGGCCAAAGCTTCCTTTTCTCCGTCCAATAACAGCGAAACGGCATCGAGATCGATCTCGAAAATATGCAGAATGCTCTTGTGAATCACATCGCCCGTTATTTCTCCCCTAAAGGATTTGAAGTAGGCATCCATGATTTGTGACTTGTTCATTTGACTCCGGCGTTCTTCCAGCTCAGCTGGACGGGCGTCCGGCATTTCTGTAGTTAATGTCTTGATTACGCCCTGTGCTATATCAGAAGAATAATAGGCTGCATCTGCTTGATTCATAGGACCTCCGTAATTGTTAAAGTTATCCAGCATAACCGCTTGATTTTATTATAGCGGAAACGATGACAGTCACAATAGCATTCTTCGTAACCGTGGATAGGATCTGGACTTGTCGCGTGAGTATGCGCAGAAGAGCTCTATGGGGCGATCGCATTTGGCTAAGGGGAATCAGACGCATTACCCGAGCCCATTGCATACAGTGAGATAGACATTTACCCAGAGGGAGGCTCCATGATGAAGGTTGACCTGACGAACCCGTCATTAAATCTTAGCGCAGATTCCAATGAGGTCGTGAACTATCGCCGGGATCCGCGGAACTATATTACCCAGCTCTTTGCCGCACAGCTGCCTGCTGTCAATACAGGCTTCTTTAATGTTTACATGAGCCAGGGAATCATGATTAATCCGCACTGGCATACGAATGTGGATGAAATGATAGTCGTGATTACCGGAGAAATAATGACGTCCGTGTTTAACCCGTTTACTCAAAAGCTGATGACTTATCAGCTGAAGCCGGGGCAAGTGACCCAGTTCCCCAAGGGCTGGTTCCACTGGATCGTATCGCTGACAGACAATACGTTTATCATGGCCATTTTTGATAAGCCGACCCCTGATATTGTAAATGCGGCTGACTTCCTGCGCTTTACGCCGAAGGAAATCATGAACCGGGCGTATTGCGTGAATCCGGAGGAATACGCCAAGACGGTGGCTCCAATCACACAGTCCGTCATACTGGGTCCACCCGTAGATTGCGATCATCGGGACATTCCATCCATACCTTCAGGGCAGCCGCAGTATGTGCCTCCTTCTTATCCGGGTCTGCAAGCGGAGCAGCCAGCATTTTATTCCCGGAATTTTTATGGACCAGAGGCTCCTTATCCGTATAGGTTTGATCCGAACCGGTTTTGGTGATGTGACGAATACTTATGAAAAAGAGAGAGTCACTTCTCTCTTTTTTTGCGTTTAAGAGTTGTTCAGGATACATTTTACTCTTATAATATGGTAGTACGGTAACCTGATAAAGTACTAAAAGATATATATAGAGGAGCACATCATGAAACGGATAGCAGTTATAGGCAGCAGCGGCGGTAATTTATATAATCTTGGCGGTAAGGATCCGGACAAGCTGATGGGGGAAATCGCTGCACAGTGCGCCAGTGCTGGAGTCGAAATCAGCGGGGTGCAGTTTATCGCGGCATCGGAATCGATGGATACAGCCAAAGAGACCACTTCAGCGATTCTGTATGAGTGGAGTTCGGAAGATAATCGCTTATTAAAACGTTTTGAGGGTGCGCTAAGAGAAGTGAACCAGGCAGCATCGGAGATGGACATACAGACGGCCGGCTTGATCCAGTCGGGACAAATTGACGGTTTGATCGTCATGAGCGCAGATCCCGAAACAGCCAACCGGATGACAATCGAGGCAGCGGCGGAACGAAAGATCCCCGTGGTTGGCACAGGCGGCACCTCCATGGCTTTGATCAGCTCTAAAGGAGCGAATGTTATTGCTACTTCCGGCACGACGGGCACGACAAACCGGACCAGAGCAGTGTCGTTCATCACCTCGCTTTGCAAGCATTGGGGCATGAAATTCATCCCTGTGCTGGGAAGCCCGGGAACGGCCAAGCTTCCATCCTCGGGTAAGCCCTGGCGTAGAATCAATCTGAAGGGCATCATGCAGTCGTCCCTGCCTGGCTTTATCGCCATGGCGATTGTGCTTGCACTTAGCCAGATTCCTGCACTGAAGGGCCTCAGCGAAGTATTTGATGTCATGCTGAAGGCTTTGCCGGTTGTGCTCGCCGTCATCGCGGCCAAGCAGATTTCCGATCTGGATGAGGTTTCGATCGTTGCAGGTGTCATTGCGGGGGCGTTGTCGATCAACGGTGGCATTATTGGCGGCATTATTGGCGGGATTGGAGCGGGACTGCTGGTTCAGTTCCTGTTCGTCAAATGTGTACAGTGGAAGTTCCCGATGACGACCGTCAATATTGTGGCGGGTGGCTTCGCAGGACTGATATCCGGTCTGATTATGTATTATTTGATTGCTCCGTTTGCCCTGCAGGCCGGGGAATTCATTAAATACATCATCAATATAGCGATTTCCTTCAACCCGATTGTAGCAGGTGTTATCGGAGGTCTGCTGATCTGGCCGGCGATTCTGGGCGGCGTGTATCATGCGGCAATTCTGCCGATCGTCCTGCTCGAAATGGAGAAGACAGGCAACAGCTTCCTCGGGGCGATCGACATGGTCGGACTCGTGATGGTATCTGCCGGGATTACGCTTGCCAACATCATTGCTCCAAGAGATAAGGGTGAGGCAGCTGTGGCTGCGCCGGGCTTCCTGATCAATATGGGCTTTGGCACGTTTGTCGAGGCGGCGTATCCATTCATGTTCTCCAACAAGTGGGTATTTGCCGGGGCCATCTGCTCCGCAGGTGTGGGCGGAGGAATAGTTGGCGTATTCAACGTTCGGGGCACAGCTTATGTTCCATCCTTTATGGGGCCCTTTCTCTCCAACAATGTCATCGGCTTTATGATCTCGATGGCAGTGGCGCTGCTGCTGTCACTGGCTGTAACCCTGGTAGCGAACAAAGCGGCGAGAAGCCGGAAACAGATGGCAGAGCAAAGTGTATCGGCCCAGCAATCCGCTTAATACTTTTCCAAAGTGTCTTATCCAGTAGAAAGACCCGATTGGCCTATAACCAAGGCTGCTCGGGTTCTTTTTGTATCCAATGTATAGACGCTGTGTGTTTGTTTCAGATCGTCATATCATTATCTTTGAGTTCTTAATCGTTTATAATTGTTGATTGTTAAGGGATTTCATCTATTACTCAATAGACTTTGCTGATTAATCAATAAAATAATGAAAGGTGATCTTATGACAAAAAGCTTTAAAATGGAGCTTCCCAAAATTCCATCAGACCTGGAAACTGCAAATTTTCAAGATATTTATAACGAAGAGGAACCCTATTTGGCGAATTGTATGATTGCTAACGAAATCATGGATAACGAGGAAATTGATAAGGCGGTTCTGTCCAAGGTCATTTTCAAAAATGTAACATTCATGCATGCTCGCCTTGAAAGAATAGATATGGTAGATATTGTTTTTGAAAATTGTGATCTGTCTAATGCTTATTTCGGCAAAGGGATCATACACAGGGTTGCTTTTAAAGATTGCAAATTAATGGGTGTGGATTTTTCTGAGGCCAACATGGGTAATGTTTCGTTTGAAAATTGTATGGCGAATTTCAGCAGTTTCGTAGACACCCGTCTAAAACAAGTCGTTTTTAATCACTCATCGCTGCAAAGCACGAACTATTATGGCTGCAAATTCAGCAAGGTGAACTTTGATCAATGTGACATTGATGAAGCTGATTTTTCTCAAACATCCCTTAAAGGCATCGATATTAGTACATGTACATTTGATCGGCTTAATATTGCTTTGGAAAGTTTGGACGGTTGTATCGTTTCAACGGATCAAGCCATTGGATTTTCAAAGCTGCTAGGTTTGGTGGTTAAACAATCGCTGCAATAAGCTGCTCCAATGCCGGAGACAGGTTTTTGCTGAATGTTCCTATATAGATGACCCGGTTGGGATCAAGCCCTTGTGACGAGCTTACAGGGGCATTTTCATATCCGAATTCGCTGTCGTAGTCATCCATATTGATGTAACATTTCGCCGCAAATGTGAGAGAGTACGGGAAAAATGTTTAATACTGTAAGAGAGGAAAATTTTGTGTCTTTTCGTTTAGTTGCTTTTTGTATATGTTGAGTGGATATGCTGTACCCAAAATGGGTAGAAAGAAGCACGGAGATTTACATAAAGGAGCAAGGGATATGGGAGCGGGTAATGCAAAAAGTCCTGGCGGGAAGCTGATTTTATGCTTGCTTTTGGTGCTTGTATTTACTTTTTTGTCAGGATGCGGAATGTTTGGAGGCACAAAGGAAGCAGGCGGGAGTGATCAGCCCAAAACGCAGCAGCCGGTTTCGAAGTACACAGGGGCAAAGAGCAAGGCGATCTCCTATGTGTACACGACCAAAAGGGAGCTGGCGCTTACGTTTAACGGAATGGCGGATCGCGCATCCATGACCATGCTGCTCGATGAGCTGGATCGTTATCAGATCAAGGCGACTTTCTTTCTGCCGGGCATGAGAGTAGCAGAGGAACCTGATATCGCGAAGGATATTCTGTCCCGTGGACATGAAATTGAGAACAATACCTTGAACGGAGTAGATCTAAGCAAGCTGACCTATGATCAGATATATAAAGAAATTCATCTGGCCAATCAGGTGATTCGGAGGGAAACCGGTGTAATTCCCCGCTATGTAAGAACCAAAACTGGAGTATATAACGATGATATCAGGCTTGCTGCCGCTCATAATGGGCAGAGCGCGGTCATCTCCTACAGCCTGTTTTTACATAATTGGAATAAGGAAACCGAGCTTCAGAAAAGAAACTATATCCGCAAATACATCAATCGAGGCGGCATTATTACATTGGACACGGTGGAGAACAAGCAGCTGCCGGAGGATATCTCTTTGATCGCGGCTGCCGCCAAGGATGTCGGTTATGCGTTTGTGCCGCTTAGCGAGCTTGTTCAGGAAGGCGGAGAGCGGAAGCCGCTGGAAGCCATTGAAGGACATGATGCCGCTAAGGTGAATGCCGATTATAAGTCGGCAGCATACAATCTGGTATATCGCAAAGAAACCTCGCGTAAAGAGGTGGCGCTGACCTTCGATGACTGGGGCACAGATGTTACGGTTACGAAAATCCTCGACATTTTGGACCAATATCACATCAAAGCTTCCTTCTTTTTGCGTGCGGACGGGGTAGAGAGAAACCCTAACCTGGCGAGGGCCATCGCCGAAGCAGGTCATGATGTAGGCAACCATACGTACAGCCACCCCGTGCTGAATACCCTGACGCCGACGCAGCTTCAGAATGAAGTGGTGAAGGCGCATCAAATCATTACGGAAGCGATACAGGAGAAGCCGGCGATGATCTTCAGGCCGCCGACCGGGGAAATTAATGCGGATGAAGCGCGGATCATATCGGCTGCAGGTTATCACATGATTGCCGATTTTAATGTCGACCCGAATGACTGGAACCGGAGCCGGACCGCAGATCAGATCGTCAAAACGATTACGGAGGAAACGAAAAGCGGCAGCATCATTTTGCTGCATATGCTGGATGATCTCCATACGATCGAGGCGCTGCCCGAAGCGATTGAGAAGCTGAAGAGCAAAGGGTATACGTTCGTGAGAGTCAGCGATCTGCTGAATCAAGGAAGATAGATGGATATGAAGGGGATAAAAGAATGGAATCATTCATCGTGGAGGATATCATAAACCGGCAGACAGCCGTCGCTGTTGTCGGTCTCGGATATGTGGGACTTCCGATCGCTGCCGCTTTTTCCAAGCGGCTTCGGGTCATCGGTTTTGACGTGAATGCACGCAAGATCAGCCGCTATCAAAGCGGAATCGATGTGACCGGAGAGCTCGGAGACGAGGAAATCCAACGCTGCTCTATCGAGTTTACGTCGGAGCCGGATCAGCTGGACGCTGCCCGATTTTTTATTATAGCGGTGCCAACGCCCGTACAGAGCGGTAATGTGCCTGACCTCCAATATGTACAGGGTGCGAGCCGAATTGTAGGGAAGAAGCTGATCCGGGGATCTGTCGTTGTGTTTGAATCGACCGTTTATCCCGGTGTTACAGAGGATATCTGCATTCCAATACTGGAGGCGGAGTCCGGGCTTCGGTGCGGAGAGGATTTCAAGGTTGGATACTCCCCCGAACGGATCAATCCGGGAGATCAAGTGCACCGCCTCGACAACATTGTGAAGATTGTCTCAGGCATCGATGAAGAAGCGCTCCGCATCATTGCCGAAGTATACGAACTGGTCATCGATGCGGGTGTATATCGCGCGGCAAGCATCAAGGTGGCCGAAGCAGCCAAGGTGATTGAGAACGCACAGCGGGATATCAATATCGCATTTATGAACGAGCTGTCCATGCTGTTTCACCAGATGGGGATTGATACGCAGGAAGTGCTGGACGCTGCCGGAACCAAGTGGAATTTCCTTCACTTTTCACCCGGGCTTGTCGGCGGTCACTGCATTGGCATTGATCCATATTATCTGACTTACAAAGCCGAGGATACCGGGTACCGGTCACGGATCATACTGGCTGGGCGGCATATTAACGACGGCATGGGTGCTTACGTAGCCCAGCAGATCATTAAAGCGCTGGTGAAGCTGAAGCTGGATTTAAATGATGCCAAAATTGGCCTGCTCGGTCTTGCCTACAAGGAAAATTGTCCGGATATCCGTAACACGAAGGTGACGGATATCATCGCTGAGCTTCGGGATTACGGCATTCATCCGGTTATCGCTGATCCGTATGTTGACCCGCAGGAAGCGAGGGACGAGTACGGTCTTGAACTGTCGGAGCTGTCTGAAATGAAGGATTTGAACATGCTGATTGTTGCAGTCCCGCATGATGAATTTGCCCGGATGAGCTTTTCTGATATTAACCGGATGTTCAGCGGGAAGCAGCCAAAAGTAATGGTGGATTTAAAAGGGGTCTACAGCAAGGCCGAATTCGAGAATGAAGGCTACTTCTACTGGAGGCTATAATTCATAGATTGGAGAAGAGCGCCGGTGCTTGGAAGAAATAAGAAAAACATGAAAGAGGTGCTGACCTCTCCGCGTGCGGACAGACGCATTTTACCGGATGTTCCTGATCCGGAGCATATTCGGACTACCCCGGACCGCCGGGGTATGAAGGAAATGGAAGAGAAAGCGGAGCAGGACCCCGACTTGATATCAAAGCTCCGCCTTCTGAGTTTGCGGTATGAAGCCGATTTTGAGGTGCGCATCGCAACAAAGGGACAACGCAAGAAAAGAATGATGAAAGGACATGCCGTGGATATATCCTCCACGGGCATCCTGATTCGTCTGGATGATTCGAGGTCACGCCTAAGTCCCGGAGAATCGGTGCAAATCCGGTTCCATATTCCACCGGGCACGATGCCGGAGGGCTTCGAATCAGCCGTGAAGACGGATGCGGTAACGATCCGTTTATTCACACTCGAGGTAGAGGGTCACGTAGAGCAGATGGCAGCGTTTGAATTTGAGAAGCCGCTGACCGTCTATTTTCAAAAAAAGCGTTGGGGCTACTCCGTGTATACGGCAAGCGCTCTGCTGTTTGTCTCGGTTTTGTTTATCATGCTGCTGCGCGCGGAAAGCATTATCTATTTTAAATATAATTTGCTTTTGTACTTATACAGCCTGATTGCGGCGGCGTTTCTGCTGACACGTTATTTCTTCGGGGCGCTGTACCGTGATGTTCCGGTTAATCCGGACTACACGCCCGGCGTATCGATCATTATCCCCTGCTTTAATGAAGAGGAGTGGATTCATCGTACGGTTCTAAGCTGCATGAATCAGGATTACCCGGTGGACAAGCTGGAGGTGATCGTGGTCGATGACCGTTCGACAGACCGCTCGGTGGAAAGGATCCAGAAGACGATCGATCTGGTTCACCGCGAGGCTGACCGCTACCGGACCAAGGAGCGCCTGCGTCTGCATGTTCTGCCGGAAAATGGAGGCAAAAGGGTTGCACTCGTTGAAGGCGTGAAGATGGCGAAGCATGAACTGGTCGTGTTTGTGGATTCGGACAGCTTTCTCGACCCCCAGGCCATCAAAAATCTGGTGCAGCCTTTTCAGGATCCGCAAATGGGCGGTGTGGCCGGCCGGACAGATGTAGAGAATAAGTACACGAACTCCGTAACCAAACTGCAAACCGTCAGATACTATATTGCTTTTCGGATCATGAAGGCTGCTGAATCGTGGTTTGACAGCGTGACCTGCCTTTCTGGGCCGCTTTCCTGCTACCGGAAGGAACTGATCATCCAGCATTCCGAAGCCTGGCTGAATCAGAAATTTCTCGGACAGCCGGCTACCTTCGGTGATGACCGCAGCATGACAAACTATATTCTGAAGACGCACCGAACCGGATATCAGGACCGAGCGATCTGTTCTACGATTGTTCCGTCAGATATGGGTGTGTTTCTGAAGCAGCAGATGCGGTGGAAGCGTTCCTGGCTGCGCGAGTCGCTGCGGGCCGGGGGATTCATTTGGCGCAAGGAGCCCTTTATGGCGTTATTCTTTTATATCGGGCTGATCGTACCCATCGCGGCTCCCGTCATCGTGCTCTACAATCTCGTCTATGTGCCGGCAGTGCATCATATTTTTCCGACGACGTTTCTGATGGGGCTGCTGATGATGGCTATGCTCATGAGTTTGGCGCATCTGCTGTTCCGTAAGAGCAGGCTGTGGGTGTTTGGCCTGGTGTTCTGTGTCTTTTACGAGCTGGTGCTGCTGTGGCAGATGCCTGTCGCATGGGTGACCTTCTGGAAATCCACCTGGGGAACACGCGAGACGCCACAGGACATTGAAGCCCGCAACCGCAAAAAAGCGAGAAAGCAGCGAAAGAAGCACAAGCACAGGGATCGGAAAATTGATCTTCCGTTCTAACTCCTGCGCCAGACCGAAACTATAGAATGAGGTTATCCGAAATGAACAAAAAAACACGGAAAACCGTCCTGAATTACCAGCGTAAAAATCGCCGAAAACGGATCAAAACCATAATACAGCTGGCCATGTTAATGACCGCGGCCATTCTGCTGGTCCAGACCATTTGGTATACCAGGCATTATGAGGAGCCTGCCCAGGAGACATGGACGAACCATAACGGCTTTATCGCCTTGTCCTATTTTGGTGTGGACCGTGAGGGGACACCGAAGCTGGTTGCCAAAAGGCAGCTGGAGCAGCAGCTGAATACTCTGTATACCCAGGGCTACCGGACGATATCGCAGCAGGATGTCCTTGATTTTTATGAAAAGGGCAAGCCGCTGCCGGATAAGGCATTGTTTCTTTCTTTTGAGGATGGACGCAATGATTCCGCCTTGTTCGCCCAGCCGCTGCTGGAGAAGTATAATTTCAAGGCGACCTTCCTTTCCTATGCGAATAAAATGGGAAACAGTGACGGTAAGTTCGTCCAGCCTAAAGAAATGCTGAAGATGATGAAAAGCGGCTATTGGGAGCTGGGTACGAACGGTTACCGTTTGTCTTATATTAATATTTTTGATAAGGACGGCCGTTATCTCGGGCAGAAAACCGAGAATGAGATGCGCAGCAAAGGGAACATGGCCTACTATAATCATTATCTTATGGATTTTGTTCGCGATGAGAATATGATTCCGCTTGAGGACCGCGACCAGATGGACGCCCGCATAACGGATGATTATCAGAAAATGCAGACCATTTACACGGATAAGCTGGGTTTTGTGCCTAAGGTGTATATGATCATGCATGCCAATACGTTGTATGGGAGTATGAACCGGTTGGTTGCTGAAGCCAATGACGAGAATATCCGCAAGCTGTTTAGCATGCATTTTAACCGGGATGGCAATATGTATAACGATAGCAAAAAGAGTCTGTACGATCTGACCCGGGTGCAGCCGGAGCCCTACTGGTTTACCAATCATCTGCTGATGAAGGTTGAAAAAGATACCGGGCAGCCAATGAAGTATATTCAAGGTGACGGGAAACGCGCGGCCCGGTGGCAAACGATTAGCGGGGCTGCCGAATATATGGAGAATAAGATCGCCCTGACCTCTCCTCCAGGAAAAGAAGGCAGAATCGCACTGAAGGACAGCGATCGAAGTCCGGATCTCCGGCTCAGCGTCAAGCTTACCGGCAATGTGGTAGGTAAACAGATGGTGTATGTCCGTGATGATGAAAAGAAGCAGTCCTATGTTCGTGTCGTGCTGGACAATAACGAGCTTCGCGTTGAGCAGAAGAAGGCCGGACAAGCAGTGGAGATCCTGCAGAAGCGCAAGCTGGATACGGTGCAGTGGCAATCAACGGATCTGGCTTTAGACAAGGCGGGGGTGTACCCGCAGCAGGTTGCAACTTCGGGACTGAACACTTCAGAGGATGAGTATCCGGTCAATATCGAGCAGAATCGTAAGCTGGATGTGAATGTACAGGGCAGTACTCTGGATGTGAACGTGGACGGCAAGCCGCTTCTGGTGAATCAGCCTCTCGACGGGTCGATAGCGTCAGGCGGAGCTGCATTGGGTGCGGAATACAATAAGCAAAATACCAAGGACGATATATACGACGGTGTATTTGAAAGCCTGAAAATTGAAGCCCTGAAGAGAACGGACGGAAGCAAGGAGCTGCTGTTCAACAGCCGTTCTACCGGGCTGAAGGGCATTGCCGTTAAAATTCAAAACATAATGAATGCTTCCATCGACTGGGCGATCGATACCTTCTGAGGAATCCGGAAGTGAAGGGAAGTGTGAAAGGTGTCTAAACGAATGCTGACAAAACAATGGCTGGTTGCCTTATCCATTACGATGATTACAGCGATCACCGCCATTTATATGGGGGTCAAGGAACAGTTTAATCTGGATGAGAAACGGCCAGTGGTGGCGGTTCAGAAGGAACTATCTTCCTGGGTGGTAGACTGGCAGTGGAAATCGGGGCTTGAGGACTTCCGGCAGATCGCAAGCGGTTTTGGCAGTTTGCAGCTTTTTGCTGTGTATTTTGACGAAGCGGATCACTTGTATATGACGGATGAATTGAAAAAAGGGCTGCCGGAGATGCTGCAGTCCGCGAAGGATGCTTCCTCGGATAAGGTCTATTTGACACTGGTGAACGACCGCTATCTCCAGGATGGAACCGAGGTGCAGAAGGACCCGGATCTGGTGTCGCGCCTGGTCGAATCCGAAGCTGCCCGCAGCCAGCATATCGGAGATATAATGGATCTGGCTTCGAAGTACGGGGTACAGGGCGTAGAGATCGATTACGAAAAGATCAAGGACAGTGACTGGCAGCAGGTCAAGGCATTTTACAGCGAGCTGTACAAAAGACTGCATGAGCAGGGCAAGTCGCTGCGGATCGTCCTCGAGTCACGGGCACCGATCGAACAGCTGGATCTGCCGGGCGGGCCCGAATATGTCATGATGGCTTATAATCTGTACGGAACGCATAGTGATCCTGGACCGAAGGCGGATTACATCTTTCTCGACAAGCTGGCACGCCGGATGAACCATCTTCCTGGAGACAATGTCATTGCGATTGCAGTTGGCGGATTTGACTGGAGCGGTCAGGGGAAGGTGACAGCTGTTACTGAAAAACGGGCAGTGGAATTAACCCGGCGAGCGGCTACTCCGCCGGAGCGGGATCCGGCAAGCGGCAGCCTTCACTTTGAGTATGTGGATGACAAGGGAGAGAAGCATATCGTGTGGTATGCGGATGATTCTACGCTGACCGGATGGCTGGATACGCTGCGCCGTGACGGTTATGGCAAAGTGGCAATCTGGCGGCTGGGTGAGCTGAGCGAGAATTCACTCGCGAAGCTGAAGAGCTGGAGTGAAGGTAAATAGCAAAACATAAAATCCCCCTTTAACGGGGGATTTTTGCTGTTACTGAACTTAATAGATGTTAAATGGAAGTACGACGAGTTAGTGCTGGCGTTTCCCCCGGGCTCTCTTGCGGAGGACGGCGCGGCTAATGATAAGGAAAACGGGCGATCGAGACGCAGATTCCTGTTCCTCGATTCAACGATTCCCTTTATTGACAAATTCACACTGGAAACGTATATTCACTAAAACAACGGCATCGGTTATTAAGAAGCCTGTAGAGGCTTCATTTCTACGTATTTTTCAGACATCCGGGGTGTGGTTAAAATGAATGTATTGATTGGTTTGCTTTGCCTGATCTGGGGCTTTAACTGGGTATTTATGAAGCTGGCGAACGGGGTGTTTCCGCCGGTACTGTTTGCGGGATACCGATTTGCCCTTGGGGCCTTGGTGCTGATTGCCGTGTGTATGGTCCGGAGGGTACCGCTTCCCCGCATGCGTGATTTGAAGTGGTATATTCTTTGCGGTATTTTGCAAACGATGTATTTTAACCTGGCGATTCAATTATCACTGGAGGATTTGAGTGCGGGACTTACGTCGGTGCTTACCTACAGCATGCCGTTGTGGCTGACTCTGATGGCGCATTTCTGGCTTCCGGGCGAACAGCTCCGTCTGCGGAAGCTGCTGGGCATTGTGATTGGCATCATCGGGCTGTTTGTCGCCATGGATGCGCATTGGAGCGGGAGCACGCCAGCCCTGCTGCTGGCCGTATCCTCGGGACTTTCGTGGGCTATTGCCAATCTGTTGGTTAAGCGTAAGCTGGGGCACTGCGATATGCTTCAGTTCACAACCTGGCAGATGATAACCGGGGCGGCTGGACTATTGCTGTACTCGGTTACTTTTGAGCATGGGGAAAGCCATTGGGGCGTTATGCCTGCGGTGTATGTGCTCTTTTCGGGGATTGTCGGCTCGGCGCTCGCTTTCGTGATGTGGTCTTACATCCTGTCCAAGGTGGAAGCAAGCAGGGCTTCCATTTCATTGCTGCTGGTTCCTGTCATTGGTGTGGTTTCTGGCGTTCTGTTTTTGAATGAAAGCCTCAGTGTGATTACGGTGGCAGGTATTCTGCTTGTGCTCATGGGCATCTGGCTGGTAAACGGGAAGAGCCGGAGACAGGGGGCGGGAGTACAGACGGATTCCGGGCGGGATCAACCGGCATAGATCAGGGAATCGGAACAGTTAAAGCCATTAATATGAGTCAAAGGAGTGGTTATTATGAAATATCGCCGACTAGGAAACAGCGGTCTGGAAGTGTCTATTCTGGGCCTTGGCACGAATGCTTTCGGTAAACGGGCAGATCAGGACACATCTACCCGGATCATACACCATGCGATGGATCAGGGTATCAATTTCTTCGATACAGCCAATATTTATGCGGGTTCAGAGTCCGAACGGATTATTGGTGAGGCTCTGGTTGGCAGAAGACATGAGGTCGTGTTGGCAACCAAGGCCGGGCTGGTTAACGGAGAGGGTCCCAATTCCCGCGGATCATCGCGGTATCATTTGATGCAGGAGCTGGACCGAAGTCTTACACGGCTGAAGACGGATTATGTGGACCTGTACCAGATCCACACCTTTGACCCGAATACACCGCTGGACGAAACGCTCCGCACATTGGACGATATGGTGCGCGCCGGCAAAGTGCGTTATATCGGGGCTTCCAACTATGCCGCATGGGAACTGATGAAAGCGCTGGGCTATAGCGAGGCTAAAGGACTGAACCGATATGTGTCCACTCAGACAAGCTATTCGCTTGCTGACCGCACACCGGAACAAGAATTGGTGCCTGTGTGCCTGGATCAAGGCGTGGGAATTATTCCATATTTCCCTCTGGCAGGCGGTATTCTCACAGGTAAATACAGCTTCGCGGACCAGGCGCCTTTGAAGTCGCGTGCACAGACGGACCCCAGCTTCAGCCGGTTCATTAATGACCGGACGCTGACACTTGGGGAAGAGGTAAGCCGGATCGCCGAAGAGAGCGGATGCACGCCAAGCACGCTGTCGCTGGCATGGCTGATGGAGCAGCCTGTAGTTTCAACCGTTATCGTAGGTGCAACCCGCACGGAGCAGCTGGATGAGAACCTGAAAAGCGTAGAGCTGAACCCGGGTGAGGAGGCCCTGAGCAAGCTTGATGAGATCAGTGAGTCGTTCCGATACGGCAAACCCTTCGCGGCATATCGATTGACTTAGTTCTTTTTAAAGCATATCTCACGCAGCCATGTGCCCTGATATATACACAAAAACCACTCTTCGGAGTGGCTTTTTTTCGTAAAGATCAAGTCGCTCTTAAAGAAAACTTCGAAGCAGCGGAGCGGGCAAATCGATCCAAAAAAACGAAGTGGTCGCCTTTGTCCCCGAAATTAGCCGCTAAAATACAATTAAAGATATTTCGGGGACAACAGCGATTAGAGGGATGATTTGCATGCGGAGTGACACCATGACTAGGTTCTAGGGTTCAGGTACTTCTACAAGCAGCCGAGCCAATCCGAAGAGACACATCTAGTCATGAACCCATGCCCAGGCCCCTGCATAGCATATAGCACCACTTTGCAGCTGGGGAAGGATGTGAGCAAGAGATGGTCATTCATTTAACGGCAATTCATTATGTGTATCTGGCGTTCATTGTGTT
Organism: Paenibacillus sp. J23TS9; assembly: GCF_018403225.1. Classification (NCBI taxonomy): domain Bacteria; kingdom Bacillati; phylum Bacillota; class Bacilli; order Caryophanales; family Paenibacillaceae; genus Paenibacillus; species Paenibacillus sp. J23TS9. Next base: position 389,308 of record NZ_BOSG01000003.1, on the reverse strand, counting down.
TATCATGGCACTGCTGATCAAGCGGCGGGATACGACAATGATCTGCGTAGCAGGGATTTTAGCGCTGGGTATTTTGGCAACGGGTACGGTCAGCGGATCGATATCGGGTGTCTTTAACTCTTTTATTTATGCCACAAAAGAGCTGATGGGCACGATCATGATTATATCCATCATTGTAGCGATGAGCCGCGTGCTTATTCGCACAGGCATCAACGAGGCCATGGTCGCGCCGCTCACGCGCTTTCTGCGTACACCGGCACTGGCCTTCTGGGGTATCGGCATTATCATGATGGTCACATCCTGGTTTTTCTGGCCTTCGCCGGCTGTCGCATTGATCGGTGCCGTACTGCTTCCGGTTGCCATCCGGGTCGGATTGCCCGCGTTGGGGGCTGCGGTGGCAATGAACCTGTTTGGCCACGGTATCGCACTATCCGGTGATTATATTATCCAGGGGGCTCCCAAGCTGACGGCTGATGCGGCAGGGCTTCCGGTCACAAGCGTTATGGAAGCGAGCGTGCCGTTGGTTATCGTCATGGGACTCGTTACAACTGTAATCGCTTTCTGGATGATGCGTAAAGATATGAAGAACGGAACCTGGAGAGACGGTCTGGTTACGGTCAAAAGCACAGGGAACGTCCTCGCCGCAAATGGAGGGGAAGATGAACAGAATGTCATATTGCCATCCAAAGTGAAAAAAGGGCTGGCGCTTGCCATACTACTGCTTTTTCTTGCGGATGTAGTGGCCATGTTCGTGCTGAAGCTCCAGGGCGGAGATGCAACTGCACTTGTTGGCGGCACAGCGGTGCTCATCCTGATTGTCATTTCTTTACTCGCCCACAAAAATCAGGGCCTGGAGAAAATAACGACATATCTGATCGATGGCTTTGTGTTCGGCTTTAAAATTTTTGGCCCGGTAATTCCAATCGCAGCCTTCTTCTATCTTGGCGATGCGGCGTTTACAGATCTGTTCGGCAAAGTATTACCTGAGGCATCGCATGGAATCGTGAACGACCTGGGGGTGGCGCTGGCGGGCAGTGTACCGCTGAACGGTGCGGTCGGGGCAGTGACTTCGACCATCACAGGTGCCATTACAGGCCTGGACGGCTCCGGATTCTCCGGCATTTCGCTTGCAGGTTCTATTGCTCAGTTGTTTGCGGCTGCCACACATACGGGGGCGGCGACATTAACGGCGCTCGGGCAAATTGCTGCGATTTGGGTCGGGGGAGGCACGCTCATTCCATGGGCTCTCATTCCGGCGGCTGCCATTTGCGGGGTCAGTCCGTTCGAGCTGGCGCGTCGCAATCTGAAGCCGGTGCTCATCGGGCTTTCGGTTACAACGATTGTGGCCATGTTTTTGATCTGAATTTTCAAATCTCCACAGAAAAAAGCACGATTTCAATACCTATTGAAATCGTGCTTTTTATTCTAGTTTATGAAGGCATAGTCTCATACTTAGTTATTGTTACCTCGGGCTTCTCCGCCTTTTTTACCGTTCTCGCGGTAAAAATCCTTGTCATGGTTTTTGGAAGTGGCTTCTCCGCCTTTTTCGCCGATTTCCTGATAGAATTCTTTGTCATGATTACGTGCTGTTGCTTCTCCGCCTTTACGACCTGCTTCTTCTCTGGACATTTTGTCTGCCATGATTAATCTCTCCCTTTATTTTGTATTTTTGCAATAATCTATGTTATTGCTACGTTATTTATATAACCTCAACCGGTGTGGATCAAACAAAAACTTTCGTTTTTTTGATATTGAAAATGCTGGAAGTCCAGTTATGGAGACACCGTAATAAGTTCGATCCACCCCCGTCGCCTACTATTACCCATCTGGTCAGAATGCAATCGGAAAAGGAGGAAAGGGGCAATTTGCAGATTGACGCTAAAAATAGTTTTCGCATCAATAAAAGGAGTTGGACGGTATTTCACAAATACATATCCATAGAAATCTATAAGGTGGATGACTGGAACTGTATGCCATTTACGTCTATATAGCAGAGGAGCTGATACAGTGGATGGCAATGCGGACCGTTTAAGGGTGGAAAAGGCGCGTTGTGGAGATCAGGAAGCGTTTGGGGAGCTGGTGAAGCTGTATTCAAATGCGATCTACGGCGCGGCTTATGGCATACTGGGAGATTTTCATTTGGCACAGGATGTGGCGCAGGAGACGCTGATTAAAGCCTGGTACAAGCTGGAGCGCCTACGGGATCCTCATAAGTTTTCTTCCTGGGTTATCGCCATTGCACGGCGTGTGTGCCTGGATAAGCTGCGGGGAGAGCCGAACCCGGTTCAGCCTCTTGAGTGTGCAAGGGGACTCCCGTCACTACAGTCCCTCGAGGAGGATTACCAGGTTCGTTCCACAAGAACGGCGGTACGTGAGGCGCTGCATGAGCTGGATGAAAAATACCGCATTGTAACTGTAATGCATCACATCGGAGGCTATAGCGCCAGGGAGATCGCTCAGATGCTGGATCTGAAGGTGAGTGCGGTAGAGAGCCGTTTGCGGAGAGCGCGGCAAAAATTAAAAGAGGAGTTGTATGATATGGTCCATGACTTTTTGGAAGACAACCGGCTGGAGGAGCAGAAGTTTGAGAAAGAGGTGACCTCAAGGCTTAAATCCCTTTTCCATATGCAAATTCCGGTCAAAAACATGGAGGAATCCATTGCCTGGTACAATCAAAATTTAGGATTTGCGCTGAGAGAGAATTATGGAAAATGCGCATTTCTAGAGCTGCCAACTGGACCGCTTTTGATGCTGTGGCAGACTGCGGATGATACCTCTGCGAATTTCACAGTCGATGGAGGAACGATGCCGGTGCTTTTGTATGCCACGGATGATGTGCACGCCATGCATGATTCCCTGGCAAAGAACGGCGCCGTAATTACGCATTACAAAAATGAGGATTTCGGCTGGGTGCTTAAATTTATGGATCCAAACGGGAATATGTGGGGCGTCGTTCAAGAGCATTCAGGAAGCTAAGTCCATTATGATCTCATTAAATCCATATATTGACAAATTTTGAGTAACATGCTAATATCACGCTGTTAGTGCGCACTAACAACTGGTGAGAACAAGAGGATGGAGCATAGATGAACCAAAAGCTGAATAATAAAGACAGGTTGCTGGTGGCAGCAATTGATTTAATGGCAAAAAAGGGCTACAACGGCGTGTCGACCAAGGAAATTGCCGCTGCTGCCGGCTTGAGTGAGATGACGCTTTTCCGCCACTTTGGGACAAAGCGCTCACTGCTTGAAGCAGCGGTGGACCGCTTTCATGATACCGAGGATATGATTCAGGTATTTCAGGAGAAGCTGGTTTGGGATTTGCGGGCTGATTTGTATCTTCTCGCGGATCGTTATCATGAGATCATGAACCAGAACCGGAAGATGATTCTAATTGTACTGAAGGATGCCGAATTATCGGATGTGATGCATAAAGCCCAAAAGCATCCGCGGCAGCTCAAGGAAATGCTGATGGATTATTTTACAGCGATGCAGGAGCAGGGTAAAATGATTGCCACGAATGCGGAAGCACAGGCCATGACCTTTATGTGGATGAACTATGGGGCTTTCATGACCCATCTGCATCAAGCGGAGGCCATAACGAGCATCACGATGCAGGAATTTAAGGAGAGCAGCGTGGATTTATTTGTCAGGGCGCTAACGCCCTAATCAGGAGGCGGAGTTTCTAATGAATCAATCGCATGGTGAAAACAAGACTTCCGAGATAATACATACAGCAAAGCCGGTTGGCCTGTCTGCTGCTGCGGGCTTTCAAATTGGAGTAAGGAGGACACTTACCATATCCACTCAGGAGGCCTGGTCGCTGCTTATTTCTCCGGAAGGGCTGAAGCTGTGGATAGGTGAAATCGATAGCCTGGTGCTGGAACCGGGGCAGTCATTTGCTGCCACCAATGGTATTACGGGGGAGCTTCGTGTGGTGAAGCCTATGGAGCAGCTGCGGATGAGATGGCAGCGTATCGGCTGGAAACATCCATCCACGCTGCAAATCCGTGTTTTACCGGCATCACAGGGAAAGGCAACTATTAGCATCCATCAAGAGAAGCTGGAAGATATGCATGCGAGAGAGACAATGAAGGAGTACTGGGAACAGGTGCAGGACAGACTTAGAGAGCTGGCTGACAATAACAATCCGGGAAGATAAGAGGAGAAATATGATGATACACAGCATCAATAGGAAAAGAAGCGTCTACAGCTAGAGGAGTGATGATCAGATGAACCGGACGGACCGCTTATTAGCAATTGTGCTTCAACTGCAGGGCAGAAAAGTAGTAAGGGCCGAGGAGCTAGCCGCCCAGTTTGAGACCAGCGTGCGCACCATATACCGGGATATGCAGGCGCTAAGTGAAGCCAATGTCCCAATTGTGGGCGCCCCCGGCCAAGGCTATTCCCTGATGGAGGGGTACTTTCTGCCCCCGGTCAGCTTTACGGCCAGCGAGGCAGTGACACTGCTGCTGGGAGCGGAATTTGTGCAAAAGAAATTGGAGCCGAATTACGGAATCCATGCAGAGTCAGCACGGACGAAAATCGAGACTGTACTCCCAGAGCGGGTACGGATTGAAGCCGAGCAGGTGCGAGGGACCATGCGGCTGCTGTCGGCCCGGGAATCAGCCAGCAGCCGGAACGAGCGGATGAACTTGGAGATATTGCGGCGAGCCTTGCTTGAGCGGCGAAAGGTAGGCTTCCGGTATGTTAAAACTCGGTCGGGGCCGGATGGGAAAAGGGAAAGTATTCGCGTAGCGGCACCTTATGGACTTGTTCATGTACAGGGGGCATGGATGCTGGTTGCGGCCTGCGAGCTTCGGCAGGATATACGTCATTTTCGATTATCCCGGATGACGGAGCTGGAGCAGCTTGAAGTGGAGTATGAGCTTCCTCCCGAATTTCAGTTTGAGGATTATAAGCCGCCGGATGATCGCGGACTTGAGATCATCCTTCTTGCTGATATCAGCATCGCGGACCGGATTAGAGAGTCGGATAACTACTATATCGATGCTTTGGAAGAGCATTCCGGAGGACTACGGATCAAGCTTCGTGTCCGGCAGATCGAAGAAATCCTGTCCTGGGTGCTCAGTTGGGGATCCGGCATAAGAGTTCAAGAGCCGGAGTCCTTGCGCACACGGGTCATTGAAGAAGCCGAAAAGCTTCTGAAACGCTACTGACATAATGCTGTCAGTAGCGTTTTTGTATATTTATCTCAAGATCAAGTTCAAGGAGTGATTTGGAGATGAATACGCAAGAAACGATACAGAAGCTTGAAGGCTTAACACAGTATTACCTGAAAGAGCTGGAGCGCTTCAGCATGGAGGATTTAACTCGAAAACCGGGCGAGGATGAATGGTCGCTCGGACAAATGTACATGCACTTGATTAACGCTTCCTTGTATTTGCATTTACGGAACGTCCGCGCCTGCGCCTCTTCAGCTGAGGATGTGCTAACGGAAGGAAAGAAATCCGAGAGAGGGGAGGCCGCATACATGAACAATGAATTTCCACCGATAAGGATTCACGTTCCGCCATCCCCGGCATATACACCCAGCCAGCCTGACAGTAAGGAGCAGATCCGAGAAGGGCTTCTTAGCGTTGTAGCCGAGATGAAGAAAGCCGGACAGGTGGTGGAGGCCGCTCCCAAACAGAACAAGCTTATCCATCCGGGCTTTGGCGCTTTGAATGCAGCCGAATGGTTTATGCTGGTTGAAATGCATTACCGTCATCATCTGCGCCAGAAGGAGCGTATAGAGAGCTTTTTGGCGGAGTTGTCGCTGTAACGACAACCCGAAAAGAAACACCAGCGGACAGCCAATGCTGCTTTTCCGGTATGTCTTCATCCACGACGCCTAGTCCCGCTTAACCCTATACAATACGAAAGAAACCGTTCTTAGAAACGTAGGTCCACTACTATTTCTAAAGGAACGGTTTCTTTGTAATCCTTGTCAGCCCATGAATCGGGAAGAGGTGAATTTTGCTATCTTACAAGAGACTTGCCCTCATTCATCTTTGGACACATTCATGAATTAGGGGCTTATTATTTGCTCCCTTGTTGATCCCAGCGGTCATATGCAGCCTGATAGATCTCGACGATCCGGTCGCTGCCCATCTTCTTCACCTGGGCTTTGTATTTATCCCAGCCTGACATCGGTTCCTGACCCGTAACAAATTTAGCTTCCATCTGTTCAACATAATTGTTCAGATCGGAGAGCAGCGATGTAACCTCGGATTGTTCCGCTTCTGTCAGGAACACATTCGGATACGGCACCTTGGCATAAGGAATGATCTTCTCCTGGTTTTCCTTTTCGGCCCATTCGTCAATATCGCTTCTCAAGCCCTTCGACACTTCCGGCAGGCTGACGCCAGGCGTCGTGATTCCATAGTTCGGGGTAATCTTGCCGCGATAGTTCTCACGGTCGCCTCCGTCCGGAACAGGCAGCCATTCTTTCACATGATTTTCTTTGTCCTTATATTTCCAAAGCAGATTTTCCGGCCCTTGATTGAACAAAGTGGATCCTTCATAGTCATATTGGTAATCGACCCAGCGCATCGTTGCTTCCGGTGCAGGATTCGTGCCGGAGATCGCGAAGGTGCCGTTCTTGGAAATGCCAGAGGACTTTGCGGCAACCGGCGAATCCGGGAAGCCAGTTTTCAGCGGCGCCATGACTGGATTGGCGGTATTCGGTTCCCCGCCCAGCATAAAATACGGAAGCCAGTCGTTAAACAGGGCTACCTGATTGCTTTTCCCCTTGGCCTTTTTCTGTTCATCGGTTTGGGAGAAGGTTTCATGATCGAGCAAATTATCCGTCCACAGCCGGTTGAGGAAGGTAAGATATTCTTTGTATCCTTCCTCCTGCGGGGTATAATGCACTTTCCCCTGCTTGTCGGCATAATACACCTCATCATAAATACCCCAGAATCCGAGCATCTGCACGCGAATATCCTTCAGCTTGGTCGATGTCAGCGGGATTTCATCCGCCTTGCCGTTGCCGTTCGGATCCTCGGTCTTCACCCGTTTCAGGTAGTCATACAGCTCATCCGGCGTTTCCGGGAGCTTGGTTACGCCCAGCTTTTTAAGGAAACTTCCATTATAGTAAAGCGGGCTCTTATACCATACCGCGCCCTTATCAACATAAGGCAGGGCGTAAATATGTCCGTCCGGAGTCGTGATGGACTTTCTGACCTCCGGATTCTCATCTAACAGTTTTTTGATATTAGGCGCATACTCGTCAATCAGCTTTTCCAGTGGAATGAGCGTGCCCTGGCTGCCGTAGGTTACCTGTTCGGCTGGGGTCAGGCTGGCTGCATAGAAAATATCCGGTAGATCGCCGCTCGCAAAGATCAGATTCTTCTTCGTTTCGAAACTGTCCACGGGAACCGTCTGGAAGGTCAGCTTGATGTTCGAGCGTTTCTCCATATCTTTGAATACCTGCATCGTATCCCATTTCGCACTGCCTACATCAGGCGCGAACACAGACAGTGTAATCGGTTTTTCAACGATCGGGAAGCCTTCTTTAAGTACGTTTTCCGCCGTTTTGGACGCTTGTCCGCCGTCGCTGGCATCTTTGGAACTGGAACCGCATGCCGCCAAGAGTGAGGCGAACATGGACACGCATAGGATCATTGCCCACGGTTTTAAGTATTTTCTCATCAGATGATTCCTCCTGTTATCGTTGTGAGCCGACTTTAGCGTGAATGAGACTTTCCCCCCTTTGAAATGAGCTAAAGCCTAAATTCTTCGCCTACGCGGGAGCTCTGTTGTAGAAAGCCTTAGGATGTCAGCTGCTGAGCCCGAATAAATGTTAGCGTTTACAAAAAGTGTAGAGACACGATGCCTTAACGTAAATATGTCATTTTTGATATGTTAAATAGGAGTGCGGAATTGCCTGATATAGCAGCGTTTTCTTGGCCTCTATCCCATGCCGTAGGATATAAATAGTATGTCAAATATGCTTTCGGATAATAGAGATATCCGGCTACGAAAACCCGAAAGTATGAACCAAATGCATAATTCTGTGATGCTCATGGTTTATAACATGGAATCTATAACAGGCATTTTTCATATCTATACCCTTTACGGGATATCCTCTTTTTGGATCATTATATAATGGGGAGGCCCTTGATACAGGACAGTTGTGCGTAGTGCGGAAAATAGGCAAGATGCCTGCAGCATTTGTCCCCGGCTCAAATCCTGCCTGTCTCCCCTTGTTTTAACAATAAAATTTTGGGACAATAATGACAGATTGCCGGTTCTTTTCTGGTAAAGTAGAGAGGGACTGAATTTTAGGTTTTTGAAAAGAGGAAAGCAGCAATGAACAAACCATCCATTTATGGATTAACTCTCGACCAGTTGGCCGCATGGCTGGCTGAGCACGGGCATAAAAAATCAAGGGCGCTGCAGGTATGGGATGGGCTGTACCGCAAGCGTGTAACCGAATTCTCCGCAATGCCGGATGTGAAGCCGGAGTGCGAGGCTTTGCTGGGCGAGCATTTTGCTATTCAGACGCTGGAGGAGCACACCAAGCAGGAGTCTGCAGATGGCACGATCAAGTTCTTGTTCCGTCTTCAGGACGGCAACCTGATCGAAACGGTACTGATGCGCCATAAGTTTGGTCTTTCCGTATGTGTGACGACTCAGGTGGGATGTAATATCGGATGCAGCTTCTGCGCCAGCGGACTGCTGAGCAAAAGCAGGGATTTGACCAGCGGAGAGATTGTGGAGCAGGTCATGAAAGTGCAGCTGCATTTGGACCAGATGAACAAAGACGAGCGGGTCAGCCATATTGTCGTCATGGGTATCGGAGAACCATTCGATAATTTCGAGCATATGTCCAGCTTCATCCGGGTTATCCGGGATCATAAGGGGCTGGCGATTGGACCGCGGCATATCACCGTATCCACCAGTGGTCTTGCGCCGAAAATCCGTGAGTTCGCAGACAGCGACCTAGGCACCAATCTGGCGATTTCCTTGCATGCCCCGAATAATGAAATTCGCACGCGGATTATGAAGATTAACCGGGCATATCCCATTGAGCCGCTGATGGAGGCCATCGATTATTACCTGGAGAAGAGTAACCGCCGGATTACGCTGGAATATATTCTGCTGAAGGATGTCAATGACCAGCCGGAGCATGCGCTGGAGCTTGCGGAGCTGGTAGGCAGCCGGAGAAACCTGGCCAACGTGAATTTGATTCCTTATAATCCGGTTGACGAGCATAGCCAGTATCAGCGGAGCTCCCAGGAAACGATTACCGCATTCTACGATACGCTGAAAAAGCAAAATATCAGCTGTAGTGTACGTCTGGAGCATGGTACGGATATTGACGCGGCTTGCGGACAGCTGCGAAGCAAACAAATTCAGAGTGAACGCGGACGGAATGCGAAGACAAGTCATGCCGTAAATCAATAAAGAGTCAATAAAAAAAGCGCATCTCCCTATAGTAGGGAATGCGCTCTTTTTAATTTCCAGCCTCCCAGGGTTACCCTTGTGCTGCAGCAATAATAAACATGACCCAGCCTGCCAAAAAGGCTACGCCGCCAAGCGGTGTAATGGCACCCAGCTTCCGTATGCCGGTCAGACTCAGGGCATACAGGCTGCCGGAGAAGAGTAGGATGCCTGCCGCAATGAACCAGCCCGCCAGAATCACGAGTGATGCATGGTCTGTCATGCCTGCATAGAGTCCGATCAGTACCAGGCCGAGTCCATGGGCCAAATGATACTGAATGCCGGTCTGGTATGTTTTTAATTGGCTTTCGTTCAGCCGCTCCTTCAGGGCATGAGCGCCAAAGGCACCAAGCGCCACCGCGAGGAACAGCATGATACCGCCGAGTATAAGCATGGTTTTCAAGTCAAATCACCTCTTACGCCCATATTACCGATGGCAGGGCCTCGGCGTCAATGGCAGCGGAATATTCATCTCTTTTCCATTTACCAAGGAAAATTTGCTAAAATGAGATAGGTAAGGAAATGGGAATGAATCAATTTCATATCTCACTAAAACGATCAAATTGAAACTATACATAGACCAATAAAACCGTTTGGATCTATATATAGCCTTGATTGAAGCGGTTTAAGGTATGATGAAATTGATTCGAATACATAATCATTCAAATAAAATGTCTGCAAGGATTTTAAAAAAACAGGAGACTTGCTCCATTTTTTGCAAGCGTTTTAATGGCATCATGAGCACATCGAAATGGGGGCAAGGGGAAGGCGGGGAAGAGGTATGGAGAGCGTTCAACAGCTGGCGCAGAAGTTAAAGCAAAACATTGCAAACGTAATTGTAGGCAAGGAGCATGAAGTGGATCTGCTCTTGACGGCGCTTCTCGCCTCCGGGCATGTGCTGCTGGAGGATGTTCCGGGAACAGGCAAGACCTTGCTTGCTAAAAGCTTGGCGGCATCGCTCAGTTTGAGCTTTCAGAGAATTCAGTTCACTCCGGATTTGCTGCCATCGGATCTGACCGGCATCCATTTTTTTAATCAAAAAGACGGGGAATTTCATTTCCGCCCGGGACCGCTGTTTGCGCGTATTGTATTGGCCGATGAGATTAACCGTGCCACACCACGCACACAGTCGAGTCTCCTCGAATGTATGGAGGAGCGGCAGATCAGCATTGAGGGGAAGACGATGCCGCTTGCAAGCCCATTTATGGTCATGGCCACGCAGAATCCGGTGGACAACCAAGGAACATTCCCGCTGCCTGAAGCGCAGATGGACCGGTTTCTGATCCGGATGAAGCTGGGGTATCCTTCAGCATCTGAAGGGGTAGAGATTCTGAAACGGACTGCGGCCGCAGGCAGTTTGCGGGCCGAGGAAGCAGGACAGACGGCAACCGCTGAAGAGGTGCTGGAAGCGCAGAAGCTATGCGGACAGGTGCAGATTACGGATGATCTGATGGGCTATATCGTTGCATTGGCCGAAGCCACCCGGAATCATGACGAAACGATGCTTGGAATCAGCCCGCGCGGCACGCAGGCACTGCTCCGCGCTGTCCAGGCATATGCGGCACTGCATGGAAGAAGCTATGTGCTGCCTGATGATATCAAGGAGCTGCTTCTCCCGGTATGGACGCACCGGCTGGTGCTGCGGAAACGCCATGAGGCAGGAAATGGCCATGCGGAGCGCATTTTGACGGGAATCATGGACAGCATCCCGGTTCCGAGTGAAAAGGAACTTGAAAGTGGCGTGAAATAAATGGCAGTGCTGTGGCTATTTCTTGCCTGTGGACTTGTCATGGTGCTGCAGGGACTCATTTTAGGCAGGAGCGCGCTTGGCAAGCTGGATTATGACCGCCATTTCAGTACCCGAACCTGCTACGCAGGTGATCGGATTGAAATGGTGGAGGTCATCGAGAATAAGCGGCGTGTGCCTATCCCCTGGCTGCGGCTGGAGGCGATGCTCCCGGCATCCCTGGGCTTCAAGCGGAGCAAGGAGACCTGGATCAGCGAGGGCCAGATTTATCAGAATCATACGAGCTTTTTCTCGCTTCCCGCACGGACGCGGATCACCCGGACGCATCAGATCCAGTGCCGGGGCCGTGGCATCTTCCGCATGGATACGGCAACCATGACCGGAAGCGATTTGTTCGCCATGTACACGCCTTCCTTGAAAGTGACGCTCAACAAACGGCTGGTGGTCTATCCATCCCTGTTGAGGGATGAGGAGCTGCCTTCCTCCTGGAAAACCTGGCAGGGTGAACTGGCTGTGCGCCGCTGGATTGTCGAGGACCCGTTTCTGTTTACAGGCGTAAGAGGTTATGCGCCTGGCGATGCTATGAACCGTATTCACTGGAAGGCCAGTGCCAGAAGCGGAGAACTGCAAGTGCATCAGCATGGCTACTCTGCAGACCCGAAGGCCATGATCCTCCTTAATATTGAGGTCTCGGAGCAGATGTGGAATGTTGTCACCAAGCCGGAAATCATTGAAGAGGCGCTATCCTATGCGGCAACCTGCGCCGCTGCACTCATTCGTCAGGGGATGGCGGCCGGATTTGCGAGCAACGCCTCTTTGTCGCCCGACACGGATGCGAGGATGGCATATCTTGCGCCGGATTATGGACTTCCGCATCTTGAGGATTTGCTGGAGGCCATGGCTGCCGTAGAGCTCAAGATTCAGAGGCCTTTTTATGAGCTGCTGCGGATTGAGGCGGAGCTAGAAACGCATGAAACAATGGATTATTTTCTGGTGACCCCATATGTATCCGCAGCGATCCGGGATGCCGTTCGGCTGATTGAGCTGAAGGGGCACCGAGTATCGATTGCTGATCTGAGCGAAGGCATGAAGGAGGCGGGGGCATGATGATAGCCGATAAGGGCATACGGCTGCGCCGCAGCCTGGCGGTGCTGGGGAATTCACTGCTGGAAACGGCTGCCGTCTTTCCCTATTTACTGCTGTATATGATCTATGCCATGCAGGCTTCGCCTTGGTGGCTGCTGCCGGTTATGTGGCTGCTGCATGCCTTGGGTACGATGATTGGCATCAGACAGGCGGGAGGCAGGAAGGCAGTATTGGCGACTGCTCTGCTAATGGCTGCTGCTTTGCTGCCGCTGGCGGCGCTCGGGCTTCGTGCTGCAATACTGGCGGTACTGCTCCTTCTGCTAGCGGACATTCGCGGGCTTATTGTCGGCCGCAAGCAGCTGTGGAGATTAGTCCAGCTGAATTTGCCGCTGGGTGGGCTGGCTGCGTCCTTGATTGTGTATGGCGTATCTTCCAGAGTGCCTGCGATCGAGCCGTACCGTACCTCGCTCTATCTTCTAAGCCTGTTTACGTTGTTTGCGGTCCTGCTGCGGTGGAACGGGGACCGTGTACGCGAAGCTTCCAATGCGCAGCAAACCGACCGGATGCTGCTCCGCCGAATTCTGTCCAGAAACCGCTGGATGACCTGGCTGACGGTCGCGGTCATCGCACTGCTAAGCCTGTGGAACGGACTGAATGAGGGCTTTGCCTATTTTAGGCATTGGTTGAGGGGAATATTTAATGGCTTGGACCAAGGAGAGCAGCAGATGACCCCGGAGCAGCCGCAGATGGGGCAGCAAGGACCGCTGGATCTTCCTCCGCCTTCCCAATCGCCGAAGTGGCTGCACATTATGGGCCAAATCATCTTGATCCTGCTGATAGTTGCCGTGGCTATGGCTCTGCTGCTGCTCTTGTATCGGCTGGTACGCCGCTGGCTCCCGCAAAGATTTCGCGAATGGATCGCCCGGATGGCACAGCGGCTCCGGCTCCTGCGTGAGGTGCGGAGCGTCCCGACCGATCAGGGCGATTACGTGGATGAGGTGGAGAAAATCGACCGTGTGAATAAGCGTCCCGGCAGATTGTGGAGGCGGCGCAAAGAAGGGGCCGCGGGGGTGAAGGATGGTGATCCACGCCGTGCTTACGAAAGCTTGATTCGCAGTGCCGTTAAGCGGGGTTATAAGTTCCGTCCAAGCCTTACGCCATCCGAGAATGGCGCTGCATTAAACGCCAAAGGCGATTATACTCATCTTCCTGCGCAGGAAGTGGGTCAGGTTATCCATCGATATAACCAGGTCCGTTACGGATCCGATGGCAAGCCAAGCAGTAATTCGAAGCAGTAATATCGGTATCACATCAATGAAACATAAACCCGCTTGGGATATCCCAAGCGGGTTTATGTTTTTTTCACAAAGACGACTTCATACGCTGATAAACCAACATCATATTTTCTGTGAATTCAAGTCCGATCTTACCTGGTTCTAAGCTAAAGAATCGTTCATGTTCCCTCTGCGGGTTTATTCTATATTATCTGAATATATTATGGGACTGCAAAGGAAAGGCGGAATTCAAATATGCATAAGCACCGAAAGGAACTGGCCATCACCGGGCTGATACTGATGGCTGCGGCGGGTATGTGGCTCTATTGGAAAGAGGGGATGCCCCAGGAATCGCCAGCTCAGACAGAGGCCTTCATCCAAAAGTATATGACGAATCCGAATGGCACGCTTGCGACATACCTGCAGGAAGGAAGCTCAACCAACCCGGAGATTGCGGCAGGTCGTGAATCGCTGTCGGAATCGCTGGGTTTGTGGATGCAATATGCCGTGCTGAAGAAGGACAAGACTCTGTTTCGTCAAAACGCTAGGGTGCTGGAGCATTATTTCCTGACTCCGCAGCATTATTTGGCATGGAAGCTGGAGCCGGACGGCAGCTCCAATATCCATACGAATGCGCTGGGTGATGATCTACGAGTCATCGGAGCGCTGTTGAAGGCTGAACAGCTCTGGGGCATGTCAAGTGATCGTGAGAAGGCAGGGACGCTGACGGGAACCTTGCTTTCTTCTGCACTGGTAAATGGATACATGACGGATTTTCATGACTTTGACCGAGGCGAATCAGCGCAGGAGCTGAGTCTAGTTTATATTGACAGCGATGCCCTGCAGTTGATGCAGAAGGCGCAGCTTATTGATCATGCTTTCTACAGCAAACATATTCAACTTCTGGAGAACATGCCGGATGACGGGGCTTTTTATCCGAAAAGCTTCAACGTCCATAACGGGCAATATACGTATGACGATTCGGTAAATTTAATCGATCAATTCCTGGTGGGAATCCATGCTGCGGAAATCGGGAGAGAGCCTGAACCGCTGATATCTTTTTTGAAAAAAGAGTGGAGCCGCAGCCATAAGCTGTACGGTCGTTATGACAGGGCTACACGGGCAAGCAGTGTCGAGTACGAATCCCCTTCCGTTTATGGATTGGCAGTACAATTGGCGCTTGAGGCCAATGACAAGGTCTGGGCAGGGGAGCTCTACAAGCATATGCTTTCGCTTAGGGACGGGAATACAGAGTATCCAGGGGGCTATGTTTTTGATGGGGACACGCATATATTTGATAATCTGCTCCCGCTCCTGGCTGTAGAACAATGGATAAAATATTCGCAAAAATGAAATAAATTGGTTATTTCCTAAGCTTTTGCGTTAATGAATAAGTAAGTACAGAAGGGAATTGTCGATTTTTGTAGTATTAATTCATTATAAGTTGATTCACCCTTATGTCGTTCAGCTAACTTCGGAATGGTTGCCTTTTTTTAGTCGGTAATCTATTTTGGCTGGACAACGGTGTCCGCAGTGAAAGAAAGCGGGGGAGTGGAGGAATTCGGATGACCAAAAATACAACGACGCGCCGCCTTGAACTTGGATACATCCTTTTGATCGCTCTGATCATGGTGCAGGAGCTGCTGATTTATTGGAAAATGTACCTCAATCAATCCTACACGACACTGGAGCTCATGTTTAGCATGGCGACTCTTGCGGCGCTGCTGCTTGGCTTTATCATTCCTTTAGGGATTTCTGTGGTTCTGGTGTTCGTATTTCTGGTGAGCTATTTTGTTTGGCTGACAACATACGCTCCTTTAAACATGCTGACATTCTCATGGATGCTGCTGATTCCGGCAAATATGCTGATCGCTGCCTTTATTAAATCCGGACTGATCGGCAGCAAGCGCTGGATGGAACGGATGATTGAAATGAGAGGGAGCAGTCCGCAGGTGGATATTGACACTACTCTTGGCAACAAGGAAGCGCTGGCAGATACCATGCAGAAGCAGTCCAACCTGGCCAGGCGCTATTCCGAGCGGTACGGTTTTTCCGTGGCGATGTTCAAAATCGACTTTCTGCCGCTGGTACAAGAGTCGCTGGGATCACAGCTATACTCCCGCCTGCTGCTCGAGCTGTCGGCGATCATTCAAAGGCAGATCCGCTATGAAGACTATAAATTTTCAATCAGCAAGGGCCGCTTTATCATCCTGTGCCCCATGCTGGGGCAGGAGAACCTGCAGATGCTTACCAGCCGGATCAAAAATGCGATGATGGCAGTGAATTTTCTGGACAAAAGAGGTCATGAGCTGAAAATCGTAATACGTGCAGGTGCGCTGGTCTTCCAGAAGGAGCAGTTCAGCAAATATGAACATATTGATCAGGTCATCGCTGCGCTCGAACGTAATACCGAGACCGATCTGATTGGAGAATATATTTAATCTTTTCCTACGAACCGGCAGAGGAGGAATTCAAATGTCATATACGAGCTGGTTTATCCCTGTCTGCATTGCCATTAGTGTAATTTTCGCCGTGACGATCCTGATTCTCACCATCGCAACGCTTAAATTCCGTGCCGATGTCAACAAAAAGTATGATCGGGGGAACTTCAGTGGCTGACGTTCTATTGATCCTTTCCATAGTAACCATTTGGATTGCCGTATTTGAGTCAGTCATCATTATGGCAGGGGCTGTCCGGTTTATTTTCAAACAAAATAAGAAGAAGCTCAAGCTTCCGGAGAATATGAATGACTTCCCTGCTGTGACCGTCATGGTTCCGGCGCATAATGAGGAGCTGGTCATCACGGCTACTGCGGAGCATATTTTGCAGTTGAACTATCCGCAGGATAAGGTACAGCTCATCATTATTGCAGACAACTGTTCAGACCAGACCGCGGCCCGGCTTAGGGCACTGAAGGAGAAGACGAGCTATTCGGACCGCAATTTCATCATCCTTGAGCGTAAAGGGACGGGTGGGAAATCCGGTGCGCTAAACGACGCATTGAAGCTGGCAACAGGCGAGTGGATTTGTGTGTATGACGCGGATGCTGCGCCTGAGCGCAATGCGCTCTTATTCCTGACACAGAAGGCGATGGAGAATCCGGATAAATACGGAGCTGTCTTTGGACGTAATAAGGCGCGTAACCGCGGCCAGAATTTTCTGTCCCGCTGCATCAATCTCGAGATCATTACAATCCAGCGTGTGCATCATACCGGGCTATGGGAGCTGTTCAAGCTCGGAACGATTCCCGGCACCAATTTTATTGTCAAAACCGCTTTAATGCGGGAGATCGGCGGATGGGACGAGCAGGCGATTACAGAGGATACGGCCGTTTCCTTTGAGATCATGTCCCGCGGCCAGCTGATTGCACTGGCTCCCCAGGCGGAAGCCTACCAACAGGAGCCTGAGCAGCTTGGGGTTTATATGAAGCAGCGGGAGCGCTGGGCCAAAGGCAACTATAATGTTGTCGTCGAAAACCTGCATCATCTGTTCGACCGCAGCAGCTGGCGGATCAAGCTGCATGTGCTCTACTATGCGGCCAGCTATTTTTGGTTCATGATCGCTATTATCGTATCGGATATTGTGTTCGTGGCGAACCTGGTGTATCAGGTCATTGCCATCTTCAAGCCGGGTGTGGTTTCACCCTTCCAATTCCAGTCGGATGTATATGTCTATCTGGTTGTAGCTTGGGCTTTGATGTATTTTCTCTATGTACTGCAGATCAATCTGGCGCTCGCTGCCGACATCGGACAAAGCAATGTCCGCAATTTCGTGCTCTCTTGTATTTCTTATTTCACATATGCGCAGCTCTTCCTCGTCATTTCCGTCAAAGCCTTTTACAACCTGATCGTCGATAAAATCACAGGCCGGGAAAGCAAATGGTATAAGACGCAGCGGTTCAGCTGAAAAGCGGCGCGGGCTGCGCGATACAGGACGACTTTATTTGAAATGAAAGACCATGCAACGCTCTTTTCAGGCAGATGCCCGGGAAGAGCGTTCTTCATGCTGAGATATTGACTTACGGTACAAATGAAATACAATAATATCAATTATTCCGATTAAATTAATAAGAATATATTTTCCGCATTTAAGCCATAGTGAGCCAATTACAACCAGCATGAAAGAGGTGTCAGCGTGCAGCGCAATAAACAGATCCTTATAACCTCGCACTGTGTGATCAATCAGAATACCGTTATTCATGGCGAGGCTCGCAGTGCGGGCGTGATGAAGTCAGCGGTGGATTGGGCATCGGAACAAGGCTATGGCATTTTTCAGCTGCCCTGTCCAGGGTTTACCTTTCTAGGACCGGAGCGGCAGCCCATGACGGAAGAGGAATTCGACACTCCTGCATTTCATGATCATAATTTCCGCATCCTGCAGCCGGTTATTGAGCAGTTAAAGATCTATCAAAATCACGGCTATGAGATTATCGGCGGGGTTGGAATCTCTGGCAGCTCCTCCTGTGATCCCGGAAAAGGTATATTTATGATCGATTTTTTGCGTCTTGCAGAGGAGCAGGGAGTACATATTGATTTCTTTTGGCAAATACCAAATACCGAGGAAGGGGTTTTCGATCCAAGGGATAAAAAAAGCGTATATGGACCTACAGGGATACGGCCTCAATTTTTACCTGAAGCCCTTCCGGTTAAAGTGTGCAGAAAAAGACGTCGCTGAGCGGCAACTGCTCTAATATTCGGTGAACTGGAGGTATATGACCTCCGTATGGGAAGGTTACAATATAGGGAAGAAGAGATGGTATGTCCTTGGATAAAAAAATAAGGGGGAGAGCCCGTGAGGTCCAGATCATTGCTTGAACAATATAAGTCGGCTATTCTGGCTCTTCCGCAGGACGGCGATCTGAACAAGCAGGAGCTGCTGACCGATGCATTCCGAATGGCAGCGGAGGGACGAATTACGATGTACTACGCGCCCCATAATGAATGGATCAACCATGCCGCGAGGGTGGTGATCGTCGGAATTACTCCTGGCTGGACGCAGATGAAAACAGCCTTTCAGACCGCAAGGGCTGGCCTGGCCGAAGGACTCCCGAACGAGGAGATTTGTCGCCGGGCGAAGCGGGAAGCGGGATTTGCCGGCTCCATGCGCCATCATTTAATCCTGATGCTCGATCGTCTTGGTCTTCCGGGGTATTTGAACGTCGGATCAAGTGCAGCACTCTTCAGGGAGCAAGCGCAGCTTCTGCATACGACATCGCTGCTGAGATATCCCGTATTTGTAGATGGCGATCGCAATTACACAGGCTCCAGTCCGGATATACAGGCTTCGCCGCTCCTTTGCCGGCAAGCGTTATCCGCTCTGGAAGAGCTGCAGGAGATTCCCGGCAGCATGCTGATCCCGCTGGGAAGGGCAGTGGAACGTAGTCTCTTATGGATGGTTGACCAAGGGCAAATCCAAGAAGAACGGATTCTAAAGGGGTTTCCGCATCCTTCCGGCGCCAATGGACACAGGCAGCGGCAGTTCGCGGAGAACGAAGAGAGTATGAGGGCGATGCTCACAAAATACTTCTGACTGAATAACAGAATGGAAGAGTTTTTTTAAAAAAGAGCAGATGCGGATGCATCTGCTCTTTTTTGATGGTGAATCGTTATCTTATTACTCAAACTTGACGGACTGAATGACTTTATCCGTCTCGGCTTTGGATGCGTCATCGAAGTATGTACTGATGAAGTTGACCGCATATCCGTCGGTAAGTGTGCTGTAGTAACGCTGATTCAGAGTTATGCCGTTTCCCTTGAGGGTAGCAGTCATCATGTGGAAGTCCTTGCCTCCAAGATTGACGGTTTTGATCTCATCAAATTCGTAGGGAAGCTCCGTTGTTTTCAGCATGGCCTGTGAGGCTTCCAGATACTGTTTGCCGTTTCTCACTTGGAGCGGGCTGACCTTCTCGGCATTGGAAATTACGCTCGGATTGATATCCTGCTCATTCATCGGGTATTTGGAAGTAAGGAAGAAGTTGAGAATTTTTTGCTCAGCTTCGTCTAACGCTGCCTGCTTGTCATCATCCCCATTGGCAATGATGTCCTTGCCGGTCTGCATGACGTCCTGCATGGCATCCTGGCCCTGGACCTCCCATTCCTTGGGCATTTGTACAGTTAAGCCAAAGTAATCATTGGTGTAGATGCCGTCTTTTACATAGCCCTCATCTGCTGTTTTTTTCGTTTTTTTATCAGCTGCATCTTTATTGTCTGATACGTTTTCCGATGTTTCCTTAACGTCAGCATCCTCATTCGTGTTAGTTTCACTTTCAGCAGCCTTCACGGTTTCTGTCGGCTTTACCTCTGATTCCTCTGCTGCTTTTTTTCCGCCGCAGGAGCTGATGAGTAATACCAGCAGTACGAGAATAAGTGATGTTGCGGTAAACCTTCTGTTCATTGCTTGACCTCCGAATTATGATAGTATTAGAGCCTTAATTGGCCGGGAGTGCAAACTCCCATTATGTATTAAACTTCCAACGGATTACCTAAACATTTCCTTAAATAGAAAAACAATAACGGAAAGGAGCCTATATTCCGATGAAAATAGACCGATTGCTTGCGATGACTATTCTCCTGCTGAACAGAGGCAGAATCAGTGCCAAAGAACTGGCAGAGCGATTTGAGGTTTCGACCAAAACCATTTACAGGGATATGGATACGCTGGGCCAGGCGGGAATTCCCATTATTGCGCATCAAGGAACCAGCGGTGGTTTCGAGATGATGAGCCAGTATACGATTTCCCGGCAGCTGCTGACCATGGACGAAATAGGCTCCATCTTTACAGCTGTCAAAGGTGTCAGAGCCGCGCTGGATGACCGGACGCTGGACCGTTTGCTCGATAAAGTGGAGTCACTCCTTCAGCGCTCCGATCCGAAGCCGGGAGTCAGTCAGCCGGATGATCTCCTGTTTGATCTGAATCCATGGGGACAGGGGAAGAGCGCAAGAGATAAGGTGAGGCTGCTGCGTCAGGCTGCCGGAGAGACCCAAAAAGTGAAGCTGCAGTACATCAATATGAACGGAACGGACAGCTGGAGGGTTGTAGAGCCGGGAAGACTCATTTTAAAAGGGAATGTGTGGTATTTGCAGGCATATTGTACACTTCGAGAGGATTTTCGGATATTTCGGGTATCCCGAATTCAAGAGATGAGCATGCTGCCGGATCTATTTAATCCGCGGGAGCTGCCGCCGCTGGAGTCGTATGATTGGAATCCGGAATGGTCAGACAAAGAGGCGTACAGCATGGTGACGCTGCGGTTCTCCCCCCTGGTCAGGCACAGAGTCGGGGATTCCTTCAGCCCGGAGCAAATATCACTGCTGGAGGATGGGAGCCTGCGCGTGCAAGCAGAGCTTGCCCTGGATGAATGGTTTTATGGTATGGTCCTAAGCTACGGTGGCCAGGCTGTGATTGAAGCCCCGGAGCTTGCAGCCAATGAAGTAATGCGGCGGGCATATAAAATTGTAGAACAGTACAGGAAACCGGACAGACTGCTGTCCACTTAGCCCCTGTACAATGAAATCATATCCACACAAAAAGGGGACATAAGCATGAACATCAGCATTACGCACAGGCCAGCAGCCGTACTGACAGGCATAAGTACCCGGACGTCCAACCAGCGGGAATTAAGCGGAGAGGGGGAGATTCCGTCGCTATGGGAGCGGTATTTTCAGAGCGGGCTGCAGAGCCGGACGGACCTGGTCCATCCGCATTTGCTCTATGCGTTGTATACCGACTATGAAAGTGACGTGAATGGCGAGTATACGCTTTTGCTAGGGCATGAGCAGGACCATCTCCTTTCTGCTGAAGATACAGCAGGTACCGTATATATTCCGGAGGCTGATTACATCAAGTTTACGACAGAGAAGGGTCCCATGGGGCAGGTTGTTCCACAGTTATGGCAGGAAATATGGGGTTATTTCCAGAACTCGGAGTACGAGCGCACATATACAGGGGATTTTGAATTGTATGACTTGCGTGATTTCAACCCGGAAGAAGTTAGCGTAGATATTTATATGGCAGTACGAAAACCGTCTATCCTTTAAATACTTTTCTCTTAAAAAAACAGCGTGCCTAAGGTGTCCAATGGACTTCTCGGCGCGCTGTTTTTTAGTTGTTCGAAATATAAGTCAATCCATGCTATTGCTGCTCGAGTGTGAGTTGTCTAAGCTTCTCCAGCCACTGCAGGTCGATCTTCATCTGGCTACTGGCATGATCATGAATCAGGTGAACCGCTGGCGGGGTTTCATCACGTACCGTTTCCCAAAAGGCTTGGTCGTTTCTGATTTTATTTTCAAGCTTTTCCTGGGCCTCCTCAATCAAAAATACCAGCTTTTTCGAATCAACATGCTTGAGAAATAGGACAGCTGAGTACAGGGAGTCCACGCGGGTGAAATTTTTGAAAACCGCATAGATCTCCTGCTGCAGATGCTCTTTGCCGAGCGGCGTAATGCCATAGGTTGTTTTTTCCGGACGGTTGTCATCACGGATCACCTCAATTTTCTCGATATATCCTTTTTTCAGCATGACCTCGAAATTGTAATACAAGGTTCCGTCATTAATCTTGGAGTTTTCATCCAGCACGTTTTGCTTGAACATTTTTTTAATATCATAGGGATGATGATGCCCCGAACTCAAAACACCCAGTATAAAAATTTGAAGCGACATAAATGCAACACTCCCATCCAAATCATACGAAAAGCCGGCTGACTCGTGGGAGTGAGCTGGCTTCGCGTGTATGTGATATAGAATGAACTCGGGTATCCGGAGCACATTCTATACAGCTAAACATCAATTCGTGTAGACGAAACGAGTTACCTGATTAAGCAGCAACGGTTTTCTCTTGATCATCGGCTACTTCTTTAGGAGAAACGAAATAGAACGAAACCATGCAGATGATCATGGAAGCAATGGCTGCGATCCACAATCCGAGCAGATGCTCGGTCAGCTTGCCGCCGCCGTAAATGATCGAGAAATCCGTTTGAACGGTATAGAACATGATGGAGATGTAGCTCACGATCTTAAAGAGCCACGGCATCATTTCTCGGGACATCGTCGCGCCGCTGCTGATAGTTTGGATCAGCATGAGCGTCAGGTTCGCGAAAATGGCCTTGTCCTTTAATAATAAACTGAAGATGGACATAAACTCAATGGCTCCGAACAATTCAAGCGCGTGGACAAGCCATACCTTCACGAAAACTTCCGCTCCAAAGCCGCCCTGAATCAGGAAATAAATCGAAATCCCGATCAGCGGTGCAATCAGAGAGACAATCGCATTGGTTGCTTGCGCGGACCAGAAGGCTTGCCATAAGCCCATTTTACGTTTCAGCGCGTTCATAGCACCGACCATCATCATGGAAAAAATCATGGCGCCGACATAGCTGACCATCGTCAGGAAGAATGGAGACATTTGGTTATGCATGCCTGGCGGAACCGGATTTGTGTTGACGATATTGGCATCCAGCTTGGTAGGGATCTCGGCCGCGAGCTTCTGCGCCTGTTCCGCCGGCATTTTCATGGACTCGAAGACGCCCTGCGCGGTCTGGGTCGCCAGCTGGTTGTTCAGATTCGTTGTGATTTGCGTTACGACCGACTGCATGCTGCTGGACACCATGGCCGGATTGGATTGGTTCATGAAGAAATCCATTTTGGCTTTCGTTCCGGATGTTGACAGCTGCTTCGTAAAGTCCTGCGGAATGTGAATGACCAAGGCAAGATCACGGTCGTTCAGCTGCTCTTGGGCTTTGTCCAGCGGCAGGTCCGTCACCATTTTGAACGGAAGCTGCTTGGCCAGACCTGCAGCGATTTCTTTGCCCGCCTGTTTGTCCTCATTGACAATCGCGACGGTCATTTCGTTCATGTTTTTCGGAATGGCGCTATAACCCGACATGAAGATCAGGATAAATGCCACCTGATAAAACAGTACCATCGTAATTCCGCCGATGACTGATTTGTTTTTTAGAAAAGTTAATATATTTTTCAATGACCACACCTCGATGTATTATATTTTGATTTAATTACTTTAATTAAAGTAATTGAGTTAGAATTATACGCCGAGGTAAAAAAGGTGTCAACGAATGTATGCGCTTATATGTGATTTTTGTCATATACAAAACGAAAAGTTTTCATTTAGGACACAATTACGTTTGTAATAGTTTGGGGGGTGGGTTATATTTACATTTGTAATAGTTGATTTGCCTGTAAGGGAAAGGGGGTGTAGGAGAATGGAAGGTATGCCAAAAATCTCGGAATCCGAGTGGGAAATTATGAAGACCGTTTGGAAGGAAAATCCGCTAACAGCAGAGCAAATTGTGCAGCAGCTGCCGAAGGATACCGAATGGAGCGATCAGACGGTCAGAACCTTCATTAACCGGCTGATGAAGAAGAAAGCGCTGGGGTATCACAAATCGGGTAGAAGTTATCAGTATTATCCGCTCATTTCTGAAAAAGAATGCGTTCGCGCGGAAAGCAAGTCGTTCTTAAACCGCGTGTTTAACGGTGCGGCGGGTCTGATGATGACAAACTTTTTGGAGGAAACGCAGCTGTCGGACAAGGAAATTGAGCGTCTGCAGCAGATTTTAACGGAAAAGCAGGGCAGAGATCCCCAAGATCCATCACGGCCTTAAAACGTGAAATTCAATCAAACGAGGTAATTTCATGCATATAGCCGAAAGTCTTTTCAGATGGTTTGTCGCTTCGACGCTGACGGCAAGTCTGGCTGCGATCGTGGTCATAGTGGTTCAGCATCTGCTCCGCCGGCGCATCAGTGCCCGTCTGCGATATACATTATGGCTGATTGTGATGGTAAGGCTCGTACTGCCGGTATTTCCACACAGTCCGGTGAGCTTATTCAACGCGTTACCTAATATCATAGACATAAAAAAGGCTGTCTCCGAGCTTCCATTTCAGCAGGACAAGCCTGCTGCGGAATCCGAAAACAGCGCAAAAGAAATTTCACTTCAACCCTATTATACATCGAATGAAGCCGGGCGGAATAATCCGAAGCAGGTTAACATGACGCAAGACCCTCACGAGAGGGCGGTGTCCATGGAGGCTGGAACCCATCCGGCAATCCGTATACTGTCAATTGTCTGGCTGGCAGGAACGGTGGCTTTTCTGACATACCATTTGAACTACTGGCTGCGGATAAAGAGAAAGCAGAGAAGTTTCAGCCGCGTCAGTGATCCCACGATGATGAAGGTGGCAGAGGAATGCCGGAGTCTATTTTCGGTGAAGCGTCCTGTATCTATGTATACGCATGCTTCTGTTCAGAGTCCATATATGACCGGCATTCTGCGTCCTGCTGTTTATCTGCCGGATACTTTCAGCCGTGAAACGGGGGATACTGTTCCGCTGAAGCACGTCATTGCACATGAGCTTGCCCATTATAAAAGAAAAGATACAGCCTGGAATATGCTTGGCAGTGTTGTACTTGCGTTCCACTGGATGAATCCGCTGGTGTGGCTTATGATGCGGCGAATGAAGGCGGACCGGGAGCTGGCATGCGATGCTTGCGTACTGGCGGTGCTTGGGGAAGAAGAGGCCGTGCCGTACGGCATGACGATTATCGGATTCCTGAAGCGGTATTCCTCCGGACGGAATCAACCTCATCTGTTGTACTTCAAGGGCATGAACGGAGAAAAAGATATCATGCGGCGGATTCGGATGATTCAATCATTTAAAAAGGGTTCTTATCAATTTTCATTGCTGGCGGTGTTACTGGTGCTTCTGATCAGCGCGGCAACGCTGACGAATGCAACGGTTTCGAGCGCAGGCACTTCCGCCTGGATTCATGCCGAGGATGGGGGAAATGAGCTTCTTTTTTCGGATATGACGTTTCGGGAGTACGATAATTTGGACAAGGCTTCGCGGGTGGCGCCATTCCGGTTCAAGGTCCCGGCGGTGCTGCCGGAAGAGTATGCTATGGACAACATCAGCTTCCACCTTCAACCCTTAACCTCATCTGCGAGTTCTGAGATAAGTGTGTGGTATACGAAGGCAAAAGCAAAGCAATTCTATGGAAGCATGGAGCTCAAAATTGTGCGCGGTGCAGGACTGCAAGAGTGGTACGAGCAAACCGTAAAAGAGGAAGAGCAGCTCGGAGACGCTCAGGCGGGTGGTAAAGTCATTCAAAAATCACCGATTTCCATAGCGGGACTGGATGGCTTGAAGATGACGATCCGTATGACGGCATGGAAAGAACACCCCGAGAGATACACCTATCTTTGGAAGGATCAAGGCGTGACGTATCGATTGCAGGCAAATGCTGCCGACATATCCAGCAGCGATTTTGAGCATATGATTGCTTCGATGAGGTACCCGGATGAGGCTCTGAACAAGCTCTACGAAAACAATGAATATACCTCGAAAATGATCAGCTATGTATATGATACCGAGGATATTCGGCGGGCTCAAAAGCTGATTGGGTATAACGCAGCTTTTCCGCGTAAGCTTCCGGGAGGCTTTACAGCTAGTGTAGCTAATGTTTCCCGAAAAGAAAATTTCAACTATTCTGAAAATGATACGGATTCGATGAGGAAACTGCTCTCCGTGGCCTATTCTCCATTAACGGATGTGAAATCCGTGGATAATCATCAAGCAGGCATTAAAAGCGTTCAATTTATGCAGATGCTGAACGGAGATATGTATGAGGGTATGAAAAAGAGCGGAACCGTCTCATTCTCAAGAATCGATGGAAAAAGATTTATCGTCAAATTACAGCAATTTGTCATTCACGGCCATGAAGTGCTCCGAACAGAAAAATTCAAAATCGATGGTGAGCTCAGCAATCCGAGCCAAACCAATCGTGTCAGCTATTTCTGGCTGGATGAGAATGTGTGCTTTCAGGCAAGATTTACGGGTCAGGGACCTGAGGAACAGGCGATCGTCCAGTATTTGATGGAGCAGGATAAATAACGTTTGTTCATTTTCATAAACGAGAAAAGAAGCCGGACCAAACTGTCCGGCTTCTTTTTATACTTATATCCGTTCGCACACTTATTTGGTCTTCACTTCATCCAGCCATAAGATCGCCGTCACGCCGCGGGGGTAATACCGGCTGCCGACAATGACTCCGGCATTCATTTGATCGCTCCAGCTCCAGAAGGCATTTTCAGGCGAAGTCAGCCAGCCGACATGAGCGGCGTCGGCCGCAGCTTCCTGTTCGCCCTGCCCAAGCCCCAGCACCTGCCGGGCAATGTATTGGCATAAGTATATTTTACTGAGCCAGGAGTTGTCGCTGGTGGAGGAGAGCTTCCAGCCTCCGTCCGGGAACAGGCAGACGCCAGGCTCTAAGACCGCGTAGAAATGCTTTTTGAGCGCCTGAATATAGTGTCCAAAACGTCCATCCGGATTGAGTGCATCCTCGTTTCCGGTAAATAACGGAAAGATCAGTCCCTCAATGGCAGGAATGATCCGGGAATCATTGCCCTCCTGAATGACTGCCGGAATATATCCTTCCGGCGTCGCATGGTCCGTAATGGTCCGGGCGCAGCGATCTGCCTGATCTCCGGCTAATGCAGCCAGCTCCTCATGGCCATGCTCTTTGAATATACTCTCGAGCGCTACATAGGCGGCCCAGCATTTACCTCCGAGATAAATATTGTTGCGGGCCTGGCCAAGGGAGACATCCAGACTGTCATAGGTTGTGATCTCCGCTCCGCCCATGGTGCGCGAGCTGTCGAGTCCCATCAATCCGCTGCGCTGCGCTGAATCCGGATGATCGCGGTTTACCATGCTCTGCAGACACTGCCCGAATAACTCGAGATGATCCTGCAGCCACTGTGCGTCGCCGGACTGGCGGACATATACAGAAGCTGTGAGCACCCAGTTAACAAGCTGCTCTTGAGTCATATGGGAGAAACAGCCGTCCAGCGCATGCTGCTCGTAGGAGGAATAACCAGGCCGCGAGAAGGCATTGGCTACGCCCATATCATGGGTAAAGCTGATGCCTCCCGGATAAGCCTTGGTTTCACCCGGAAAACGGACCGTGTCTTCATATTGATAGCGGGATACGAACAAATCCAGCTCATTCCGTACGGTCCAAGGGTTCATTTTCATTTCAAAAAAAAGCTGATCCACGGTCAGATCAAAGGTATTCATCATCCGGTATTCGCCCTCATTGACGATCCAGAGCGGCTTGCCTTCGGCTTCGAGCAGCTCGGTGCTGCCGTAATAGCTGCGGATAGCATGGGACAGCATAAAGCGCTGATCTTCCGACAAGGCAGAATCAGCTACCAGCTGGTCATTCTGCCGGCAAATCTCCAGCTTCTGCTCGAAATGCTCCAGTGCGTACAGAGCCACTTCTTCAATATCCGCAAAATAACGGGTATACAGGTACGAAGTGTCCATCCCCGTTGTGATGTAACCGCCCCGGTAGAAGCAGAGCGCGAAGCGGTAGGTTGCTTGTTCTCCCGCAGGCGTATCCATCAGCATCGCGCCAACGTTACCCAGGCCGAACTGCAGGTTTTCCTCCACGCCAGGCTGCAGAATATTTTCAATGGTAAAATGGCTTGCGCTCCGTACCCGCGGATCGGAGGCCGCAATGGCAATATGGCGGCCCTGCCCGACACCGGTCACTTGGCCATCCGTTGTATCCTCCAGCCGCCGGATCGCCGTGTAAGGATCGGTCCCCTGGAAGCCGAAAAAGGCGCGCCGTGGAACAGAACCTTTCGTATTATCCACGGTGATTTCCGCCAATACGGCCGGCAGAAGGGCGAACCGGAGCTGCTCCTCATCCGCCGTATCCGGGTCGGGTACGGAATCAAAGGGCGAAGACAGGCGGAACGTCAGATCCCCTGCCTGCCATGTATCGGTGGCCGCTGCGAACATGCGGGACACGGATTCTACGGTAAACGGCTTTACGAGACGGGACGTGTTGGCCGCTGCTTCATCTCCGCCGCCTGTATACCGGAAGGAATCGTCTCCGGCCAGATCATAGAAGGGCAATGCCTGATAGCTGTCGCCGCTTGGCTCCTGCAGGCCGATATAGACATTCTGTTCAGGGGGCCTGCCGTATTCTAGATCAAAACCGCCGCTGCGGCCCGGGAAACCCAGTGTAAAGCTGGCAAATGCCCCGACCGGAGAGTGATGTGCATTAAATAGCATTTTTTTATCCAAATCCGTAACCTCCTATGATTGCAATAAGGATGTATGATATGTTGAGATTAACAAAGTAATAAAGCGCTTACTATATCCAGAGTAAGCCGAAATTTACCCAAATTCAGCATATATGAAATGAGGTATGGGAGGGGATGAATGCAATGCCGGACGGGCAACAATTGCAGATCAGGGAAGTGATGCTGCCGGATGTGGAAGCGACGTTCCGGATCTATGCAGCACATTGGCGCACCGTAGCGCAGGGATGGGAATATCCGCTTCATGCCCATCCCCTGTTTGAGATTAACCTGCTCATGGAGGGCAGGCAAACGATGGAAGTGAGCGGCCGGACTTATGTACAGGAGCCAGGTGATCTGCTGCTGCTGAAGCCGGAGGACCTGCATGAAAGCCGCAGCAGCGGGGATGGAAACATGACCTACTACTGCATACATTTTGATACCGATGAGCGTGCGCTCCGCGAGCTGCTGTGCAGGGATGGGCAGCGTTATTTTTCCGGGGACAGCCCGCTTGCCTGCGCCATCCGGCCAAGTCTGGACAAGCTGATTGATCTGACCTCCGAGGATGCCGCAGGAAAACTGGAGACGAAGATGAGAACACTGTCCGCTATGTTTGAGCTTTTTGCCGCATTGACCGGCAGCCTCTCGGAGCGGGAGAACTCACGGCTCACCCATACCCGCGCTGCCCGGATCGCCAAAAGAATTGCCGCGGATTTGGAACGGGCTGTAGAGGATACCGCAAATGAAGACGGTACAAGCGGAGATCGAACTGCGGACACGGTCGCGGCTGTCACGGCAGGGCTTGGATACAGCATGTCTGCATGCACCCGGATGTTTCAGAGGGTCTACGGCATATCTCCTCGCGGATACTTATCCCAGCTTAAGCTCAAGAAGGCCAAGCTGCTGCTCATGCAGCCCGAGCTGTCTGTCGAGTCGGTATCCAGAATGCTGGGGTATGGAGATATCGCCCATTTCAGCCGCCAATTTAAACGCTGGACAGGAGAAGCACCCGGTAAATTCCGTGGAAAGTACCATATATGAGATGCCGCCATTTTCAATAATGATTATGAATCCAAGCAGCGTGGTATATAAATGGTGTCCATAATAAGGAATTACCGGCTGGATTGACTTCTCTTAGGATCGGGAATACTATAGTTCTATGACTATCAAACCATCAAAAGACGACGAGAAGCGGGTCAAGATTTTTAAGGCCATGGCGGAAGTAAAGCGCATTGAAATGCTTCGCTACCTGCATCATCACCGCAGCACGAACACCTGCGGGGATATCGGGGATGCGATCGGCATGGACAAGTCCAAC
Organism: Paenibacillus sp. J23TS9; assembly: GCF_018403225.1. NCBI lineage: Bacteria > Bacillati > Bacillota > Bacilli > Caryophanales > Paenibacillaceae > Paenibacillus > Paenibacillus sp. J23TS9. The sequence goes on along the minus strand of NZ_BOSG01000003.1, from coordinate 359,329 downwards.
GTATCGTACCATCTCAAGATTTTGTACGAAGCGGACTTGATTCAAGTGTTCCGTAAAGGTCAAAACAAAAACAGCCAGCTCAAAGAGGATACGTTCAACGAATTTTTGCCGGGTTTCTTGGACAGTTTATAATGGACAGGGAACCCTGATTTCGGTCTAATAGTTTTAAAGTTTTAAAACTATCCAATTTAATTGGCAAGTGTTCAAGTATCCGATTTCCTCTTGGATTTCGCCTTTTATGCGCAGGTGCAGAGCGTTTCTGTAGTCATTCTTTTGAAACCAAAATATAGATATGGGAGCCGTGATTTATACATGCAGCAGTTAACGAATAGATCCATCGCTTTAAAGACACGTCCGGTTGGTATGCCGACAGATCAGAATTTTGAATACCGTGAGGCACCTGTTCATGAGCCAAAAGAGGGACAGGTTGTAGTCCGCACGAGTTATCTGTCCGTGGATCCTTATATGAGAGGCAGAATGAGTGATGCCAAATCCTATATCGAGCCTTTCGCCCTGAATGAAGTTATCTCAGGTGGCATCGTCGGGGAAGTTGTGGAATCCAAATCCGATCTGATCAAGACGGGCGACAAAGTGATCGGGATGCTGGGCTGGCAGCTCTACAATGTAGTGGATGCGAAGCTGGTCCGGAAAGTTGATGATTCCATCGCGCCGCTTTCCGCTTACCTGAGTGTACTCGGCTTGACGGGTCTAACCGCCTACTTTGGACTGCTGGATATTGGACAGCCTAAAGCTGGAGAAACCGTCGTGGTGTCCGGCGCTGCAGGTTCCGTAGGGATGTTCGTTGGGCAGATTGCAAAAATCAAAGGTGCACGCGCCGTCGGCATTGCCGGAACGGATGAGAAATGCGAGTATTTGCTGAAAGAGCTTGGCTTTGACGCAGCTATTAATTACAAAACGACAAAAGACCTGGGCAAAGCGCTGGAAGAAGCATGTCCAAATGGTGTCGATGTGTATTTTGATAATGTTGGCGGCTCTGTCTCGGATGCTGTGATGAATCTTCTGAATGACTATGCTCGGATTCCGCTGTGCGGTGCCATCTCATCCTACAACAGCACGGATGGAGATATGGGCCCGCGCATCCAGTCGAAGATCATCAAAACCCGCTCGCTGATGAAGGGCTTTGTTCTCGGGGACTATGCTTCCCGGCAGCAGGAGGGTTTGACTGAGCTTGGAAAATGGTTGTCCGAAGGCAAGCTGAAATATGAAGAAACCATCATCGACGGCTTTGATCATGTTATTGACGCATTTCTGCAGCTGTTTCAGGGTACAAACCTGGGTAAGATGCTGGTGAAGGTAGACTAATTAAGACCATTTGATCCGCAAACATGCAGAATTAAAAGGCTCCCTCCGTATATGGAAGGAGCCTTTTTGCATCTTGCCGGATCTGGTGACCAGCCTTCGTTCTCTGTTAGCGGATTCGGGGGGGCTTTTTTTGATCGAATGCCTTGTGCAGGGGTGGAAATAGCGTTATATTGAAGAGCCAGTACCTATAAGCGAGCAGGCCGATATTTTATGATAAGGAAGTTTTCAGATTATGACTGCAAAATTTAAAGGCAACAAGATGAACATCGTGATGTTTGGGCTGCTTCTGCTCGCCGTTATCATCCGGCTGGCGCTGCAGTGGACCTCTGACTACACCAAGGCACATGCCGTATGGAATATCATTTTTATGGCGGTGCTCCTGCTTCTGTCTTTCCGCTTTGCTTACGTGTATGCACGGTATATCCGCATTAAGGAAGATCAAGTGAAGGTAGTCAATATTCAAGGCACGAGGACGTTTGATCTGACGGAAGTCGAGAAGGTTATGATTTATGACAACTGGATCCGTTTTACAATGAAGGCGGACCGTGACGTATTTATTCATATTAGGGATCTGAATGAGAAGGGCCGGGTTCCGTTTGTAACCTGGGCGGCGGATCAATTCGAAATTGAAAAGGATTAGGGTGATAGAAGCGCACCCTAATCCTTTTTTTAGTTTAGCTATGCCCGGATGAGGAACAGCAGCTCCCGGCCGTTTTTCATGGGCTCTTGTTCCAGGATGTAGCCGTGCTTGACGACTTCCTCCGGCACGTTGCGGAAAGCTGCCGGGCAGTCGGCGATGACCTGAAGCAGCTCCCCTTTTTTCATCCCCTGAAGTGTTTCGAGCGTATAAATCACCGGGTAAGGACAGGATTCCCCCCGAAGATCCAGCGTAAAATCAATGGACATTTTTCGTTTCCCCTTTCTTGAATCCGACACCGAAGCGGTAGTTTTTCTGCCAGAAGACAGCAATGACAAAGCCGGCAGCCAGCAGGGCAAGCGTCAGAATGAGCGCCCAAGCCGGTCCCATGACATCGATCAGGTTGATCGGCTTGCCCATCTTCACCAGTGTATTATAGATTCCGAGATGATCCCAGCCGTATGCAAGCACGGTGGCTCCGATAATATTGCCGATGAATACAGGCAGGAAAATAACCTGGCCTTCCATCAAGCGGTACATCATTCCGGTTTCACAGCCGCCGGCCATAACGATGCCGACCCCGAACAGGAGGCCGCCGATCAGCGTGCTTGGAGCTGCCATTTTGGTTACAGGATCCATCCCGTTCACCAGAATAATGATCAGTGTTACAACCGAGCTGACAGCCATGCCGAGCGTAATGGCTTTGGTCATGGTGGCGCGTCCGCTGATCCAAAGATCACGGAAGGCAGAGGTGAAGCAGATTTGCCCTCTTTCAATCAGAATGCCGAATGCAGCACCGAAGAGGGCTGCTGTGCCCAGCATGTTTTTCCCAACTGCATAGAAATAAATAATGAGTACGGCATATGCGAGTGCAAGGACACCGCCAATATAAGGCTGGATTTTCCTGCGTTCCTTGCTGATCGACGCCGTATTGCCTTTTTGCAGGACGGGCTTCCCTTTCCACCAGGAGGTATTGACGATCTTAGCCCCCCCAAAGGTACCCACCGCCGTTGCGACGATAAAAATCCATGAGTGCAGAGAGAACTGAGGTACACCCGTGAAGAAGGCCGCGAGGTTGCAGCCGAGTGCCATCCGGGCACCAAATCCGGCAATAAAGCCGCCGATCAATCCCTGAAGCAAACGGCGCTTCTGCCGCGGCATCCGGATTTTGAAATTATTGCTGAACAGCACCATGAGAAGCGCCCCAATGAACATGCCCCACACAATCCAGCCATCCGTACGCGTAAAGGTGGTACCTTCCATATGAATGAGCTTGAAGTAAGCCCAATCGGAAATGTCCACGCCGAACAGCTCGAGAATATGTCCTCCGAGACGAGTGAATTCGCCCGTTACTGCCCATACCGTTTTGGTAATCCCGAAGTATATAGCGCTCAGGATGCCTGCAGCAGCCATCACGACATAAGGGCTCCAGTACTGATTGAAGATTTTTTTGAACACGATTGTGATTCCTGCCCTTCTTGAACAATGAAATGTTGAGATAATGAATATCTATGTTCCAAACCTTATCAATTTTACATCATTTTCTGGACAATGTGTGGAGAATTGGTTTATTACCGGCATATGGGTCGAAATGACTAATTTGAGATCTATTCACATAAGATGTGTCGATTTTGTGAAAAAGTGATCTAAGTGACTTGTTGAAACGATAAAAAATATAGTTTTATAGAATTCAATATCGTGTATAAAACTATATTAGTACATAGGTGATAAGTCCCAGTGAATTAACTAATAGAAGGAGTTTAGGCGGATGAAATTCAAACAGAAACTTTCTTTGAGCTTTGCAGCCGTACTGGTCATTACGATCATTGTAGGGACGATTGGCTGGGTGCAGCTGTCGATTGCCAACACAAGCTACCGCATGCTCATCGACGACCGGGTTGCCAAAATGCTTTTGGCCAAGGATCTCGGACGAATTGCCGCGCTGGAAGCCGAAAATGTGAGAGGATATCTGCTGACCGGGAATGAGGAGCATTTCACGAACTATGAAAACAACCGGAAGCAGTTCAACAAGGCGGAATCGGAAGTGGAAGCTTTAAACAAGACAGGGAAGGGAAAAGAAATATCAGACCAGCTGGCCGAGCTTGAACAGCAGTATGCCGTGATTGTAGACGAGATCGCAGCCTATAAGAAAAAGAATGATGTTGCCGCGTATACCCGCCTGGTGGAGGAAAAATGCGCGCCGATGGTGAGAAAAATGACTGCCGCCGCAGCCGAGCTGGAAAACTACCATCAGAATCAGCTGGATGCGGACCTGCAGAAGACCCGGGAGCAGGAACAAAAAACCAAGACTGTGCTCGGTATAACGGTCCTGCTGTCTTTGGCAGTAGGTATTGTCATGGCTTATCTGATGATCCGGATGATCTCCCGTCCGGTAGCGCTCATTGCCCGCTCTGCGCAGCAGATTGCCGCAGGTGACTTGACAGGCGCGGACATGAATATCCGCCAGAAGGATGAGATCGGCGGCATGGCTCGTTCCTTCGATGAAATGAAACATCATTTGAAGCAGTTGATGCTTCAGATTGATCGTCACGCGGCTGAAGTTGTTTCGGCATCCGGAGAGCTTGCACTCGGTTCTGAACAGACGGTGCTTGCTTCGCAGCAGATTACGGAATCGATGCAGGAGGTGTCCACAGCAGCAGAGAACCAGATGGCCCGCATGAAGGAAAACAAGGCATCGATGGAGGAGAGCGCTTCAAGCTTGAAGCGAATTGCCGAGTCCGCATCCATCACGGTGGAATCAGCCGAGACAGTACAACAGCAGTCCGAGAAGGGATTGGGGCTCTTGGAGGAAACCGTATCGCAGATGCAGCAAATCCAATCCGTGATGGAGGAGTCGAGAGCAGCAGTAAATGATCTTGGACATCGTTCACATGAGATTGAGAAGATCACGTTGTTCATCAAGGAGATCGCAGACCAGACGCATCTGCTGTCACTCAATGCGAGCATTGAAGCGGCACGGGCCGGGGAGCATGGCAGAGGCTTCGCCGTTGTAGCCGGAGAGGTGAAGAAGCTGGCAGACCAGGTCGGTATGGCATCGGAGCAGATTGGCGGAGGCATCCGGAATATGGTCGGCAATATCTCGAAATCGGTCGATGCGATGCAGCGGGGCTCGGATCAGCTGGAAAAAGGCGCGCAGTCTATGCAGCAAACGGGCCAAGCCTTTCATCAAATATACGCATCGATTCAAACGGTTGCGGGACAGGCCCAAGAGGTATCGGCATCAACGGAGGAGCTGTCCGCTTTGACCGAGCAGATGTTGGTCTCGGAGGAACATATGGTTGAGTTGTCCTCTTATATCGCCGGGCAGTCTCAAAGCGTTGCAGCCGTGACGGAAGAGCAGCTGGCTACGATGGAGGATATCTCTGTTTCCACCGGTTCCATGAGCGGAATGGCAAAAGGACTGCAGATGGAGATCCGCAGATTCCAATACGAGGATACCCGGGCGGGCACGAAAAGTTCATGACTTTTGTAAATTTGTTAAATTACAGTCTGAAAAAATGGAAACCAGAGCATTTTATGTTACAATGGCGCTAGGACATGAAATAAGGAGATGAAAAGGCCATGAGCGGCACACTCAACGAGCAGGAGCTTGTGCAGTACATAGCGGCTGAGACGGGCGCTGAACCCGAAAGCATCAGGGTTGTCCTGAAGCATGAGAAGACATTTATCAACACGGCGGAAGCAAATGAACAGGGCGAAGTGGAGATCGATAGCGATGATTTGGTCGACTTCGTGCTAAGCCGTAAAGATGTAAAGCTGGATGAAATGACCGTCGAAGCTGTACTCGATGCCGAGATGGATTACCTGATGGATATAGGGATTGCCGTAGACGAGGATTAGTCACAGGCAAATACCCGCAAGAAGAGCTCATTACCCCGCAGCCGGGAGTAATGAGCTTTTCTTGTTGACTACGAGCTTATTAGACCGAAAGCTCACAAGAGCCGGCTCCGTCGGTATTAATGCATGTGTAGTTGTTAACAGAAAATTTTATGGCTTGCGGAATGAGAGGAAAATATGGGTACATTCTATATAGAATTTGCTATTTTAGCGGGAGGGATCAGGCAGCAATGAACAAAAAGGATTACAGAGAGCTGTACATCCGCGGGATTCTCGATTTGGCGGAGGAGCATGGGCTGGACTATTCAAGGGAAGTGCTGGAGCAAATGGCCGAGAAGGACTTGATAGAGCTGCGTGATGCGCTGCGGATGAAGCATGGGAATATAAATTTTAAACGATTCTGCTGATCGCGTACGGACTTGTCATTTTGAAATGCCAGGCTCTATGCTGCTCCAATAACGCTGATTTCAGAGGCTCATCAGGATGATTCTCTGGGTTTGGCGTTTTTTATTGTGAAAGAAATAATCTCCTGTATTTTAATTAATAATGGAGAAAATCTTTAGCGGCTGTTATAATGGATTCCAAGAAGCATTGGGAAATTGATCCATATACCGGTGGGTAGAGGGTAACAGGAGATGAATTTATGGATGATCCATTTTTCGGAAAAATTCAGGGCGGGTTAATTGTTTCCTGCCAGGCACTTGAGGATGAACCGCTGCATGGAGGCAACACGATGGCCAAAATGGCTCTGGCCGCTGAGCAGGGCGGTGCAATCGGCATCCGCGCGAACAGCGTACGCGATATTCATGCCATCAAGCAGGTGACGAAGCTACCGATCATCGGCATTATCAAACGCGACTATGACGACAGCGGAGTGTATATAACGCCTACACTTCGTGAGGTGCAAGAGCTGATGGAAGTACAGGTGGATATCATCGCGCTTGATGCCACGCGCAGTCCAAGACCTGGAGGGGAAACGCTCGAAGACCTGGTATCTTATATGAAAGGGAAAGGGCAGAAGATGATGGCCGATATTTCGACGCTCGAGGAAGCTTTGTATGCGGAATCTATCGGTGTGGACTGCATTTCGACGACGCTTTCCGGCTATACCGCCTATTCGCCTCAACACAAAGAGCCTGACTTTGAGCTGCTGCAGGAGGCAGCCCGCAGAATCCGGATTCCGGTGATTGGTGAAGGAAGAATCAACACCCCGGAACAGGCGGCATATTGCCTGAAGCTTGGGGCGCATGCCGTTGTCGTTGGATCGGCGATTACCAGACCCCAATTGATTACGGAAAAATTTGCGGTGGCTATCCGCGAAGCGTTAAATGGGAAGGCTCGCTAAGTCGGCGCCACAATGAAAGGAATGGGAGAGGCATGAAGGTCATCGGGATCGATATTGGCGGAACCTCCATCAAAGGCATGGTCGTGGATAGCTCGGGACAGCTTCTGGATCAGGGGAAAGTGGCCACGGAAGCGAAAGAGGGAAAGGAACGGATTCTGGGAAATATGAAGCTTCTGGTGAATGACCTGCTGGCAAACCATCAGGATATTCAGGGCATCGGTATCGGTACCGCAGGCCGAGTGAATGTTCAGACGGGGGAAATCGTATTTGCGACTGACAATCTGCCGGGCTGGCAGGGATCCAATATTAAGAAGGATATGGAGGCGTCCTATCACCTGCCTGTATTCGTAGATAATGACGCCAATACGGCGCTGGTTGGTGAGGCCTGGCTGGGCGCGGGAATGCATGTGAAGGACTTATCCATGCTAACGCTTGGAACGGGTGTTGGCGGGGCCAATATGATCGGCGGCGAGCTGTACAGAGGCGCTCATTGGAATGGAGGCGAGTGGGGACATACCATTCTGGTGCCTGGCGGCAGGCCCTGCAACTGTGGACTATGCGGCTGTATTGAGCAATACCTGTCAGGAACGGCCTTGGTGAAGCTGGCGGGTGAAGCGGCGGGACGCAGCTATAATAACGGCGTTGAGGTGTTGGATGACCACTTGAAGGGACAACCGCGGGTTACAGAAGTGCTGAGGCAGTTTACCGCCCATTTGGCAGTTGTTATCCATAACATTCATGTTGGCTTGAACCCACAGGCGATTTTGATCGGCGGAGGTCTCATCGACTCCAAGCCAATATGGTGGCCACTGCTGCTGGAAGCGATGGAAGGAATGCGGCTGAATGTGGATGTACGACCAGCGGAGCTCAGCAATGAAGCGGGTGCGATAGGTGCAGCCAAATTGATTTTGGATCAATTGAAGTTCTGATAACTGTGGAATGCATATCTACATACTTTTTTGATGGAATGAGCGGCTGAGAAGCTGCTCTTTTTTGTCGATTATTAGTTAGTATGATAAATGTTTGTATACATATAATATTTACAAATATTATTTTCTGCTATAGACTTAAAATATATCCAGCACCTAATGAAGGGGGAAGAGTCTTCAGGCATGGAGGACAAAGAGCATCTTTACGGGCATCTGATTTCGAAGACAAGCCGGACATTATTGCGGTATTTGACGATGCATTTCAAGGAAGACGATATTACACCGGAGCAATGGACTGTACTGAAACGATTGGGTGAGCAGGATGGGCTCACGCAAAAGGAATTATCGCTCATTGCAGACAAGGATCAGGCGACATTGACTAAAATACTCGATATTCTGGAACGAAAGCATCTGGTCCGCAGAGACAAAAACAAAGACGACCGGCGTTCTTTTCTTATTTTTATTACGGATGAAGGCAGACAGCTGCGGGAGAGGCTATTTATCCACGTAAACCAGCTTTTTGCGGATGAAATCGTGGCTGGAATACCGGAAGGTGACTTGAAGGTGTTTTTGGCTACACTTATGAAAATTCAGCAGAATGCTGAAGCTGCCAAAGAAACAGAATCATGACATCAGGATAGGACAATGGAAAATATAGAGGACCATAAAAATGAGATAACCAACTGGAGAGAAGCCTTATGATAACTGAATCACATCAAAACGCATATGCACGGCGCAGAACGGGACAGCGTGCACCTGCTCCGGGAAGGGTGCGCGACGCATTTCGCATCCGGCCGCTGCCGCTGCAGTGGTTCCGGGGCATCGGCTCTGCGATCAGCGCAGGGATACCGGTTCTGGCCGGAGCGCTGACCGGACATATGGATTATGGATTATGCGCCTCCATCGGGGGCTTTACCTTTTTGTATGTATCGAATGAAACCTACAGACAGCGGGCTATCAAGCTGCTTCTGGTTGCACTGGGTATGGCCGTATCTTTTGGGCTTGGCTCATTAACGGGCACGATTCCATGGCTGATGGTGCTGTTTTTCGGCCTCATTGGCGCAGCTGCCGTATTTTGTTTTGGAGCCTTTCAGGTAGCCGGTCCCTCGGCCATGTTTTTTATTCTAACCTTTGCTGTCGGAACTAGTCTGCCCTATGATCTATCATTTGTTCCGCTGCGGACGGGATTTGTGTTACTGGGCGGTGTGCTGGCTTGGATCGTCGGTATGGCCGGTTGGCTGATGAGTCCACACCGGCCTGAAACCAAGGCAGTTGCGGGTGCTTATTCATCACTGGCCCAATTTATGGACTCCATGGGCACGGAGCATCAATACGATGCGCAGCATAAAGCGGCAGTCGCGCTGCAAAACGCCGGGAAAGCAGTATCCGGCGGAGAGCTGCGTTGGCGGCATACCTACGAGCCGACCCGGCGCCTGATGCAGCTGTCACAAAAGGCCAACGAGATCTACCTGACCCTTGTGGAGATTGCACTGGGTCATAAAGGTACAGGCGAGGCGGGAAGATCGGATGCGTTACGTTCGATTGCAGCCGGCATTCAAAGGAAGGACCAAATGAAACCCCTAAATGCAGGCAAATCTTCATGGAATGGGGAGGAGAGTCTAAGTGGGCGGTTGAGTCATCAGATTGAAGAAGCCTTTTCAATGCTTAACGGTTCCGGAGAGGGGGCTGTCAAAGCTTCCCTTGCCGAACCCGATAACCGGCTGCGGCTGATACTCGCAGGGGCCTTCAACCGCCATTCGACCCTGCTTAGCACAGCATGCCGTTACGGCATCATGATCGCTGCCTCTGCTGCGGTCGCTTACGGGCTGGGGCTTCACCGTTCCTACTGGGTCCCTCTATCCTGTGCAGCTGTCATGCTGGGTACGACTGCGATCGGTACCATGCACCGCGCGCTGCAGCGTACCGCGGGAACGATAATCGGCCTGCTGGCCGGTGGCGCTTTGCTGTCCCTGAAGCCTGAAGGGATATATGTAGCATTAGCCATGGCGGTACTGCAGTTTATTGTAGAGCTGATCTACCTGCGTAATTATGCGCTGGCCGTGATCTTCATTACGCCAAGTACGCTGCTGATTGCAGGGAGCAGCCAACCTGAGACCGCGATGAGCTACTTTATGTCCGCCCGGATCGTTGATATTCTGGTCGGCAGCGCCATTGGTCTGCTTGGGATTCTGCTGCTGTGGCGGCGGGCTTCCTCCAGCCGGTTGCCTGGAGCCATGGCATCCGTCATCCGTAAGGAAGGAGCCCTGCTGGGACAGATTCTCGCAGGCGGGCTGCCTGCAGAAGAACGGGTCCGTCCAGCAGATCTGGAGACGGAGCTGCTTCGGGTCAGACTGTTGTATGATGCTGCTCTGGCTGAATCCGTACGGAGGCGTGAAAAAGTAAGCCTGCGGTGGCCGGCTGTGGCAGAAATGCAGCATTTTGGTTATGTGCTTATCTCGGCTGCGGAGAGGGGGCTGGAGCATCGGGAACCGCCCGAGACGCTGCGCATTCTGGAGCAGGCTTTTGACGAGATGGCGAATGCCGTTCAGCGATCAGAATCCCCGGCGCCGATTCATGTGCCGGAGCTTCCCTCTTTTTCCGCACTGCGTTATGAATTGATTGAGCTTCATGCTGCGCTGCAAATCGGGGAATCCACCGCGCCCCTAAAGATAGAGATGGAATCATAAAAATAAATAAGCCTGTGCAGACTCCTTTGCAGTGTTGCAAAGGAGCTTGGCACAGGCTTGTTTTATAAGATTAGGATTGGATTTATTTTTTCACAACAGGAATCCATACCTCACAGCGGTAATCATCCCGCATGGTGTCTCCGGGAGGGTATACCTCCAGTTCGGGACCAGGTGCATGCTGATAGCCGCTGGTTGGAAACCAGTCCTGGTAGATCTGCTGCCAGACCTGCTGGATTGCACCCGGCATGGGGCCAATGGATGTGAAGACGGCCCAGGCAGCAGCAGGAATGACACGTGACACGAACTCCTCCGTATCTGCCTGATCTGCTGCAGTTCTTACCCCTATGAGATAGTGGAACCCGCCTTGACCATCAAAATCCATACAAATGCCTAACATGTCATGATCCTCACCAAGTGCTTCCAGCTTCATGAATGTTTCATCTTTGCCGCACTCCTGCCAGAAGGCTGGAATATCGATCAAATTGCTGCCGTCCTTCGTGGATACCTCACGCATTTTACCGGTTACGGTGAAAGCCTCTTTTTCAATGACTTGAAATTCCATACCCATTCCCTCTCTCCAATTCAATTCATATGATCATCATAACTAAAGTCGAATCTATGAGAATAACATTCGGGCCTAGCGCCCAGCTTTCCTTCCAGAGATTTAATCGAATGATGACTATTTTTGATGGATTTTGACGAGCGTTGTTCTAATCTGTACGACGCTATGAATATAGCTGGAGGCCGTCGAAAAATTGGCGGGCTGCCGGAGATAGCGGCTCCCTCCGCGTATAGATTGAAATGGGGTTCTTCAGTGCTGCATGCTGTACGTGAACCTTGGCGAGCTGGTTCTGTATCATGAAAGCTTCCGTTTCCAGCGTGGAAAGAAAGGCGGCACCGTATCCTTCCATTACGACGCGCAGCGTCTCATGAAGGCCGTTCATCTGTAGTCCGATCGCCGGAGCAGGAAGGTTATGGATCTTGCACAGGGCGAGCAGCTGTTCACGGGAAAAGCTGCCCTCTTCCCGGATAATGAATGGTTCCTGCAGCATTTCGGCAAGCGGAATATGGGCTCCGGCCAGACGGTGACCTGGATGTACGACAAAACACATCTCATCCTGAAGCCATGGTGTCCGCTCCAGCAGCGGATGCTCCTCAGCGATGCCTCCGACGATTGCGATGTCCGCCTTGAAATGAAGCAGCAGCTCAAGTGCGTGACTGGAGTTGGATGTCGTCAAATCGAGTCCGATCGAGGGATGAAGCTTTTTATAAGCCGCAATCGGTCTTGGCAGTAGAAAGTTGGACGGCAGATAGGTTGCTGCGATATGCAGTTGTCCTGCTTCACCTTTCTTCAACTGCTCCAGACCATCCTCTATGCTTTGCTCCAGTTCAAACAATCTCTTAGCTTCGCCTGCCAGCATGCGGCCTGCTTCGGTTAACGCAACCCCGCGGCCATGCGGAATCCAGAGCTGTAAGCCAAGCTCATGTTCAAGCCGTTTAATTTGAGCGGTGACAGCCGGCTGACTTACTCTCAAGGCCTCAGATGCCAGCGTCACGCTGCCGGTCTCCGCCACTTTGACGAAAAATCTAAGCGCGTGCAGGTTCATTAGCGTCACCCCCGTTTTCTTTGATTCATAACAAAATATTATGTAATTGTAAAAATAATATATTAGATTTATAAGAAGCTTCTGCTTATTCTAATCCTAACCGGAGCGTATGGCAATGTGATGTGAGTGGGCTCCAAAAACGGATGAGAGGAAGATACAAATGAAGCTGGTATGTGTAGATTGCAGTGCCGAGCGGTCATGGAGGGAGTTCAGTACGGTTTGTTCTTGTGGAGGAAGGCTGGAGGTTGTACAAGATTTGAGCAGTCTGGACGGTGAACGGCTGAAGGCATTGTTCCAGGAGAGGCTGGCTGAGCGTATGTCCGTCTATGCCAGCGGCGTATGGCGGTATAAAGAACTGATTTTCCCGGAACTTCCCGAAGAGTATATCGTGACTAAATTTGAGGGGAATACCGGTTTATACGCCTCGGAGCCTATTCGCAGCAAGCTTGGGATCCGAGAATTGTATTTCAAGGCCCAGAGTGAGAATCCCAGTGGTTCCTTCAAGGACAACGGGATGACGGCGGCGGTATCCCATGGCCGGTCCCTTGGATACAACCGTTTTGCCTGCACGTCAACGGGCAACACATCTTCATCGCTTGCCATGTATGCCGCTATGGGGGGATGCACCTCACAGGTATACGTGCCAAACCGCAGCATATCGATGAATAAAGTTCTGCAGACGCTTGCTTATGGCGCTCAGGTGATCCGTTTTGACGGAACCTATGACGATGGCATCCGGTTTCTTGAGCAGCATGGAGCAGAACTTGGCCTCTATGTCTGCAACTCGGTGAATCCGTTCCGGATCGAAGGCCAGAAGAGCATCATTTATGAAACAGCTCAGTATCTGAACTGGGAGCTGCCGGACTGGATTCTTATCCCTGGAGGAGCGCTCAGCAACGTATCCGCGCTTGGGAAAGGGCTTGCGGATCTGAAAAATCTCGGAATGATCGATAAAGTTCCGCGAATTGCCCTGATTCAAGCAGAAGGAGCAAGCCCCTTTCACCGCATGATGGCTGCAGGCAAGGAGCAGCTGACTCCAGAGCCGCATCCGGCTACCAAGGCTTCCGCACTTAACATCGGGAACCCGCCGAGCTGGAAAATAGCGCGCCGCGTCCTGCAGCTCTGCCAGGGAGTAACTTGCAGCGTAAGCGATGAAGAGATATTGGCTTCCAAGAGGATGATTGATCAAAGCGGTATCGGCTGCGAGCCGGCGTCAGCAGCGACTTTGGCAGGGCTGAGCAAGCTGCTTCATGATCAAACGATCGGCAAAGAAGAGAGCGCACTGTGCATTTTGACCGGAAATCTGCTGAAGGATACGGACATTTTGGCAGAAACGACGAATGAGGTGCTGTACTCCGGGCTGACCGTGGAAGCTGCGTTAAAAAGTACTTTTACAGTGAATGGAAATCCATTATAATCGAATAAATTTACGAAGGATTCCAGTGAATCCTTACTTGGGAGGTTTTCTATTGTGTTAAAAATTCAGACGATGCAGTACGTAATGGGAACGTTATCAACTAAAAAGACAGGCAGTGTGATGCGCACGTAACGGCTGAAGTGGTCTCATCTTAAAAAGAAGTTATTCATGGACATCGGTTAACGTGACGCGCCGCCTGCTTCGAAGGGCGGAAATAATTTTGTATATAAACCGTGCGTCACAAGTGTATATGATGATGAGCTTTATGATGGCTCTGGCCAACAGTACCATGTTTACCACCAGTGGGATTTATCATGTGACATCACTCGGATTGAATCCATTCGAGCTGGTGCTGATGGGAACAGTGCTTGAGCTGACCGTATTGATCTTCGAAGGAATTACCGGCGTGGTGGCCGATACCTACAGCCGTAGAATTTCGGTAATTATCGGTATGTTTATTCTCGGTTTTGGTTTTACGGTAGAAGGGAGCGCCCTATGGCTCGCAGGAGCGGGTTCGATCATTTCTGTGTTTGCCTGGATCGTGTTCTCGCAAATCCTGTTCGGAATTGGCTGGACCTTTGTCAGCGGAGCGAACACCGCTTGGGTCGTAGATGAAGCTGGCGAGGAGCAGGCGGGGGCGATTCTGATGCAGTCCCAGCGGCTGTCGTTAATCGCATCGCTTCTGGGCATAGGCTGCAGCGTGGGGCTGTCGATGATCACTCCCAACCTGCCCTACCTGATAGGGGGAATGCTGTACGCCATGCTGGGTGTGCTGCTTCTGATAGTCATGAAGGAAACCAAGTTTAAGCGCCAGGAGCATGCTCCACAGGCTTCACATTTCAAGCGGATGACGGGTACATGGCTCAGCGGGGCCAAGGTCGTGCGTAAGCATCCGCTGCTTGGGGTTATCATTGCGGTTACTCTGTTCAGCGGAGCTGCCTCCGAAGGGTATGACCGCTTGTGGCAGCCTTTTCTCATCAGGGGCATCGGCTTGCCGGATCTGCCTGTGTCCATGGCTGTCTGGTTCGGTGTGGTTTCTGCAGCGGCAACGCTGCTTGGGCTGGGAGGCGTCCGGCTGGCCGAGAAATGGATTGATATGAAAAATGAACGAAAGGTATCCACCGCGATGCTTCTGCTTACCATGATCCGCGTTGCGGCGATCCTGTCACTGGCTGTGGCTCCAAATTTTGCCTGGGCTATTGTTTCCGTACTGATCGCCGGTGCTTCCGTATCGATCAGCGAGCCGGTTTATGGCACCTGGCTAAATATGAATCTGGAAAGCAAAACGCGCGCAACAGTGCTGTCCATGGTGAGCCAGTCAGATGCACTCGGCCAAACCGCAGGCGGACCTGTGGTCGGTTGGATTGGCAGCCGGTTTTCCATCCGGGCTTCCATTCTGTCTGCAGGAATTTTGATGCTGCCGGTTTTGGCTGTTTTCGGGAGAATCATCCGCAAGCGAATCTAGCGGGCATAAGATGATAGTTTTACGTAAAATTGATAATTTTTAATGATTAGGTAACTTTTTCATGGAGTAGACCGTCCTTATTAGGACGGTTTTTTTTATGAATATGGAAACAGATTGCGATCCGTTATACATATAAGTATTTTCCGTGAATAAAATTCATGTAAAAGATGTCCCGTTTATATGCATAGGAAGTGTTAAATATTGTATATGAATTGGAGGTGGTTTATAGTATAAAAAGCAATAAATAGAAATTATATTTAATAGACTTTACCTAATAGATAGGCGTAATAGACTTCGTAAAATTTTTACTATACAAGAAATGAGCTGATTATAGCCCGTGCATCATTCAAAGAAAATATGGCAGCTAATGTTGATTGTCATGATATCCGCACTCGTTTTTCAATTTTTCATTCCTCACGGTTTAACCCGGATCACACAGCCTGCCTCATGCGGAGAAGGGTGCAGCCGCTATGATGTTGTAGTCATTGGCAGTGAATTGCAGGGGGTACTTTTAGCCAGAGAAGCTCAAAATCTCGGATTAAGCGTATTGATTCTCGATCCGCGGGAAAAGCCCGGCGGTGAGCTGATTCAGGGAGAGATGCTCTTTCTCGATGAACCGTTTAACAAGGGACGAAAAAGCCTCGTACAAGGCGAGATGAAAAATTTGTTCCATAAATATAATAAAGGCAAGGTTCGGGATTTGGATGAATTCACGGATTACTATAATAGGCTGATTGAAAATATACCATTGAAAAGTGGCATCAAAATTAGCAAAGTGAATGAAGCTGCTGCGGGAGAAAGCCATATGATGCAGTCGCTGATGTATACCGACCGGGATCAAAAGGATTATAAGCTGGAAGCAGGCTATTGGGTGGAAAATACGGATTTTAATGCCTTGACCGGCAAGCTGAAACACAAGAAGCGTATCCCTGGCATGGAAGTCGTGGAGAAGAGCAATCAGCCTGATTATATGGGCGCAACCTATATGCTGAAATATAAAAATGTAGACTGGCGAAAGCTGAACAAGGATGTTCTGAGTCATTATCCGCTGTCCAATGTCCAGAAACTGTACGGTCCTAACACCTATGTGGACTGGAATTTTGCAGTAGGCTTCAGCAATATTATGGGTAAATATACGCCTGCGGAGAAGCTCTTACGGCTGCGTGGACTGAACATAGCCAATCAGGGCAACGGACATGTCATCATTAACGGTCTGATTATGTATAACGTAGATCCATCCAGCGATGATTCGGTCCATGAAGCGCTGCGGAAGGGGCGGGTCGAGGCTCCCCGCATTTTGGAATACCTGCGTACCCATTTGGCAGGGTTTGAGAATGCAGAGATGAACGGGTATCCCGGCTATCTCTACATTCGTGACTTCAACCGCTTTGAGACCGACTATGTGTTAAAATACGAAGACGTCATGAGCGGCAAAATGTTCTGGGATAATGTCAGCATCGGTTCTTATCCGGTTGATTTGCAGGGTACGGTGAACATTCCGCATGGTATTAGTTATGGTGTGCCTGATTCTTACGGTATACCGCTTCGCTCCTTCCAATTGAAGGAATACGACAATGTGCTCGTGGTGGGAAAAAATATCGGCGCTGACATCAAGGCTTATGGTACTTCGAGAATTATGCCCAATAATGCCCTGGCCGCGCAAACGATCGGTGTCATCCTGGGTTATGAGTCGCAGAAAAAGCAATTGAAGGATTTGACGCCGGAGGATTTTAAACGAATTCACCACTATTTGAAGAGAAAATATAAAATTGATGTGGAGCATGCCTGATTTGATTCGTGAGACATGTGACAGCCGCCTATACCTGAAGGTATTGGGCGGTTTTTTTATGTGAAATAGTCTGAATTTCTTGCCTACACCTAACTTTAGTTAGTTTTATTCATGTATTATTCTTGATAATCTGAATGGAAGGAAGCAAATCCCTAATAAAACTACAAACATCCCCACATGGCCCCGTCTTTCTCTCCGTCATACACTTCCGGAATTATCAATAGATCAAAGGGGTGAATCGGTCTGCTTCCAGGCTTAACTCTCCTCCATAATGAAAGAGCAGGGCCTGTCGTGAGACAGGTATTTTTTATGTTTCAGGTGATTTGCAGGATATTTTCGTTGACCACGCCATGATTGAAGATATGGGCTTTGAAATAAGAACAGAATGAAAATAGGAATTGAAAATATAAAAGCCGGGCCCCGTTTATGGGGCTGTCCGGCGTATTCCAAATCTATTGAATGAGGGCTTTTCCGGTGCTTACTGCTGCCACGATTTCAAGTTCGGGGTGTCAGGACGGGCTGCATATACTGGTACTTCTCAAGCAATGCCTTCCACCATGGTTCTCCCGCCACATTCCGGCTGCTGTCTACAGTGAAGATATCAAGATTGTCCGAGGAGGACAGGCGAAGCTTGGTTTGATACTCGCTCTTTAGGACAGACAGGCTCTCATGGCCATAATGGAAAATGGAAAGCCGCTTGCCCGCTTCCGCGAGCGAACGGAACAATCCATTGATATGGCCGTCGTCGCCGTTAAAGCCGTAGCCGATAATCGCGATAATATCCGACTGCTCGAATCTGTCATATAGCTCAACATAGCGGCGGGACATTGTAATCGAAGTCAGCGGTTTGATTCCGCTCTGGGTGAAGATCAGCGGCACGAGCAGCCGCGGGTATGCAGCGAGTTCCTCTGCCGTGGGCTGCTCCAGAATCAGGTTGCAGTAGGGATCATAGTATTCTTCAACGCAGCCGTTCAAATAGTAAACGGGAATGGAAGGGAACTCTTGATGCACCAGTTCACGGGCAAAGCCGTTGTAATTGGTCGTGCCGACGGAAGCGATATCCGCGAGGCTGGATAGCCCGGATAGATCATGATAATACCCGGGTCCTGCGGCGAGCCTCTCCATAAGATGGGCATCCGAACTGCTGATATACCTCCGCACGGTGCGCAGAAAGATGGCAATCCGTGTGAAGCGGGCCCAGTGTGCCTTCGGATTGTACAGATAGCGGAAGTGGCTGTCGACCAGTGCCTGGTAATCCAGCGTGCGTGAATAAATATCCTCCAGCACCGTGCGGCAGAGGGCAGTCATTATCTCTACCGGCGTGTTCTCCTCCGTCACGGGCTGTGCCGGTTCCCCAAGCACGATGTCCATACCGGTCTGTCCGACGCTGTGGTAGTTGAGACTGAATATGCCGGAGAGATCATCAAATACGGACAGCTTGTCCGGCGCAGACTCGAATACTTCCTCGTTCAGCTTGGCGACCAGCCGCTGTCCGCAAGCGCCGACAAGCAGCTCGAGGATGGCTCGTACACCATGCTGAAGATGAGTCTGCTCGGGATGCAGCTCCAGCAGCTTCAGCCAGGCGGAGAAGAAGACCGAGTTGAATAACCCGACACTCTCCGCCAGACGGCTGTTCAGCTTAACGGCTTGTCCGTAAAGGATCTGGCCCAGTTCGAGGCTGGTTTCGTCACGGAAGATACGGCGGATATGGTCCTCGCTCACATCCCATGCACGGAGAAGACGGAGCACATGCTGATCAAGCTGTTCCAGATAGGCTAAAATATCATCTTTTCGGTATTCCAGACTGGAGGCGATAATGCCCTCATAGTCGCTTTTGCCAAATACATGAATGCGTTTCTTCAAATAATCATCCGGGAGCCACTTGCTGACGTAAGCCGACGTGTTGTCCAGCGCCTTCAGCTGGTCTTTGAAATCGGTCTTATCCTGATCGACCGGTATCCGAAACAGGTCCAAAGCGAACTGGCCACCCGATGGCAGTCCGTATCCAACTTCGGCTCCGGCTCCAAAAAACAAGGAAACTGCAGGTTTATCCATCAATGCCCCCCCATTTCCGATTGCTAAATCCTTACAATTTATTGTAGCATAAAGCGCTTCCCTGCGGCTAACTCAAGGATTTGCCAACAGGATGCAGAGGCATTATAATTAAGATTATAAAATAATAGTAAACAGGTGTTTATTTATGCAAACATTGAAAGAAGATGTCCGTCAAAGTATTCTTCGGGCTGCCCTGAACGAATTCAAATCCCATGATTATACCGGCGCCTCCATGCGCCGTATTTCGGCATCTGCGGGAATCACGACCGGCAATATCTACCGTTATTTTACGAATAAGGAAGAGCTGTTCGAGGCGTTGGTAGGTCCGGTATACGAAAAGATTGTTGCCTATATCCTCGATTTGAAAAAGGAGCTGGACCGCAGCTATAACGGCGAGGACAAGGGCTTGAAGTACCTGAATATGGTGGAGGATACGATTGTCGCATTATTCTTGGAGTACAGTGCGGAGCTGACCATTTTGCTGAACCGGAGTGCAGGCTCAAAATACGACCAGGTGAAAGAGCATATGGTAGGACTGATCGTAACGATCCTGGAGGATGTATTTACGTCGGGCCCTCAAAATGCCGCAGAGCTTAAAGATTCCGAGCGTCAAAGTGCACGGATGCTTGCGGGAACCGTGGTGGAGGGCGTTAGCCTGATCCTGAGAGAGAATGAGGATGGGGAGACCGTAAAAAGGCTCGTGAATGAGTTTGTGTATCTGTATCATTTGGGCATGGGATGCCGGCGTCCCAACTAGTTGGGGCGCCATAGGGCACTTGGATCAGAGGAATACATTCATCCCGATTTTTATATGATGGATGGGTAGCTCTATTTTTTTGTTTGAATAATGAACACATGTTTACTAACAAAACTCTGAGGAGGCAAATCACGAACATGCGGCAAATCATCAAATGGCGCTGGGCGATCCTGGCACTATGGCTTGTGGCAACCGTTCTGCTGACCGTATTTCAGCCGGATGTGAACGCCATTTTACATGAGCGGGGCCAGGACCCGCTGACCGAAGACAGCCCGTCAAAGGTCGCCGGAACTCTGCTTAACAAGATGACCGGAACGAGCGGAACGAGCGATATTATCGTTTTTCACAGGGAAGGCAAGCTGACGGACGAGGATATGAAACATATCGGATCCGGTATCAAAAATATGGTTCAGCATCAATCGGAGCTGGGCTTCAGTCAGCTGATTGATCCGATTACGACTCCCGATGCCAAGTCCTCTCTCGTTTCAGAGGATAACACCACGCTGATGGTCAGCTTCAATCTGGATAAAATGGGACGCAACGTGGATGATATCGAAACCCAGTTCAAAGATGTACTGAAGGATGTCGATGTCCCTTATTACTTAAGCGGCGAGGACTTTATCCAGAATGACTATCTTAAGGCATCGGTATCGGGAGTGGAAAAGAGTGCTGCACTCACCGTTATCTTCATTCTGGTTGTACTTATTGTAATGTTCCGCTCCGTCGTTATTCCGCTTGTCTCCCTGCTTGCGGTAGGCGTCTCCTACCTGGTCTCGATGGGGATCGCAGCGCAAATTATCGACAAGCTGAATTTTCCGGTCACGAGTGTGACACAGATGCTGCTGGTGCTGATTTTGTTCGGAATCGGCACGGATTACAATATTCTGCTGTTTAATCGTTTCAAGGAGGAATTATCCCACGGACGATCCGTAGATGAGGCGATTATCGCATCCTACAGAACCGCGGGTAAAACGATTATTTACAGTATTGCAACGGTGTTTATTGCTTTTGCCGGGCTCAGCTTCTCAAGCTTTGGTATCTATAAGTCAGCGAATGTAGTAGCGATTGGTACGGTTGTGCTGGTGCTGCAAATGCTGACGCTGACACCATTCATGCTGAAGGTGTTCGGGCCGAAGCTGTTCTGGCCTTCGAAAAAGGTAGCGGGCCATAAGGAGAGCAAATTCTGGGCAAAGCTGACATCAGTTTCCGTTAAGCATCCGGTTATTGTTACGGTAATTATTGCGATTTTGCTGATTCCGGCACTGCTTACAAGCGGACAGAAGCTTTCCTTCGACCAGCTGAAGGAGCTTGGTAACAGCTATCCGTCCACCAAAGGCTTCAGTATTGTGGCTGACCACTTCAGCCGCGGGCAGGCGCTGCCGACGAGCGTGGTCATTGAAGGCGACAAGGCGATGGATAATAATGATACCTTGGGCGTTATCGACAAGCTGACGGATAAGTTGAAGGCAGTTGATGGAGTAAAATCAGTTGCCAGCGTAACGCAGCCGCAGGCGAAGCCGATTGACGATTTTTACATCAGCAACCAGACTGAGACCGTAACGGAGGGTATCTCGGCATCCCAAAAGGGTGTGGATCAGATCAAGAGCGGCCTGGATCAGATTGGTGATAAGCTGAGCACGCCGGATACATCCAGCGCGAATCAGCTGGTCACCGGCACCGGACAGGTGAAGAATGGTTATGACCAGATTACCGCCGCGCTCGGGCAGGTATCCGCGGGTATTGGCAAGGGTGCAGGAGGAGCCGGCGAACTGAGTAAAGGGATCGCTGGGCTGAAAAGCGGCCTGGATACCGTGAGCGCTAATACAGGCAAGATCGGTTCGGGTCTGTCGCAGCTCTCCAAGGGATACACCTCAATGGAAGCAGGCTACAAGCAAATCAGCGGACAAATTCCGGGAATTCAGCAGGGCTTGGCTGGTATGAACGGCCTGATTTCCGGACTCGGAGCCAAGCATAGCGAGCTGGCTTCTGATCCCGATTATGCGACGCTGAAGGCAACCGGCGAGAGTCTTGCATCCGGCTTGACTCAGCTCGGCGGAGGGCTTCAGGAGCTGAACGCGAATTATGCAAAGCTGAATTCCTCCCTCGGCGAGGCTGCTGGTGGATTAGGGCAAATTGAAGCGGCACAGAAGCAGATGTCCACCGGGCTTGCCGCACTGCAAAAGGGTGCGACTGAGCTGCAGAAGGGTCTTCAGCAGGGCAGCAGCGGCAGCCGTGAAATTGAAGCGAATATGAAGAAGCTGAATGCCGCCCTAGGTCAGGTGCAAAGCGTACAGAAGCAGCTGATCGGCGGTCTCTCAAGCCTGACTGGCGGTATGTCGCAGTTGAAGGAAGGTATTGATAAGAGCGGTAACGGACTCGGGGATATCTCCGAGGGACTGGGCAAAACAGGTGATTTCCTAACCCAGCTGAACAGCTCGAAGACCTTCTTTATTCCACGTGAGGCTTTGGAAAACGGGGACTTTAAGAAGGCAGAGGACAATTTTATGTCCAAGGACCGGAAGATCACGAAGCTGATTGTCATTCTGAAGGATGATCCCTATTCCCCGGCTGCGCTGAAGACCATTGAGAAGATCAATGATACGGTATCCAGCAGTCTTAAGGGAACGGTACTGGATAAAGCTACCTACGGGGCGGCTGGTCCAAGTTCAACCACCTATGATATGAACAAGGAACAGATCAAGTCTTTCAATAGCACGGCCATTATCGTCATCGTGAGCGTGTTTGTCGTTCTGCTGTTCGTCATTCGTTCATTCTGGCCGTCCGTCTTTATCGTACTTTCGCTCGTTGCGTCCTACTATGTGGCGATGAGTGCATCCAATCTGGTCACAAACTATATCATTGGAGCGGACGGAGTGTCATCCTTTGTGCCATTCTTCTCCTTCATCATTATTGTGGCGGTAGGTGTTGACTACAGCATCTTCCTGATGGAGCGCTACCGTGAATATGGCGATATGTCGCCGGGTGATGCGATTGTGAGAGCGGCGAAAAGCGTGGGTGGCGTCATCATCTCCGCGATGGTTATTCTGGGCGGTACCTTTGCAACCCTGATCCCATCCGGCCTGGTGCTGCTTATCGAGCTGGCATCTGCTGTTGGCGTGGGTCTCATCGTGCTCTGCTTTATCCTGCTGCCAATGCTGGTGCCGGCACTGATTGTGCTGCCTGAGAAGATGCAGCAGCGGCGTGCTGAACGCATGCAGGTTGCGCATGTCAGCAGCAAGGATTCACGCAAATAAATGATAGCTGTACGTTAACGGCAAAAAAGGACCGGGAAAGAGCTGCAGGCTCTTCCCGGTCCTTTCGTATATCAAGATCTAATGCTGAACTGTCCCGGAGGGGATTCGGTCAGTCACATTAAACCAATGTTTTCAGCGCATCCGGTGTGAACGGCTGGAGATCATCGAAACGCCCTTCGCGTACTTTGGTGGCCCAGGCAGGATCAGCGAGCAGTGCACGGCCGACCGCAACCAGATCAAACTCATTTTTCTCCAGACGTTCCAGCAGGTCGTCTATATCCTTCTTGCCTGCGCCCGTACCGTCGGTGAAGAGGCTGGTGAAGGCTTCGTCAAGACCTACGGAGCCTACCGTAATAACGGTTTTTCCTGTAAGCTTCTTCGCCCATCCGGCAAAGTTCAGATCGGAGCCTTCGAATTCCGGTTCCCAAAAGCGACGCGTGGAGCAGTGGAATATATCAACGCCCGCATCGGACAAGGCGGTAAGCAGCTCCTTCAATTTTTCCGGTGTATCTGCCAGTTTCGCGTCATACTTGGTCGTTTTCCACTGGGAGAGACGCAGCGCAACCGGAAAGTCCGGACCCACTGCCGCACGGACGGCTTGAACGACTTCGATCGCGAACCGGGCACGCTT
This sequence comes from Paenibacillus sp. J23TS9, assembly GCF_018403225.1. Lineage (NCBI taxonomy): Bacteria > Bacillati > Bacillota > Bacilli > Caryophanales > Paenibacillaceae > Paenibacillus > Paenibacillus sp. J23TS9. Next base: position 335,575 of record NZ_BOSG01000003.1, on the reverse strand, counting down.
CATCATGTCGCCGCCGTATTCGTCAGTCCGCTGATTGGTGGTTTCCCACAGGAATTGGTCGATCAGATATCCGTGGGCGCCGTGGATTTCCACGCCATCAAAGCCGATCCGTTTGGCATTGGCGGCTGCATCGGCATAGGCTTTGACGACGTAGTGAATCTCATCCACCGTCATCGGCTCGGTCACCTTGTTGCCGTTCAGGTCAAGCCCGGACGGGCCGATCGGCAGCGCTTCCGGGTTCGGCTCGGAGCCGACAGCACGCGTCATGCCGACATGCCAAATTTGCGGCATGATTTTGCCGCCGGCTTCATGGACCTGCTTCACTACTTCGGCCCAGCCGTTCAAGGCTGCTTCACCGTGGAAGTTCGGTATGCTCGGACTTTCGACTGCCGCCGGATGGTCAATTGCCGTGCCTTCCGTGATGATCAGGCCGACGCCGTTCTCGGCGCGGCGGCGATAGTAAGCAGCGACGTTCGCTCCCGGTACTCCGTTCGGGGAGAAACCGCGGGTCATCGGCGCCATCACGATTTTGGATTGCAGGTTTAAGTTACCCAAAGTATAAGGCTGGAATAATGAAGCTGTAGAACGGACATCCTGTTTTTGTTGACTCATGTATGGAATCCTCCAATATGTTTAATTTTTTACTTTTCTATATTTCCATAAAAATAGATATATATGATCAAAAGAAAGAGCTTTTGCTTAATTGCGTATGGTTATGCGTTTAAGCCTAAAGCTCTTTCTTGAGTTGTTCGATAAAGCGGTTAATACCCTCCTCATCACGTCTGTAATAAGTCCACTGTCCCGAGCGGCGGGACTCCAACAAGCCTGCCTTCTGCAACTTGACCAGATAGCCGGAAACAACGGATTGGGCGAGGCCGGTTTTCTCCGATACCGATCCGACGCATATCCCGCCCTTAAAATCACAGGTTGCTGGCATATGCTCCTGCGGACCAAAATGATTCTCCGGATGTTTCAGCCACTCCAGAATGTTGAACCGGGTCTCGTTAGATAACGCTTTGATCGTTAATAATATATCCATGTGCTTTATTATATCTATTTTTATAGAAATGTAAATATACTTTCGGAAAATATGACTTGGTTAAAAAAGGATGCGAGCATCAGGGATATATTTCTGTTTCCGTAAGCTTCGTTTAATGCGATATCCAGAAGGGTAATACCGTGTGTATTCATATTCGGACACAGAGCCGTACATAAGAACAGGAGGGAATGAACTTCATGAATAAAGATCGGGATAATATGAACATCAATGAAGAGAGCAAGAAAGAGCAGCTGAAAGATTTTAGCGTGAATGACTCCGGTCAGAAAATGACGACCAATCAAGGGTTACGCATTACGGATGATGAGCATTCGCTAAAGGCGGGGGACCGAGGTCCAACCCTGATGGAAGACTTTCAATTCAGAGAAAAAATGACCCATTTTGACCATGAACGGATTCCTGAGCGGATTGTCCATGCCAGAGGTTTTGGCGCGCACGGTTATTTTCAGGTCTATGAGCCGATGGCCGAGTTTACCAAAGCTAAGTTTCTGCAGGATCCAACCGCAAAAACTCCAGTGTTTGTCCGTTTCTCAACCGTGGCAGGTTCGAGAGGCTCCGCAGATACGGTACGTGATGTCAGAGGCTTTGCAACCAAGTTCTATACCGAAGAAGGAAACTTTGACCTGGTGGGCAATAACATGCCGGTCTTTTTCATACAGGATGCCATGAAATTCCCTGATTTTGTTCATGCGGTCAAGCCGGAGCCTCATAACGAAATTCCGCAGGCCTCCACAGCGCATGACACACACTGGGATTTCATCGCGAACAATACAGAATCGACACATATGATCATGTGGGCCATGTCAGATCGCGCGATTCCACGCAGCTTCCGGATGATGGAGGGCTTCGGCGTTCATACCTTCCGGTTTGTGAACGAGAAGGGAGAAGCCCATTTTGTTAAATTCCACTGGAAACCGCTGCTTGGCGTGCATTCTCTGGTATGGGATGAAGCGCAGAAAATAGCCGGTAAAGACCCGGATTTCAACCGCCGCGATTTGTCCGAAGCCATTGAGATGGGCAATTATCCGGAGTTTGAGTTCGGCGTGCAGATCATCCGTGAGGATGAGGAATTCAACTTCGATTTTGATATTCTGGATCCGACCAAGCTGTGGCCTGAGGAGCTCATTCCGGTACGCCGGATTGGTAAAATGACGCTGAACCGCAATGTGGATAATTTCTTTGCGGAAACCGAGCAGATTGCGTTCCATGTGGGACATGTGGTGCCTGGCATCGATTTCAGTAATGACCCGCTGCTGCAGGGCCGTTTGTTCTCCTATACAGACACACAGCTGTCCCGCCTCGGCGGACCAAACTTCCATGAAATCCCGATTAACCGTCCATTGGCACCGGTACACAATAACCAACGCGACGGGATGCACCGGATGACGATCAACCAGGGCCAAACGAGCTACCACAAAAACTCCCTGAATAATAACGATCCGCACGAGGCCACCGAGCAGGAAGGCGGATATGTACATTATCAGGAAAAGGTGGAGGGCCGCAAGGTACGCGCCCGCAGTGACAGCTTCAAGGATCATTACAGCCAGGCCAAGCTGTTCTGGAACAGCATGTCCGATGTGGAGCAGAAGCATATGATCAAGGCCTTCCGTTTTGAGCTGGGGAAGGTGCAGACCAAGAGCATTCAGCAGCAAATGGTCAACAATCTCAGCAATGTGGATCTGATTTTGGCTGAGCAGGTGGCTCTCGGTATCGGAGCAGAGGCACCGAAGGCGCCAACAGAAGAAGTCCGTGAGAGTGTTACTTTGTTATCGCCGGCGCTGAGCCAGCTGAATACGGCCAAATCTGCCGCGACCCGCAAAATTGCTGTGCTTGCCGCAAACGGCTTTGATTCCGCTGAAATGAAGGCGGTATTGGCAGCGCTTCAGGGAGCTGGGGTAACGGCTGAAATTATCAGTGAACATTTGGGCATGATTACGGGTACAGAAGGAGATCAACAGCAGGTGAAGCAAACATTCCTGACGGCTGACTCCGTCTTGTACGACGCTGTATATATAGCCGGCGGTGAGGAGAGTATTGCACAGATTGGCATGATCCGCGAAGCGGTTAACTTCATTATAGAAGCCTATAACCATTTCAAAACAATCGGCGCAGCAGGCAAGGCACTGGGATTGCTGGGTACAGCGGGCATCCATGTCGCGAGTCCGGATCAACCTGTAGGGAATCTGGAAATATCGCTCACGGACACCGGACTTATCATCAGCAGCGATGCAGAAAGCGGTCAAGACTTCGGTCAAAAGCTGGTGGACGCGATTGCCATGCACCGTCATTGGGACAGAGAACTGTCTATGTCCAAGTAAACTGCCCTAAGGTATAAGGTATAATGTACAAAAGCCAGCCGATGATTCTCAACCGGGCTGGCTTTTGTTTTAAATATTTGTATCGGCCAAGCTTTATGTTAGGATAATAAGGGACTTAAATTCCAATCTTTACAAGTGAAAGGGTGCATGGCATGAAGGAAAGGCTGGAGCGGTACAAAATATTCCGCATTCTGGCTTCCATATACCGGATTAAAGCGGTTCGGTTGCTGATTCCGCTCATCGTTATCGGGCTTGTCTACTGGGAAGGCCAGAAGGAGCTGCGGCAGGTTTCCCTCGGCCGTACGTTTGGCGAGCTGCGTCGT